>CAZNLT010000185.1:0-11316 GCA_964573705.1 uncultured Desulfobacterales bacterium
TTCAGGGGCGCGGCCTCGCGCCCCCACAGCAACGGCAGCAGGTCCACAGTCAGTCCTCGGATATTCCGTATCAGAGATTCGGGGGAATTGCCACCCTCGGGATCATCGCAGCCGGTATGCGTCCCCTGCCCCATCGAATGTTTCAGGAAATCCGTCCCGGAAAATCGATAAAATTCCTCTTTCCAAAATCTGCCATCTGTGCAATAGAACATAATTTCTATCTCAATCCGTTCCCCTGATTTAGACCAGCGTACCAGCGTTACACTATGCACAGAACTTTCAGGGATATACCATGAACCAACCCAAGGTATTCGACATCAGCGTCATGCTCGGCACAGAATCGGTGGACTACCCCGGCGACACCCCCTTTTCCCGTAACCTGATCGCCACCCTGGCCGACGGCGGGTTCTGCGATTTGTCGCGACTGGAGATGAGCGCCCATTCGGGTACCCATATCGATTCACCCGCCCATTTTCTGAAGGGCGGGAAAACCCTGGATGCATACCCGTTGGAGCGGTTCATGCTCTCCGCGCAGGTGATTGCGGTGGATGATCCGGAGTCGATCCAACCCGCCGAATTGAAAGGTCTGACGATCTCCCCCGGTGAAGCGGTCCTTTTCAAGACGCGGAACTCGGTGGACGGGCTGTGTCGAAGCGCTTCCTTTACGAAGGATTTCGTCTACATGACCGCGGCCGCCGCAGAGCTTCTGGTCGATCAAAAGGCGGGGCTGGTCGGGATCGACTACATCACCATTGAACAATACGGCGGCACCGGGTTTCCGGTGCATGATGCATTGCTCAAGAACGACATCCTGATCCTGGAGGGCATCGACCTTCAACCGGTGCCGCCGGGGCGGTATCGATTGCACTGTCTTCCTCTGAAAATCAAAGGCGCCGAGGCTTCGCCGGTCCGGGCGGTGCTGACGACGCAAGAGGGGTAATCCCATGGACTTGAGCCGGACCTACCGGATCGTTCTGGAGAACATGAAAGAAGAGGTCTATGTTCGCGACCTCGACATGAATATTCAGTACATCAACCCGGCCGCCGAGGCGCTGACCGGTTTCTCATTCTCGGAGGCCCTGGGCAAAAAATGCTACGAGGTGTTCGGTGACGAAAACCGGGTGTGCAAAGAACTCTGCCCGGTGGACAAGGCGATTTCCCGGAAGGATCACATCGTTCACCATGAAGGCAAACTCGAGACCCGCACCGGGGAGATCAAGCACATGCAGGTGTCGATTTCGCCGATCCGGGAGGGAAGCGCCGTCACCGGTGCGGTGGTGGTGATGGAGGACATCACCCGTCTTCGGGACGTGGAAAAGACCAACCAGAAGGCGCTCATCGCCCTGGAACAGGAGGTGGAAAAGCGAAGGCGGGCCGAAAAGGCCCTGCGGCGGAGCGAGGCTTTTCAAAGGGCGATCCTGGACGGGATTACCCATAATCTGGTCTTCGTGGATGCGGACCTGAACCTGCTGTGGGCGAACAAGGCGGCTGCGGAATCGGAGGGGCTTTCGGCCGGGGAACCGACCGGCCTGAAATGCCACGCCGTATGGGCCGATCCCGGGAAGCCGTGCGACGGGTGTCCGGTGATTCGCGCCTTTCAGTCCCAACGCCCGGAACGGTCGGTGGTCCATTCGCCGGACGGGCGGATCTGGGACATCAAGGGGGAGCCGGTGTTCGACCCCGATGGACGTCTGATCGGGGTGCTGGACATCGCCGAGAACATCACCGAGCGATACCGGATGGAGCAGCACCTTCGGCAGACCCAGAAGATGGAGGCAATCGGCACCCTGGCCGGCGGGATCGCACACGATTTCAACAACATCCTGAGCATTATTTTGGGTCATGCGGAACTGGCCGAGGGGGAGGTCCCCGAAGAATCGCCGACACAAGACCACCTTCGGGAGATTGTCTCTGCCGGGATTCGGGCCAAAGAGATGATCCAACAACTGCTCGGCATCGCCCGGAAAACGGAAAACGAACGGCAGCCGGTCTCCCTCGAACCGATCGTTCGGGAAACCCTCTCCCTGATGCGCGCCACCATTCCGTCCCGAATCGAGGTGCGTCAGCACTTGTCCCCCGGCCCCCATATTGTGTCCATGGACCCGTCTCAGTTGCAGCAGGTGGTTCTGAATCTCTGCACCAATGCGGTCCAGGCCATGGGGGATCAGCCGGGGGTGCTGGAGGTCCGTCTGACCGCGGAAACCCTTGATGAAGCCGGGTCCGCCGCCCACCCCGGGGTGATGCCCGGCGATTATGTTCAACTCACGGTGCGAGACACCGGCCCCGGCATTCCGCCTGATATTCGAGACCGGATTTTCGACCCCTATTTCACCACCAAACCGTCCGGCGAAGGCAGCGGCATGGGGTTGTCGGTGGTGCAGGGAATCGTCCGCAACCTGAACGGGGCCGTTCGGGTGGACGGGGGACCCGGCTCGGGAACCGCCTTTCATGTACTGCTGCCGGTTTCCGAAACGGCGGCTGAACAGGTGTTTGACGGAATTTCCGGAACGGCCCTGCCGAAGGGTTCCGAAACGGTTCTGCTGGTGGATGATGAAAGCGCCATCGTGGAAATCGGAAAACTGATGCTGGAACAGCTGGGGTATCGGGTGGAAACCCGGGTCAGCCCCAAAGAAGCCCTGGCCCGGTTTCAATCGGCGCCGGCGGATTTCGATCTGGTGATCACCGATTTGACCATGCCGGGGATCAACGGAGAGGCCCTGTCTCGGGATATCCTTCGGATTCGGCCGGAAATACCGATCATTCTGTCGAGCGGCTACCATCGGCGGCCCGCCTCGAATACAGATGACGCCCCGGAGATCGCCGGCACTCTTCCGAAACCCTACCGAATGCGCGATCTGGCGGTCACCGTCCGAAACATTCTTGACCGGAAGCGAAATTGAATTCCGGAAATTGAATTCGGGGGCCGGGTTATCGACGGGCCCTGAGATAGCAGCTTCGAATCAATTCGAAATGATTGGCATGGGTGCGGATTTTCCACCAGATCTGGCCCTGTTCCTCGACCTTCCAGGGCGGCGCGAATTCACTCAGCAGGAAGGATACCGCATCGATGCCCCTGACGGCGCCGGTTTCGCCGGGTTCACGGGTTTTTCCCCCCAGCCAGTCTTCTTTCCGGGCGTTTTTCTCGGACCAGGAAAACGGGTCGGAAAAAAGAAATCGGCCGCCGGACCCGCGGGCGACCCGGTTCACTTCCTCGAGGTGCCGTATCGGTTTGGGAATTTTATCCACCAGGTTGAGGGACGCGATCGACGACGCGCTGCCGGTTGGAAAGGGCATGGCCTGGGCGTCGCCGACGATAAACTCGATCGCGTCATTGGCCCATTCCGGGGTCCATTCCGGCGGAAGCGTCAGGGTGACCGGTCGGGTGATATCCCCTTCTTCCTTTAATCGGAAGGTGATCCGCCGATGGTGCATCAGCTTTCGTGCCGTATGGATAAAGGCGCGAGAGGTGTCGATGCCGACCGCGAAATCATGGTGTCGGCCCAGTTCAAAGGTAAACCGGCCCACCGCGGCCCCCGCATCCACGGCGATGCCGGAGGCGGGCGTTATCAGATCGGCCCATCGGCGATAGGCGTCCGAGGCGTGGTCGTCCTGAAACAGATCCGCATAATGGCTCCACAGGTAGGCGGAGACCGAGGCGTCGGTTTCATAGGGGTTTTCCGAATGCACCGAATTTGAATGCCGGGTGAGGCTGAGATCCGCGATGCCGTTTTCAACGGGATAGATTCGGTCGCAGGCGGCGCAATGCAGCTTTCCTTCCAGGATCTCTTCTCCGGCCGATTGGCGGACGGTCTCCCGAAGCCGAACCTCCGCCGGCAGACAGGCCGGGCAGATCAGCAGATCCAGAAGAATTTTTTTCACGGAATCGCTCGTCGGGCGGGTGAATCAATCGGTCTCATCGGAATCATCGGTTTCGAATGCCTGTTTGCCGTCCGGATTTTTGAGGGACCGGTAATAACTGTCCAGGGTGTAGACGGCGGCCAGCGGGTTGTGGCCCAGCACCCGATCCTTGACCGCCAGAACCGTGCAGGGCGCCTCGGCATATTGAAGAAACAGGGAGTCGTGCCCTACGCAGAGACCCATCACGATGTTGAACTCGGTCTTCGCCTCATTCAGCACCAGGGCCTGGGCGACGGGGTTGCACATGGATTCGAACGCCCCGATTCGGATCTTTTCATCCTCCTGAATTCCGATCTTTTCTTTGGGCACCCGGCCGATTTTGCAGCCGGCCGAGATCATCTCGAAACCGTGGTCGGAGAACAGCCCTTCGACCGCCCGGGCTTCCCGGCGCAATCCCATGCAGAAGACCAGCCCCAGTTTCCGGTAGTTCATTCGGCGGGCGAACTCAATGGTTTCCAGGATACGGGGTTTGATCGGCCGGACCCGGTCATATCCGAAATCCCGGTCTCCGTAGCCCGCCGCCTCCTGAATCGAGGCCTGTCGGGCGAATTCGTAAATGTCCGGTTTGTCGAGTTCCTTCAGCGCCCGGTCCAGGACCGGTTTTTGGTGAAGGGTCGGGCAGGAGCGGGGGCCTTGGCCCGAATCCTCCTGACAGGCCCGTTTCGGGGTGTCGATTTTACATCGGGCACAGGCGGATGCGTCTCCGCGGCTCATAGGGGGTCTCCTTTGGCTTGAGTCGATGGCAACCATACCATGGCCGGACCGATTCCTCCACCTCTTTTATTCTGGAAATTTTGAACGCTGAATTTTTCTTGACGGACGGATAGGACCCGACTATTCACATCACAAATTCAGGGAACAGGCAACCGATTCGGACCAGGGGAGGATACTCATGAGCAGAGTACGATTTGTGGAGCACCAGGGGAAACGGATTCTGATCGAGGATTTTTCACATCTCAGCTTCGGACCCGAATTTTCCGATACCTTGAAGACCGCCGAAAAAACCATTCGGGCCCAGCCGCCCAACAGCGTTCTGGCGGTGTTCGAAGCCACCGGCATGCGCTTCAACAATGAAATGATGAACGCGGTCAAGGAGTTCGTAAAGGGCAATTCCCCTTACATCAAAGCCAGCGCGGTGGTCGGCGTGGAAGGGCTGTTGAATGTGGCATTGATCGGGATATCCAAATTTTCCGGTCGGTCTTTCAAATCCTGCAAGGACCGATCTGCCGCCATGGAATGGCTGGTTCGGCAGTAACCCGAAAAGACAAGGCACAAGGAGGCGTCATGGAGATTCGAACCCATCACAAGATCGACCCGGAACTCTGCGGAAAGCCGCTGGCAGTGGAAGACGGATTCAGCCGGGTGGAACTGACCGCCGCCGAGCGGATGGCCGCGGATGAATCCGGCCTGGTCCACGGCGGCTTTATTTTCGGCCTGGCCGATTACGTCGCCATGATCGCGGTCAATCATCCCTTTGTCGTGCTGGGCGGGGCCGAGGTCAAGTTTCTCAAACCGGTCCGGGTCGGGGAAACGGTGATTGCGGAAGCCAAGGTTACGGAACAGAAGGGTAAAAAGCACACGGTAGCGGTGACCGCCGACCGTGAAGGGGAGCCGGTTTTCAGCGGAGAGTTTGTCTGCTTTGTCTTGGACAAGCACGTGCTGGAGTAGAAAAAATCGGCTTTGATCCTCTTTTCGGGCAAAGGCGGAATAATCGAAAGGATGGCCAAAACGGTGATCATGGCCGACAGGTCTGTGCAGACCAATGTAATCCCGCTGGGCCGGAAGGAATTCGGGCAGGCCCGAAGGCCTGCCCTCCACTATCGAACAGGGTAAAAGTGAAGGAATATTACGGCGTGATCAATTCCATATCCGTCACCTTTCCGAAGTGGCGAAACGCGCCGTCTTTGACGATCTGAACCTGGACCTCTTTGACGACCTCCCCGATGTCGGTGAAGCCCTTGAGCACCCCGGTCAGGCCGTTGTACTGCTTGGTGTTTGCGATGGCCTCCTGAACCTTCGGCCCTTCGGTGGCGCCCGCCCGGTTGACGGCGTCCACGATGATCATGAAGGCGTCATAGGCCGAGGCCCCCACCATGTCGGGCTGGATTTCGTAGCGCTCCTGATATTCTTTTAAAAAATTCTGAACCACCGGCCGGGGATCGTCCCGGTCGAGGTTGGTGACGATCACGAACCCCTCGGCGGCATCCCCGGCGATCTCCAGAAATTTGGGGGAGTCGGCCCCTTCCTCTCCCAGGATCTTGGCGTCGATGCCCATCTCCCGGGCCTGCTTCACGATGGGGCCGGTCTGGAAATAGTACCCGCTGGCAAAGATCAGGTCCGGGTTGATCTCTTTGATTTTGGAGAGGTAGGGTTTGAAATCCTTCTCCTGAAACGGATAGGTCTGTTCAAACACGATCTCGGCCTCCCCGCCCTGTTTGTTCATATAGGTCTTAAACCCTTCGGCCAGGGTCCGGCCGAAGTCGTTGTCGCTGGTGAGCAGGGCGATCCGTTTGGCGTCGAGCATTTCCACCGCCACATGGGCGGCGGATTTTCCCTCCACCATGCCCAGGAATCCGTTTCGAAAGCAGTATTTCCCGGCCCGGGTGATGTCGGGATGAACCGCATAGGCGGCCACGAAGGGCACCTCGGCGTCATTGAAGATGGGCGCCACGGCCCGGGTCGGGGTGCTGTAAGAGCCGCCCACCGCCGCGATCACCCGGTCCTGCTGAATCAGTTTGCGGGCCAGGGCCACCGCCTCTTTGGCGTCGGCCCGGTCGTCGTAGACCACCAGCTGCACCGGTCGGTTCAGAATGCCCCCTTCGGTCAGGACCCGTTCCACCGCCAGGGTGACCGAGTTCTGCACGCTCAGCCCGTCCGCCGCGGCAAACCCGGTGAGCGGGGCCAGAAGGCCGATTTTGACCGGTTCCACGGCGGAAGCGCCGCCGACGGTCATCAGGATCACCAGAATGAGACTCCCCAGAATGAGATTCAATAGACATGTCCATCGTTTCATAGGGTTTTCCTCCTTTGTATTGGGTATATGGAAAGACCGGGGGAACCCGCTTTTTTTTATCCCCCCAGGTAGACTTCCTTGACCCGGGGATCGGCCGTCAGCTCCGCGGCCGGTCCGTCGTGGACACACGCACCGGTTTCCAGCACATAGCCCCGGTGGGATACGGCCAGGGAGGCCACCGCGTTCTGCTCCACCAGCAGGATGGTGAGGCCCTGGTCCCGGTTGAGGGATTGGAGCATATCAAACACCTGGTCCGCCAGCTTGGGCATAAGCCCCATGGAGATCTCGTCCACCAGCAGGAGGGCCGGGTCGGAGATCAGGGCCCGGGCGATGGAGAGCTGCTGCTGTTGTCCGCCGGACAAGGTGGCCGCCGGGTCGTCCTGTTTTTCCCGCAAAATCGGGAAGAGTTCATACAGCCAGATCAGCCGCTCTTCGAAGTCCGGTTTTTTTCGCAGGCCGTAGATTCCGGTCATGAGGTTTTCCATCACCGTGAGGCGGGGAAACACCCGCCCCCGCTCCGGGACCAGGCGGATGCCCGCGCGGGCGCGCCGGAATGCGGGGTGAACGGTGATATCCTTTCCCTGGAAATGAATGCTTCCCTGGTCCGAGGGGATCAGGCCCATGATGCCGTTGAGGATGGAGGTCTTGCCCGCGCCGTTGGCGCCGATGATCGAGACCAACTCCCCTTTTTCCAGATGAAAGCTCACCCCGTCGACCGCTTGAATATCCCCGTAGGCGATGCACAGGTCCCGAACCTCAAGCAGCATGGCCCCTGCCTTTCCGGCCCAGGTAGGCCTCGATCACTTCATCGTTGTTCTGAACCGAATCCGGGGCGCCCTCGGCGATTTTGCGGCCGTGATCCAGCACCGCCACCCGGTCGCTCAGCCCCATGGCCACCCGCATATTGTGCTCGATCAGCAGGACGGCGATGCCGTCTTCCCGAATCCGCCGAATGACCGCCTCCAGACGCTGAATTTCCTCATGCCGCAGACCGGAAAAGGATTCGTCCAGAAGCAGAAGCTTGTGCCCCACCACCAGGGCCCGGGCGATCTCCAGCCGTCTCAGGTTGCCCAGGGGCAGCAGGCCGGCTTTGCGGTGGGCCAGGTCGGCGAGCCCCACCCGGTCGAGCACCGCCATGGCCATCTCCCGGTCGATTTTTGACCGCCAGGGAGACCAGATTCGGATCAATGAGGGGTACCGCCGGACCCCGCAGGCAGCCAGCACATTTTCCAAAACGGTCAGAGCGGCGAAAGGTTTGACGATCTGGAAGGTGCGGCCCACGCCCATATGGGCGATGCGGTGGGGCGGAAAACCGTCGATCCGCCGTCCGCTTAACCGGACCTGGCCGGCGGTGGGCGGGTAGACCCCGGAGATGAGATTGAAGCAGACCGTTTTGCCCGCCCCGTTGGGCCCCAGCAGCCCCAGAATCTCCCCCCGGCGCACCTGAAGGTTGACCCCGTCCACCGCCTTGAGGCCGCCGAAATGCTTGCTGAGCCCCTCGAGTTTGAGCAGTCCCTCGCTCATCGCCGCCCTCCCCGGCTTCGGGCGGCGACCCGGCTGCGGAGAAAACCGGCTTCTCCCAGAAGGCCCCCCGGCTGAAACCGGATCATCAACAGCAGCAGGGTGGTGGTGAAGAGAATCCGGTAATCCACCAGGGGCCGAAACAGCTCCGGCAGGGCCGAGAGGATCAGGGCCCCGAGCACCGGCCCCCAGAGGGTGCCCATGCCGCCCACCACCACCATGCTGAGCAGAGAGATGGAGACCGGAAAAGAAAAGTCGGTGGCGCTGATGAACCGCATGTAGTGGGCGTACAGGGCCCCGCCGAGCCCGGCCATGGCGGTCCCCGTCACAAAGGCCAGAAGCTTGAACCGCACCGGGGAGATTCCCAGTCCGGCGGCGGCTTCCTCGTCTTCCCGAAGCGCGAAACAGGCCAATCCGGCCCAGCACCGGGTGAACCACCAGCAGACCGCGAGGGAAAGGACCAGAAACCCGGTGCAGAGCCAGAAAAAGCCGATTCCCTTGAGGGCCAAACCGAAGAGGGTGATCTGCGGGATGCCGCCGATCCCCAGTGCGCCGCCGAAAAAGGGGACATAGAGAAAGACCGCCTCAACGATGAAATTGATCCCGATAGTGGTGATGGCCAGAAAATCGTGTCGGACCCGAAGGCTGGGCAACCCCAGGAGCAATCCGATCAGGCCGCTGATGACCAGTACGCAGGGCAGGGCGCACCAGAAAGAGAGCCCCGCCTTGGTGGCGAACAGGGCCGCGGTATAGGCCCCGATGCCGAAAAAGGCGGCGTGGCCCAGGGAGATCTGCCCGGCGTACCCGACAATGATGTTGAGTCCGCAGGCCACGATGGCATAGATGGCGATCAGGGTCGCGATGGTGATGACGTAAGCGCTCATAAGCGATGATTTTTCCTGTCTATCTTCTTTATTCGGCTTTATTCGACGTTGATTCGGCTGGTCATTTGGATCCCATCAGCCCTTCGGAGCGCCACATCAGCACCCCGATCATGGCGATGAATGCCAGGGCGTCCCGGGGCAAAGGGATCTGGGCGTATCCGATCAGCAGGGTTTCGGCCACCCCCAGCAGCAGGGCCGCGATCACCGCCCCCGGCACCGAGCCCAGGCCCCCCACCACGATGATGGCCAGGGTCTTGTACGCCGGCACCGTCCCCATGGTGGGGTAGACCTGGTTGTAGTAGATCCCCACCAGCATTCCGGCCACCGCGGCGATGGCCGAGCCGATGATAAAGGTGACGGTGATGACGAGGTGGCTGTTGATGCCCGCCGCATCCGCCATGGGCAGGTCCTGGGAGGCGGCCCGCATGGCCAGCCCCAGTTCGGTTCGGGAGGTGATATACCAGAGCAGGACCAGAACGGCGGCGGTGACGCAGTAGACCGCCGTCAGGGTGGCGGAAATGGTGATCGACCCGAAATGGAGGTCGGGGAAGGGCAACGGGGCCGAAAAGGTCAGAATATAGGGGCCGGCGATCAGGCGGCAGAGCTCCTCGATCGCCAGCATCACGGCGATGCTGGCGATCAGCGGGACATAGGGCGGATATTTGAGGAGCGGAAAATAGACGAACCGCTCGATGGTCACCCCCAGGGCGGCGCAGAAGACCATGGAACCGAGTGCGGCGAGCAGAAGGCTTCCGAAGACGCCGTACAGGTAGAGACCGGCATAGGCCCCCACGGTGTATACGGCGGCATGGGCCACATGCAGAATCCGAAGAATGCCGTAGACCAGGGCCAGCCCCAGGGTCGCCAGGGCGTAAATGGCGCCCATGGCGAGCCCGTTCAGGAGCTGTTCAATAAGCAGATGCATGGCGGAGGTCTCGGAAGGGAGGCCGGGTGAAGGTTGCATTCGCCGGCGTTCCGATCATCGGTTTACCGGTTAGAGGTCCACATGGGTTAGGATCTCTTTTTCCTTGGCCGCGGTTTTTTCTTCCAGGTCCGCCGCCGCATCCGCCATTTTTTTGACGAATTCCTTGTCCCGGATGGTGCTCAGGTTGATTTTGACATTGTATAAGGCCGCCAACACCGCGGTTCGGGCCAGCATGGCCCCGACGGCACCGTCGGTGACCGCGTTCTTGTTTCCCCTCTGCACCACCAGTTCGGCCAGCTCCAGCACCCGAAAGGCGTGCCGGGCCACCTCTAGTGGCACCGCGGCCGCATGCTTCATGGCCTCCTGAATGGCCCGGGCCCGGGCGGTTTTTTCGGCATCGGTGGACTTGGCCATTTTGAAACCGTCCATCACCCCGGTGTAGGCCGCCGAATCCCGGTCGATGTCGGCCGTCAGTTGTTCCTGAAGCTCGGCGGCCTCTTTGACGATGGCCTTCATTTCCGGTTCCACCACCGCATATTTTTCCCGGCCCACCGTCAGGTTGGCGACCATTCGGGCCAGACCGGCCGCCAGGGCCCCGCTCAGGGCGGCCACGCTGCCGCCGCCGGGGACCGCGGTGTCTCCCCCGACCTGGTCGATGAACTCCGTGATCTTCAGATTTGCCAGCATCTTCACAGCCTCCTTCGCTTCCGCTTCCGTTATTCCATGATTCGGGATTCCAGGACCTGATCCATGGAGAAGTTTTCAATCCCCAGGTAATACTCCGCCGTATCCACCAGGGCCGCCATCGGCACCAGCCCCACCACCTCGCTGCCCACGATATTGACCCCGTACCGCCGGGCCTCGATCCGGATCAGTTCAAAGACCCGGTAGATGGCGGTTTTGGTGAAATCGGTCAGGTTCATGGAGACCTGGACGATCCCCCGGTCCTTCAGTTCCACACCCATCCCTTTGCAGTAGCGGAGCCCGCCGCTGATGTGACGCACCTTTTTGGCGATGGCGTCGGCGATCTCCAGTTTATCGGTGCCGAGATTGAC
>CAZNLT010000186.1:0-11261 GCA_964573705.1 uncultured Desulfobacterales bacterium
CGAATGCGGGATTTGGGCGCCTCCATCGTCCCGCCGACCGGGCCGCATTCGTGGGGCGGAAAACCGAGGATGTTACGAAAACCGGGGCGTACACGAAAAGGGCAGGCACATAGGCCTGCCCCTACGGGACGGGACGAAACCAATGCCGGCGGCCACCGATTGTAGGGGCAACCCCCCGTGGTTGCCCTGTCCAGCGGTCATGTACTTTATCACCGCAAAAAATGATCTGGCTCACCCCCCTCTTGACCCCATTCCCCTTTCCACATATATAGACCCGCATACGATTGCCGGGTAACATTCTTTTCCCCGCCGCTTCGATTTTTTATCCCAAGGAGGGAACCCCATGCCCAAAAAGCCCGCATCGATTGCGTCCATGTTGTTGGTTCTGATTCTGATGATCGTCCTGTGTCCCGCCCCCGCCCCGGCCGCCGACGATCCCTTCACTTTCGGCCTTCTGCTGGTGGGCCCCTATAATGACCGGGGGTACAGCCAGGCCCACTACGAGGGCGGGCGGTATGTGGAGGAGCACCTCCCCGGCACCAAGATGATTTACATCGACAAGGTCAATCCGGCGGATCTGCCCGGGATCACCATTCCTCAGCTGGTGGATGACATGGTGGAGAAAGGCGCCAAGCTGATCATCGCCAATTCCGACGATATGAAAGACGGGATTCGGGAAGCGGCACTGATGCACCCGGAGATCCGTTTCGTTCATGTGTCCGGCGACGACGTCCTGACCGGAAAGGCGCCGGAGAATCTTTCCAATCTTTTCGGCAGAATGTACTACGGCAAGATGATGGCCGGATTTACCGCGGCCATGACCACGCAGACCGGCAGGATCGGCTATCTGGGGCCGCTGGTGAATGAGGAAACCCGGCGTCTGGCCGCCGCCGCTTATCTGGGGGCTCGGCATGCCTGGGTGAACGTGCTCGGAAAGAATCCCGAAGATCTGAAATTCAAGGTCACCTGGATCGGGTTCTGGTTCAACATTCCCGGCGTCACCGCCGATCCCACCCAGGTGGCCCAGAATTTTTACAACACCGGCTACGATGTGATCATTTCCGGCATCGACACCACCGAAAACCTGTCGGTGGCCCGCCAGAAACGACAGGAAGGCAAAACGGTCTGGGCCCTTCCCTATGACTATGAAGGGGCCTGCGAGGGGGCGGAGGAGGTCTGCCTGGGCGTCCCCTTTTTTAGTTGGGGGCCGGGATACATCCACTTCATCAAGGCGGCCCGGGGCGGGTCCTGGAAATCCGAATGGCTCTGGCTGGCGCCCGACTGGAACGACATCAACAACCCGGACACCAGCACCATCGGTTTTAAAAAAGGCGCGGCCATGTCCGAAAAGACCCAGACCGCTCTGGACGAATTCATTAACAAACTTGGATCCGGGGAGGTCAAACTGTTCAAAGGTCCCCTTCTCTATCAGGACGGCAGCGTTTTCCTGAAGGAGGGCGAAGTCGCCTCCGACAAACAGATCTGGTATATGGAGCAGCTTCTGAAGGGAATGGAGGGCCAGAGCAGCGCCGAATAATCTCCCATGCGGGTGCAATTAGAAAATATTCACAAGCATTACGGGAATATCCGGGCCAACGACGGGATCGGGTTGACGGTGGAACCGGGAACCATCCACGGCGTTCTAGGAGAGAACGGGGCCGGCAAAAGCACCCTGATGAAGATCCTGTCGGGCTTTACCCCTCGTACGGAGGGACGCATCCTTCTGGATGGCGCCCCGACCGATTACCGGTCTCCGGCCGAAGCCGCGGCCCGAGGGATCGGCATGCTCTACCAGGACCCGCTCGATTTCCCCCAGCTCACGGTGCTGGACAACTTCCGGCTGGGCGGGCCGGCCCATGGATCCCGAGACGCCCGGCGCCGGCTTCTGGCCCTCAACCGGGACCTGGATTTCGCCCTTCCGCCGGGCGCGCAGACCGGCGGCCTCACGGTGGGGGAGCGCCAGCAGCTGGAAATCCTGAGGCTGATGGATATGGGGGTCGGGGTGCTGATTCTGGATGAACCCACCACCGGCATTTCCGCCACCCAGAAGGCCACCCTGTTTGCCGCCCTTCGGCGGATGGCCGATACCGGCAAAAGTATAATTCTGGTTTCCCACAAGCTGGAGGATGTGGAAGCCCTCTGTGATCGGGTGACGGTGCTGCGCCGGGGACGGGTGACCGGAGAGGCGGAAAAGCCGTTTCGACCCGATCGGCTGATGGAGATGATGTTCGGAACCCCGCCCGAACCTCCGGAGCGCCGGCGGATCCGCCCGGGTGATCTGCTCCTGACCCTGGACCGGGTGCATGCCGCCGGCGGCCGCACCGGTCTGGTCGATTGTTCGGTGACCATTCGGGAAGGCGAAGTGGTGGGCCTTGCAGGGCTGGAAGGCAGCGGACAGGGCGTATTTCTGCGGTTGGCGGCAGGCCTCACAGCCCCGAGGCAAGGCATGGTCCGGTTTCGCAACCTGCCGCTCAACGGCACCGCCTATCCTTTTTTAAAATCCGAGGGGGTCCATTTTCTGCCGGGTTCCCGGCTGGAGGAGGGCCTCGTTCCGGAGATGGATATCGCCGAACACATGGCCCTGGCCTCCGATACAGACCGATTCTGGGTTCACTGGGCAGATGCCCGGCAGACCGCCGTTTCCCGAATCGAGCGATACAACATCAAGGGGGATCCTCAATCACCGGTCGGCTCCCTGTCCGGAGGGAATCAGCAGCGGCTGCTGTTGTCCTTTCTCTCTCCCAATCCGTCCCTGCTGCTTCTGGAAAATCCCACCCGAGGCCTGGACGTGGCATCGGCCCACTGGGTTTGGCAGTATCTTCAAAGCGCCTGTCCGGCCGGCACCGGCATTGTCTTTTCATCCGCGGAACTGGATGAGATCCTGATGATCGCCGACCGGGTTCTGGTCTTCTTCGAGGGCGCCGTTATCAAAGATGTCCGGGCGGAGGCCACCGATCTTCGGGAACTGGGCCTGGCCATCGCCGGAAAAGCATGAAAGACGAACCGGTCCTCATGAATGATTCCGCCCCCGCTGACTCCCGATCCCGACGGATGTTTCGTTTTCTGGAGGAGATCGGCCTCACCCTCTCGATCGTTCTGATCTTTGCCGTCGGTGTACTGCTTCTGGCCGGGGCCCCGCCTTTTTCCGCCTTTTACCACCTCTTCAAAGGCTCCCTCGGATCCGGGTCCAAGCTGGGCCACGTCCTCAACACCTGGATTCCCCTCACCCTCTGCGCCTGCGGATTGCTCTATACCTTCCGCATCGGTCTCTGGAACATCGGGGTGGAGGGGCAGGTCATGGTGGGCGCGGTGTTTGCCGCCCTGATTCTGCGCACGGGAATGGGGCAGCCGTTCCCGGCCGCGTTTCTCGCCCTGGCTCTTTTGGCCGGCGGCATCGGTGGGGGCATGTGGGCACTGGCGACCGGGTATCTCAAGACCCGTGGAGGCGTCAATGAAATCTTTGCCGGGCTCGGCATGAATTTCGTGGCCCAGGGGCTTATCCTGTGGCTGATCTTCGGTCCCTGGAAACGGCCGGGGGTGGCCTCCATGAGCGGTACCGAGCTGTTCCCCAGGGAACTCTGGCTGCCCACGGCGGGCTTTCTGCGGCTCTCCCCGGTGGGCTTCACCCTGGCGCTTTTCGCCGTCGTCGTCACAGCCGTTTTGCTTCGGTATGCCCGCATCGGGCTCAACCTCAGGGCCATCGGCGGCAACCCCCGGGCTGCCTATCTATTCGGCCTTCAGCCCGGGCGATACATGCTCCTGGCCATGATCTTCGCCGGCGGGTTCGCCGGACTGGCCGGCGGTTTGCAGGTAAGCGGAATCTACCATCGCCTCATCCCGGCCATCTCCAGCAATTACGGCTATCTGGCGCTGCTGGTGGTGATGCTGGCCAATTACAACGTCTGGGCGGTTCCGGCCGTGGCTTTCTTTTTCGCCTGTCTGAACGTGGGCTCCATTCAATTGCCCATGGTCCTGCAGGTGGACTCCTCTCTGGCAGGGGTGATTCAAGGGACCCTGGTGTTGGCAGTGCTGGGCGTGCATGGATGGCGGGCGCGCAGCCGAAAGGCGGTGTCATCATGACCCCGAATGCGAGGTCCGGTGCAGAACATTGATCTGATCATTCTGCTGGCCGGGGTGGCGGCGGGCGCCGCCCCCATCGTCATGGCCACCATAGGGGAGACGATCACTGAAAAAGCGGGGATCATCAATCTCTCCCTGGACGGGACGATTCTGCTGAGCGCCATGGCCGCTTTCGCCGTATCCTTCGATACCGGCAGTCTCCTTCTCGGGTTTGGCGCCGCAGGCTGCGTGGGGGCGCTGGTGGCTTTCACCGTCGGGGTTTTCAGCATATACCTCGGGCAGTCCCAGATTGCGGTGGGATTCGTACTGACCCTGATGTGCCGGGATCTGGCCTATTTTCTGGGCAATTCCTATGCCCGGCTGCACGGTCCTCAGGTGGAGCCCCTGCCCATCCCCCTGCTACGAGATATCCCGGTGGTCGGGCCCATTTTTTTCAGCCACAACCTGCCGGTCTACGGCAGCCTGATCCTGATCGGCCTGGCCTGGTGGTATCTCTACCGAACGCCGATGGGGCTTCGGCTTCGGGCGGTGGGGGAGCATCCCCGGGCCGCCTATGCACGGGGGATTCATCCGAGACGCATTCAGATGATCTATGTTCTGGTGGGCGGATTCTTCGTGGGAATCGCCGGGGCCGTCTTCTCCCTGTCGGCCAAACCGGGATGGGGGCGGCCCCAGGGCGCCGAAGGCACCGGGTGGATCGCCCTGGCCCTGGTGATCTTCGGCGGCTGGCATCCGGTGCGGGCGGCTCTGGGGGCCTATCTTTTCGCATTTTTGCAGATGATGGGCATCTATCTTCAGGGATGGTTCCCGTCGATCCCGGCCCAGGTCTTTCAGGTGGCGCCCTTCCCGTTAATGATCTTCACACTGGTTCTCATGTACCTGTCCCGAAAAGAAACCTTTCAAATTCGGGCTGAAAACCGACCCCGTCTGAAATCGATCCTGAAAACCCTGTCCGGCTCGGCCCCGACCGCCTTGGGAAAGCCGTACCGGCCGGAGTGATTCCTCGCTTGGTTGGAGAGCGCCGGAGCGGATGTCCGATGCTTGCGTTTGAATGAATTTTTATAATGACATATAGGGTTCTTTCTTCTATAAGCATGACAGTCTAGCCCCAACCCCTCACCAAGGAGGTAACCTCATGGCAATCACCGTCTCCCCCAACCCGGTCAACCTGCAATGGAGCAACTTCAGAACGGTACCCAATCTCCCCGATGAAGATGCCCATGTGGACATCAATTTCAATGTGCCGAATCGGCCGTTCAGACAGGTCAACGGTCAGTTCATGATGGCCGAGACTTTTCAGATCGGGGTGTCGCCCGTGGCGAAGGTGGTACAGGGCGCTTCACAGACGGCGGAGCTCCTGTCCCACGAACAGGGGCATTACAATTTGGGCATATTGACAGCCTGGGCCATGGCCCGTGATTTTATGGAACTTCAGGCCCCGAACCCGGCCGCCCTGGGTACTGCGATTCGAAACTGCTTTAATCGGCACAAAGATACGCTGATGCCCCCGATTCAAAGAAAATATGACCGGGACACCAATCACAGCCGAAACCGGCAGCAACAGCAACGGTGGGACCTGCTGATCCGGCAGTGCATGGCGGCCCGGCCTCGGTGTGCGCGCATTGAAGGACTTCAGTTCTGATTTTCAGGCCAGATCCAATTTTTTCTGAATCTTCCTGGTAATCGACTGCCGCACATTCCAGAAATCTTCCCATGGATCGCTTTTTAAAGATGAAAGGCGATGGGGAAGATTTTCGATGGTATAGGCGTCGGCCTGGAGGCTCGGGGTGAGTTCATTCCAGCGGATGGGGGCCGAGACCGGGACTCCGGTTCTCGATCGGGTCGAGTATGCAGCCACGCTGGTCGCGCCCCGGCTGTTGCGAAGATAATCGATAAAGACCTTTCCCTTTCGCTTCTGCTTGCTCATGGTGGCCACGTAATGATCGGGATCATCTTCGGCGATGTCTTTGGCCACCGCTTGGGCGAAGGCCTTGATTTCGTCCCAGTCGGACCGCCGGGTCAGCGGCAGCACCACATGCAGCCCTTTTCCGCCGCTGGTTTTAACGAAGGATTGCAGGCCCAGGCGATCCAGCCGATCGCCCACGGTGCGGGCCGCCTCCACCACCTTTTCCCAGGAGACCTCCGGCGATGGGTCGAGATCGAAGATGACCTGATCCGGCCGTTCGATTCGGTCAATGCGGCATCCCCAGGGATGGAATTCCAGCGCTCCCAGTTGAACCAGACTGATCAATCCGGGAAGATCCCGAATGTAGATATATTGGCCCTCCCCTTTTTTCTCTTCGATCTGAATCGTTTCCACCGCTTCGGGCATGCCTTCGGACATGTGCCGCTGGTAAAAACAGCCCTTCTGATGCCCCCGGGGGCAGCGCACCAGGGTGAGAGGACGGTCGACCAGATAGGGAAGCACCCAGTCGGCGATTTTTTCATAGTACCGGGCCAGTTCGATTTTGGTGGTCCCCTGCCGGTGATAGAGCACCTTGTCCGGACTGGACAAATGGATGCCGGCGACGGCGGTTTCCCCGGATGATTTTTTCGCCCCTCCGGCGGATGGTGGTTTCTCTCCGGAACTTTCTTTTTTTTCCGCGACGGCCCCGGTCGGTTTCGGCTCCTCCCGCACAATATCTTCGGGGGATTTGTCCTTTCTCAAGCCCATAAATGAGGGATGGCGAAGATATCCGTCCTCTGTCCAGGCGGTGAACTCGACCTCGCCCACCAACTCCGGGCGCACCCAGTGCGATCCCTTGGCCGCATACCCTTTGGGGGGATCGACAAAGGCGGGCGCTTCGATTTCCAGCGACCGGAGTTTTTCCCCCAGGTTTTTCAGCGTATCGTCATCGAATCCGGTGCCCACCTTTCCGGCATAGATCAGGTCGCCGTCCTGATAATAGCCCAACAGCAGTGCCCCGAATCCGATTCGAGATCCCGAGGGCTCGGTAAACCCGCCGATGACGAATTCCTGACGTTCGATGCACTTGCTTTTAAGCCAATTCCGGCTTCGCTTCTGAACATATCCGGCGTCGATCTTTTTGGAAATTACCCCCTCCAGGGACATGCGGCAGGCATGCTTGTAGACCGATTCGGCATCGCCCTCGATGTGATCGCTGTAGCGGATTCGATTTGCGTCACTGCCCATCGATTCGAACCGCTCCTTGAGCGCCGTTTTTCGGTCCGTCAAGGGGGACCCGGTCAGGTCATATCCGCCGCAAAAAGGCAGATCAAATACGTAAAAAACCAGATCGGCACCCGATTTTCCCTTAAGACTGTTCTGAAGGGTCTGGAAATCGCTGCGGCCGTCGGGATCCAAGGCAACCAGTTCTCCGTCGATGAGGGCCTCTTCAGCGGGAAACGCCGCCAGGGCGTCGGCGACCGGTTGAAACTTGTCGGTCCAGTCCTTGCCGTTTCGGGTAATCATTCGGACCTCGTCTTTTTGCTTCAGGGCCAGAATGCGGTAGCCGTCCAGCTTGATTTCATGGAGCCAGCCGTCGCCCTCCGGCGGATTGTCCACCAGGGTGGCCAGCTGGGGTTTGAATGTTTTGGACGGGCTGCCTTTGCGGGCGCCTTTCAGGTCGCCGAGGCCGGAGAAGTCATTTTTATCCGAAGCCTTCTTTTTCCGTGCCTTTTTTTGGGGCACTTCCTCGGAGTGTTCATCGGGCTGCGCTTCGGAATCGACCTCCCCCTTTCCGGACCAGACCCGCTCCCGGTCTTCGGCGATCTCTTCCATGGATCTATCGGAAGCCACACTTTTGGGGGCTTCTTTGAGGATATCCCCCTCTTTCAGGGGCCGGGCCGCATCATCCTTTTTTTTGATCAGGAGCCAGTTTTTCCCGTTCCGGCCCGACTTGCCCTTCATTTCGATCAGGGCCCACTCACCGGTGAGCTTTTCGCCGTGCAGACGGAACTTGAGGTCCCCCTTGGCATATCCCTTCCCGGGATCACCGACCGGTTCCCATTCCCCCCGGTCCCACAGCATGACGGTGCCGCCCCCGTACTCGTCTTCGGGAATCACTCCCTCGAAGTCGCCGTATTCGATGGGATGATCTTCCACATGCACCGCCAGCCGCTTTTCCCCCGGATCGAGGCTCGGTCCTTTGGGAACGGCCCAGCTTTTCAACACCCCGTCGAGTTCCAGCCGAAAATCATAATGGAGCCGGCTGGCCGCATGTTTATGAATCAGATACCAATTCCCCTCCTCCGATTCCGACTTGTCGCCTTTGGGTTCAGGGGTATGCGAAAAATCCCGCTTTTTGCGGTATTCGCCCAGATCGCCTGTCGATTTTTTGGATATTGCCATCTTATTGAATTCGGCTCATCAGCTTCCGGACGCCTGCTTTTGAGTCTTTTTTTTGGCGTCGGTGGATTTTTTCTTGCCTTTGGCGGTTCCCCGTTCTTTTTGGGTTTTTTCCACCGATTTTTTCAATAGATCCATCATGTCGATGACATCCCCTTGCTTGGAGGCCTTCTTTTTTGAGGGGGTCTCGGGGACATCAGCGGATTCGGCCTTTTCATTGATCCAGGCCAGAAGCGCGTCCCGGTATTCGTTCTGGTATTTGTCCGGTTCCCATTCCACCGACATGCTCTCCACCAGATTCACCGCCATATCCATCTCCTTGTCGGAGATCCGGTATTCCTTGATATCATCGCCGGGAAGATCGTAATCGGCCAACGGCCGTAGCTCCTGATGGTAGCGCAAAATCATCAAAATCAGGGCGTTTTCAAACGGGATCAGGGCGGCCAGATGCTCTTTTTTCCGAATCACGAGTCGCGCGATACCCGCCTTGCCGGAGCGGGATAAAGCCTCCCGAAGCAGCACATAGCCCTTTTCACCGGATTTGCCGGGGGCCAGGTAATAGGGCTTGTCGTAGTAGAGCAGACCGATCTCGTCCAGGTCCACAAAGTCTTCGATGGCGATGCTGTCGCTGGTTCCCACATCCGCCTTTTCAAAGTCCTCGGGGGTGAGCAGCACGTAATGATCGCCGTCAAGTTCATACCCTTTGGCGATCTGATCCCACGGCACTTCCTCGCCGGTGGTTTCATTGACCCGTTGATACCGGATTTTCGACCGGTCCCGGCTGTCCAGGAGCGAAAACTTGAGATCGGTTTTTTTTTCCGCCGGCATTAATGAAACCGGCACGTTGATGAGCCCCAGTGTGATGGCGCCCTTCCAGATCGGACGTGCCATATCTGCCTCCATCCTGTCCGAAGTTGTCGGTGTTCGCTTATTCCTCCCTCATTCAGAGCAGAGAAAACATCTGTTACGGTGACAAAAATGAGATCCGGAGGAAATAAGGGGATACAGGTAAATGACCCGACGAAAATACGTATTTTCGCCGATAAAACCGATAAAGGATTCGCTTTTTATCCGATCATGGCCTGAAAAGTCTTCAGTTCCTCCGTGCTTTTGATCACGATTTTAATGGCGGCCAGGATGGGCACCGCGATCAGCATGCCGCCGATTCCCCATACCCATCCCCAGAACAAAAGGGAGATGATCACGGCGATGGGATTGAGTTGAAGCCGTTTCCCGACGACGGTGGGGGTGACGAACTGCCCTTCCAGTGCGGTGAAACAGAGAAAAACAAAGGGCGGCAGAAGAATCTGAGGCCAACTGGTAAAGGTCACCAGAGAGACGGTGGCGATGATCAAGGTGGTCACCATGGCGCCCAGGTAGGGTACAAAGTTGAGGGTCATGGCCACCACCCCCCAGAGGATCGGGTTGGGCATCTTGAGCAGGGCCATGGCGGCGGCCGTCAAGGCCCCGAGGGTAACATTGATCATGGCGATGGTCACCAGATAAAGGGCCACCTCCCGTTGCACCTGTACCAGGACTTTGGCCCATTTCCTTCCTTGCCCTTGGTCTTCGATCTCTTCGGCCATATGTTTGAGGGTGGGGCGGCCTCTGGAGAGCAGAAAATAGGTCAGCACCAGAACAATCGCCAGCATGATCGCCATGGCTTTGCCCTGAACCATGATCCGATCCGAAAGGGTCGGCCCCTTGACCACTACTTCTCCTTCTTCTATTTCGTCTGTGAGTTCGGTCAGCTTTTCGAATTTCTTGGTGGTCTCTTTGGCCTCCTCGAGGGAGCTTTTAAAGGTTCGAAGCTTGTACTCGAGCTGGCTCGCCAGGTAGGGCCGCCGGTCGAACCACTCCGAGGCCGGGGCGGCGATGCGGTACGCCACGAGGGCAAGAACGGAGACCAGAAGAACAAGCACAAGAATGGCCGCCAGCGCATTCGGAAATTTAAACCGGGTCAGAAAACTGACCGCGGGTTGCAGAAGCGCGGCAAGCAGCAACGCGATAACGATCGGCAGCAACAATCCACGGGCGAAATAGATGGTATAGAAAATACCCAGAAACAGCAGGCCCATCATGATGCGCCCTTCTACCCGGCTGCTCCTCAACAGCCGCTGATTGATTCGGGCGATGCCCTGTTTCAGCCCGGCAGACTCTTCCGGTTCGGTTTTCGGGGACGCCTCGGTTTCCGGATCTGATGCTGATTCCATGTTCATGGCGATTTTTCAGGTTGGACTTTAAGGTTTTTCAAGCTGATTGGTTGTTCATCCGACGTTGTATCGTTTCGGGTGACGGTCGATTGGGAATCCTTCGACCGGTTTCCGGATGATTGTTTTGGGGCACCCGGCTCCGAGGCTTTTTCTAAAGCCGCCTGGCAGATATTCTGTTTGCCGGCGCTGCCGGACAGCAGCGTGGCCTCCCCGACGATGGCCACTTCGGGCGTATCCAGCACCAGAGCCATACTCTCCGCCAGACCGTCTTCGATCTCGAACCGGATGACTATGCAGTTGATATCCACATATTCGCGCTCCTGATCAAAGGGATTGAGGGTGTCGATCAGAGCGGAAAAAATATTTTTCCCGAGCAGACGCATGTACTGGTTGTAAAGCCTGCCGTCCGACATATTCAATCCGGCTTTTCCGGAAAGATCGGCCGCCAGTTCGGCGTAAGTTTTTCCGCTGCCGGAAATATCCAGGTTGATATTCATGTTGCCTTTACTACTTTGGGCCGGGTCCTTTCCGCGCACCATTTTATCGAGTTGGATGCTGTCGGCATCAAGCACCGCCGTTATCAGGGGCGGATTCGCTTGGGTCCGCACCTCCATTCGGCCGTTGATGGCGCCGGCGCCATCAACGGCCGAATGGAGGTG
>CAZNLT010000187.1:0-11061 GCA_964573705.1 uncultured Desulfobacterales bacterium
TCCATTATGTGGTCTTGTGCAAGTTCATGTCGTCGGCCGTCAAAAAGATCTTTTTTCAACCCATGTCGATTATTTCCGTTCGTCTCAACCAGCGGCCGGTGGACCATTCCATTATTTATCTGTCGGTCTGTTACTTTATCGTCAACATTTTTATGGTGCTGGGGGGAGGGTGTGTGATGGTGCTTACCGACGACATGACCTACCTGACCGCCATGAGTACGATCATCGCCACCCTCATGAACATCGGGCCGGGATTTGGCGCCATCGGGCCGTCGGAAAATTACGCATTCATTTCGGACGCCGGCAAATGGTTTCTTTCCTACAATATGCTGGTTGGCAGGCTGGAAATGTTCTCGGCCCTGGTGATCTTCTATCCTTCTTTCTGGAAGCGGTAGAGGCGTAAGGGTTTATATGATATATTATCCCAAAAACAATTTGTGGACATCCTTCAGGTGGAGCGATTTGCAGACCACGATCACCCGTTCAGCCGGTAAAATCTGCGTATCTCCTACGGCGATTTTCCATCGGCCGTCCCGGTGCACCCCGCCGATCAGGATTTTTCCGCGATAGGACGGGTCCAGTTTGGATAAAGGCACCCGCGTGATAGGCGAATCGGGCGCGGCGAGGATCTCCACCACTTCCGCATCGAATCCGTGCAGATGGGCCACCGACAGCAGTTCCCCCCGCCGGATGAACTTAAGAATTTCATTGGCCGCCAGCACTTTTTTATTGAGGGCGATATCCGAACCGCTGGTGGCAGCCAATACCAGGTATTCTTCCTTACTGACCAGAGAAATGGTTTTATGTTCGGTATGGCGGTCCTCTCCGTTGGTGGCGCGCATCAAGTGTTTGGCCAGCATACAGCTCATAATGTTGGTTTCATTTTCGCCGGTGGTGGTGATGAAGGTATCCATGTCTTTGAGTCCGGCCAGGTCAAGCGCTTCGGCATCGGAGCCGTCCCCGTGAAGCACCTCGGCATGGTGAAGGCGGTGGCACAACTCCGAGGCCCGGGTTTCATCTTTTTCGATGACCTTCACCCGAACATCCTTGCCCATCAGCTCGGCCACCCGACCACCCACAAGCCCCCCGCCCAGAATCATCACCCGGTGGCGCCGCTGCTGCTTCACTTCGGCCAGGGCCATTAATCGGGGCAGATTCCGTTTGGCGGCCATGATCAGAATCTGGTCATGAGGCAGAATCTCATTGTCGCCGCCGGGCAGAAGGGTGGTGATCCCTCGGGCGATGGCCACGACCCGAAAGGGGAAACTGTTGTAGGTTCGGGATAGGGTCTTCAGCTTCTGGTTGGCCAAAGGCGAGGTTTCGCTGATCCGGGTGGCCATCACCTGGGTTTCCCCCTCGGCGATATCGATAATCTCGATCCCGGCGGTTCGTTTCACCAGCCGGACGATCTCTTGTGCGGCCAATTCTTCGGGATGGATGACCAGATCGATCTTCAGATCTTCGGTGGTCAGCACCGAATCGGGGTGGTCAAAATCGGTGGAACGGACCCGGGCGATCTTGAGCGGAATACCGAATCGGTCGGCGATCATCGATGCCATCATGTTGACGGCGTCATTGTTGGTGACCGCGATCAGCACGTCTATATTTCCGGCATCGGCTTCCCGCCAGCAGTCCATGCTCATGGCCGATCCCTGAATCAGGCGGGCGTCCAGATAGCCGTCCGCATGGCGCACCAACCCACTGTCCGGCTCGATAGCAGTGACGGCGTACCCTTCATGGACCAGCCGTTTGGACAGGTAGGTGCCGACTCCGCCGAGACCCAGGATGAGAATGTTTTCAGACGCCGTTTTCTTTTTTCTCGTCATGCACCCATTTCCTTGATTGGTTGAGAAATAATCTGGATGGTGCCGGTATTATAAGATGATAGGATCAATGTCAATGTGAGTGATTCTAAGAGGATAAAGAGGAATTTCCAAGAATCAATAGGCGGTATGGCAATCCATTATTAACAAGTGTAAATTTGAAACCCGAATAAAAAAATTTGCATATTCATTAAATGTATGGCATATTAATATTTCACCTGAAGGAAATTCGGTGCTTTGGGTCCCGTCGATTCAAGCTCCGTTTCGAAGGGAAAGAGACCGTCACCATCGAAATCGAATACCGGCAGAAAACCCCGAAACACTACGCCCGCTACATCCCCATTACTCTCAAGCACCGAAACCGTCCCCTTCAGTTCGGCAGTTATGCCCTGATCCCCAGGGGGGTCGAAATCGTCTCCTCCAGTTATGCGCTTCGGGAAAACGGCGGCGGGGTTCAGTTTACTGAAAGGCGCCGATTCGTTCATACCAGTCAGTGGCGCTTTACGTGGCGCGTTCAAGAAGAATCGGCCATTCTGACCGATCAAAAAAAGGGCGATCAACCTTCCCGGGAGATTTCGAATCCTCACGGAGAAATGAACCGCGGTCCCCTGGCTTCCTTCCGGGTCCCATAAGCCCGGCCCCCGTTTTTTTCCTTCCCTCGAATTCTTTTTGAAGGCTTTCCCTCAGCGCGGTGGTGAAGTTTCCACTGCCTGCCGACCTTTATTCCATTTAAAAAACCGGTTCTGATTTAAAAAATTCTTGTGATCGTACGCGATAAGCCCTTGACCCGGAAAACCAGCGGGTTTAAACTCAAGAGTTACGGTTGAAAATCGGTCGTTCGAGGAACGAAGGTCGGCGGATGTCAGCGGATGCTTCCAAAAGGAGTTCGACATTGAATATACGCGAGTTGATTGAGAAGGCGAAACGATCCGGGGCCGGGTCGTTGAACGAGCATGAATCCAAAATCGTGCTCAAGGCCTATGATGTGCCGGTGGTGGAAGAAATTTCGGCGGCGGATGCGGACACGGCGGTGCAGGCCGCGGAGAGGATCGGTTTTCCCGTGGTCCTGAAGGGGATGGGGGCGGCTCTGTCCCATAAAACCGAACAGGGGCTGGTACACCTGAATCTGACCGATTCCGAGGGGATCCGAAGCGCGGCCCGTTCCATTACCGCTGCGGCCGGAGAGGACCTGGAGGGGTTCCTGGTTCAGCCGCTGGTGAAAGGGCGGCGTGAATTCGTGGCCGGATTGTTTCGGGATGACCAGTTCGGGCCCGTGGTGATGTTCGGGGTCGGCGGAATATTCACCGAAGCCATCAAGGATGTGGCCTTTCGGTTGGCGCCGTTGACGGAATCGGATGCCGGGGAGATGCTGGATGAGATTCGCGCCAAGGCCCTGCTCGGGTCCTTTCGCGGAGAACCGGCCGTGGACCTGGATGGGCTGATTCGGACCCTGACCGGGCTGTCGAAGATCGCTCTGGACTATCCGGAAATCGCTGAAATCGACATCAATCCCTTGCTGGCCGCCCCCACCGGAGAGGTTCAGGCGGTGGATGGGCTGGTGGTGATTCGGGAAATCGGAGCCGAACCCCAAACCCCTCCGGCGTTGGACCCCGAGAAGCTGGGCAATTTTTTTCATCCCCGGTCCATCGCCTTTGTGGGGGCCTCGTCCCGGCTCGGAAAATGGGGGCACAACCTGTTTACCATCACCGCCGCCCACGGATACGAAGGGGAGATCTACCTGGTCAACCCCAAAGGCGGCGCCATCGCCGGACGGGATGTATTCAAGTCGGTGGAAGAGATTCCCGGTTCGGTGGATTTGGCCATCGTGACGATTCCGGCCAAAGGGGTGATGGGGCTGATCCCTCAGTTCCGGGACAAGGGAATCAAAAACATGCTCCTTATCACCTCCGGATTCGGGGAAACCGGCGAGAAAGGCCGGGAACTGGAGCGGGAACTGGTGAATGCGGCCCGGGAGGCCGGGATTCTGATCCTGGGACCCAACACCATGGGGATTTGCAACCCGCACATTCAATTGTACTGCACCGGCAGCCATGTCTGGCCCGAGCCGGGATCTACGGCGGTGGTGGCCCAATCCGGAAATATGGGGACTCAGCTTCTGGCCTTTGCGGAACAGCAGCGGATCGGGGTACGCTGTTTCGCCGGCTCCGGGAACGAGGCCATGGTGACGATCGAGGATTTTCTGGATGCCTTCGAGGTCGATCCGGTTACCCGAAACATCATGCTCTATGTGGAGAGCGTCAAAAACGGCCGGCGCTTTTTCGAGACCGCCCGGCGGGTGGGGCGAAAGAAGCCGGTCGTGCTGATGAAGGGGGGGCGAAGCAGCGCCGGAAACCGGGCCGCCGCCAGTCACACCGGGGCCATGTCTTCGGATGTGCGGGTCTTCGAAGCGGTCTGCCGCCAGGCCGGCATCGTCACCGCCGGCTATCCCATGGACCTGCTGGATCTTTCGGCCGCCTTCTCTTCGCTTCCCCTGCCCAAAGGCAACCGGGCCGCCATTATGACCCTCGGCGGAGGCTGGGGCGTGGTCACCGCCGATCTTTGCGCCGAATTCGGACTGGCGGTGCCGGAGCTGAGCCCTGAAATCGTCTCCCGCATCGACCAGGTGCTTCCGCCTTACTGGAGCCGCTCCAACCCGGTGGACATCGTGGGGGAGCACAGCAATGAAGTGGCCGTTTCGGTACTTCAGGAGTTGATGGAATGGGACGGCTGCGATGCGGTCATCAATCTGGGGCTGGTGGGTCGAAAAGATTTGCTGGGCCGGATTATCGATTCGGCACATAAGTCCGACCCGAATTATACCGTCGAAATCACCGATTCGGTCAAGGCGCAGTTTGCCGAGTTCGAAGTCCAATACCTGGAATTTATCGTGGAGTTGATGGAAAAGCACCAAAAGCCGGTATACGGCGTCAGCATCTCCTTCGAGGGGGACAGCCGCACCATCTATCACGTGGACGGAAGAGACTGCCACGGCGTCTTCTATCCCACCCCGGAGCGGGCGGTGAAGGCCTTCGCCAGGATGCACGAATACAACCGGTTTCTGGCCCGATAAGATCTCATGAGCGGATGGACCCCGACCACGGAACTGGAACGGAACGAAACGATTCTCAACTGCCGTCCCCTCAGCTTCAGCGCCGCCTTCGTGGTGGTGGGCAACCTTCAGAAACTGATCGAGGCCCATCCGGACATCGCTTTGCCGCGGACGGTGGATACCCTGGGACGGATCATCTCCGGAACCGATTTCATCAGGCAGCGACAGGCTTTTTTCCTGTATAAAGCGGCGGCCGAGGCGCTGGTGGTGATTGCGAAGCAAAGGCTCTCTTCCGAGCTTTGCGCCGAGGCTTTGGCCCTGCTTCAGCGGGTGGTCCGAACCGGTTCCGGACCCGCCCACCGGGCCTCGGCCGAGGCTTTGGGAACACTGCCGGTCTCGATCACCGGTCCCGACTTTGACCCGCCGCCGGCCAAACCGATCCCCCGCATCGGTTGGAAAGGGATACTCCAGCGGGAGGGGATCGCGGTATCCGAGGTTCCGGTTTTAATCGGGCGGAGTCTGGTCGCACCGGTGGAAGGGAGCGATTCGATCCTGGTGGTCAAAATTTCAAAAACCCGGGACGGCATTCCCGGCCTCAATGCCGAAGCGGCCTGGGCCGATCGGCTTCGAAAACCTGGAACGCGATTTTCTTATCGCTTCGATATTCCGAAGCCGATCCAGGTCCAAGGCCGGTATTTGTTTCAGCTGAATACTGTGTGGACGCCTCTGTCCAGATCCGACATCGGGGGCGGACCTGTGTGGGCGATCGCCTTTCTGGCGCACCGGGACTATTTCGCCTATCCCAACGACCATCGAAAGGGCCGGGGGTTGGACCCCGATCGGTTCAAACGGGTGATGAACAGGGTCGCCGGGCTTATGGGAGAGATGACCGGCATGGGGATTTTTCATTCCGCCCCCATTCCGCTGTTTCACAACCGAATCCAGCAGCATCGCCGAAATGATGCGGGCATCTATGACTGGCGCCGGGGCGGACGACTGGACCAGTGGCTGTTTTCCTGCCGATACCCCAATTTCGGCCTGTCGGGGCTTCGCGATCTGGAACATCTGGAGTCGTCCACCGGCGCCGGCTCGGAACTCTATTTTCAAATCGGGACTCAGCTCTTAAGTCTTCTGCTGGCGGCGGGCAGCTATTTTCGAAACCGGGCCCCGGAGCGTTTCGGCTTTTCCGCTTCCGGGGTGCCGGTCGATACCCGGGACCTGTTCGACCGCCGGTCTTTTCTGGATCTGGTCCGGGGGATTTTTCAGTCCTTTTTTACAGGGTTCACCGGAGAGGCCGACACGAACATTTCCCCGGAGGGGTTGAACGATTTGGTGGATCGGATGATCGAGGAAATGGGGGTGGATACCCATATGGAGGAGATCCTGCGGGTTCCCGATCAGGAGGCCATGAGCGAAGCGGAATTTCGCACCCATCTGGAGAGCCGGGGGCTCACCCGGGAGGCTGCGGCCGCCTTCACCAAAGGGAAGCAGGAGATCAGCCTTCAGACCGGTCCGCACCTGGGCGGGTTCAACCAGCGGATTTCCCTTCCGGAACTGATTCGGTTTCTGGAGACCGCCGGGGCGTTGTGCATCGCACGCCGCTTCGAGAAGGAGCAGGGGGAGATGTTGCCGGCTCGGTATGGGACGTAGTACCCCTCAGTAGCGCACGGCCTCTTTTCGCGTCCGCTGAAGTGAATTGCTGGCATCAGTCAGCTTTTCATACAGCGTTTCCGGAGCGATATCCGTTCCATTGGGCCAGGCGATGGCGCCCCCCTCGATGCCGGCCTGTGAAAACAGTTTTTGATCCTTCAAAGTTTGGAAAACAGGATCTTTCGAGATGTATTCCTCTAAATCGATATCTCCTTCAACGCCGTCATCGAATTGGATATGATAGACGTATTTTCCCTTGTATTCGATCTTTTTCACTTCGTTTAGATCCCACATAATTCACCTCAATCCAATGGAGGTATCCTAAAATAGCGTCTAAGATTTCGTGTAGGTTGGTTTGGCTTTTGGATGCCCGATTTTACGCAATATTACTTCCAGTCGGCTTAGCGATCCAGGACCTAAGTACCTTGAAACAATAGAACGCGTATTATCGATGTTCATTTCGGTATCCGCGAGCAGCATTTCTGCATCATCCTCATCTTTTTTTTCACCGGTACCGATTTTCATTGCCGTAAGATATTCCGGTGAAACTACCACCAATTTGTCTCCACCCACTTCAATGGTCTCTCCGAGTTCAACTGCATTTTCTATCGCTGCCTCAAAAAGCGGGCTAAAGTCTCCAAATTCACCATTCCGTGTGATAAAATCTACATTTATATGGCCGGGTAGCTCGACGTTAACTCCACCGATTTCCAATTCGAGAAATTTCATTTGCTGATCATTCAGCCATTTTCGTATTTTGTGCAATCCTTCCCGTGTAACGGCGATGTCCATGTCTTTGGTAAACGCTTGTTTTTTTTCTTCCGAAATCCATACCCATACCGATAACCGGCCTATCAGTATTCCTTTTACATCTGTTTTGCTGAATACCTCATGCACAAATCGGCCGCTTGGATTCGGATCAAAGGTTGGTAGTTTTTCGTTTTTTTTGCGATTCTTTTTTTTAGAAGGATAAGTCATGCTAAGATTCCCGTTGGCTTTCTTAGAATAAAAATATATTGACTGGTTGTGCCCGCAAATGCCCCAGGCGGGTGAGCAAAGTCAAATGGGTCCATATCGCATTGCTTGATGATTACTTTACCTCACTCGGGCTTATGTTCCCCCGGGGTTGATTTTGCCTGATCAGCCGAGCCTGCATTACGGCCCTGTAGGAGCGGTGGCCTGGGAGGGGGGCGCTGTGAAATAGCGCCGTGCTGAGTGGTATGTTCCAAAATGGAACTAACCACTTTTTCCTCCAGCTCGCCGGACTCGAAGATATTTTTCAGGTGCTTGGTAATAGCCGCGTTGCACACCAAAAAGCTCGGCAATGCGATCCTGTGCCAGCCAGATCGTCTCATCGTGTAGAATGCACTCCACCTTCACCTGCCCATCCGGCGCGGTGTAGAGCAAAAATTCGGCCAACCCGTCTTGTGTCGTCAATCTATGCTCGTTTGCGTTCTTTGCTGGTTCCACTTCTGTGTTTTCAGTGTGTTCCGTGGTTTTACTCAATTCGTGTTTATTCGTGTCCATTCGTGGTTCCTCCTTTCTTTTGAACTGCTGAGGAATCCTCGTGGGGCAGACAGTGTCTGCCAAATCTGTGCAATATCCAATTTCCGAGACACCGTCTGGGATTTTCGCCAGGAGGATTGGTCAGACACCGTCCGGCCCATCTGGCGCTTATCGAAAAAGCCAGACAGTGTTTGGCTTTTTTCATCTTTCAAAAATGAGTATTCCACAAAGAACTTTTCGGACAAGTCGGATTGCTGTTCGGGACCGAAGATCGCCTTTCAAAATGTTGCCGCGAAAATATAGTAGAGCCTTATTTCCCTGATACTCAACGTGAATATGAGGCGGATTGTGATCATCATAAAACATTCTGACAATGATACCGAAAAAAGATGTTGTGTGTCGGGCCTGTCCCGGCTGCTAACTGTTGATGGGCAGTATTATGACGGAGATCCTGGTCAAAGTCCATACCCAGCCGAACGGAGGCGAAGGGTAGCCGAAGGCAAGCGTGGTGCAGCAATGTACGCCTGAAGGAAGCCGGAGGCAAAAGCGCGGGTCGAAGTACATACAGGTATGCCCGCACCGAGAGGTGGAGGGCAGGCGGGTTTGAGGCGCAGTGCGGTCGGGACGAGTCCGCAACACAGGATGAAGTCCTCTATCCGTGGCAGTGGCCAAACAAGAAAGAATCCGAAAATCCGCCTTCACCGGAAGGCGATAAAGCGGTTCAAAGAACGGGTCCCTGAAATAACGGTCCGGTGCCACGGGCGCAGCATCCGGCAAATCATCGGTGAACTGAACCGGTTCATGGCCTGGTGGTGGAATTATTTCCGCATCGCCGAGTCGTACAATCGGTTGCGACCACTGCCGCATTGGATCAGGCGGCGGCTTCGGGCGGTGATCTGGAAACATTGGAAGAACCGCCGAACCCGCGTGGGAGAACTGCTTAAAAGAGGGATTTCCCGCAACTATGCCGTCACGACCGGGTGTGCTCGTAAAGGCCTCTGGCGGATGAGCAAAGTCAAATGGGTCAATATCGCATTGCCTGATGATTACTTTACCTCACTCGGGCTTATGTTCCCCTGGGGTTGATTCTGCCTGATCAGCCGAGCCTTGCGTTACGGCCCTGTAGGAGCGGTGGCCTGGGAGGGGGACGCTGTGAGGCGCCTCCCTATCCCGATAGGCAATCGTTGGTGAGAAACAAATACCTAATTAACATACTTTCCAGAAAAATCCTCAAACGCATTTGTGACGGCGAACTCAACATCATTGCCCATTGCTTTGAAATGAGCTATTCCGCACTTGATTTTTGCATTTTCTTTCGGCCGGCGCTCTTCTGTGAAGATAGTGCTTTTGGTTTCAACTTTATAATGTGAAGCTTCACATTATAACGGCCCGCCCCGGAGGCTGCACCAGCATACGCGGCCGGCGGGCGTTTTCATAAGCGAGCTGAGGCTCTCCCAGGTAGTCGGGGCATGGTTGCCTTCCGGGTCCACCAGGTAAAGCAGGTTGCCATCGATGTCGCGGGCCGGCAGGTTGACGAAATCGCCGCCGCTCACCTTGACCGGACTGCCGAACTCGAAGGAATGATAAATGACGTTCTTGCCAGAATCTGGTTTATCGTCCTCCCCGCCGTATGGGGGCTCGCCCGTGTGGTCGGGGGCGCCGCCGCCGACCCCTTTGGTCTCTTCGTAAACCATCGATACCCATGCGCTTGGTGCGCCATCCGCCTTCTTGTACGGCATGAACATGACATTCGGCCGGGAGGCGCCGGTATCGCCGTCGAGCAGGCGGCCGTCCTCGGTGATGCAGACCTGTTTGGTCTCACCCTGGTTGTTGACGAATTCGTGGAAGCCGGCACACAGGTCGGGGATGCCGTTTTCATTATTATCGATGAGATACGCATAGCGATGGGTCCCGGCATGCTTGCCGTCTTCGTCCATGATGGGAATGTAAATGTAATTGCCGTCAATGTCCTGCTTCGGCAGCGCGTCTTCGCCCAACTCCACCTTCAGGTTGTCGGCGTTGCAGGTATCGTTGTCCGAAATCCGCATCGGCAGCGACATGGGAACCTTCCACATCGGCCGGTTGCTGGTCCAATCAGGATCGTCAAATGCGTGGTTCGGATCACCATTTGGAGAAAAATTTTCGTCGATGGTCGCAAAGTCCTCCCATTTGATGTGGCTGTACCAGATGTCGGTTTTGTGATTTGTTGTGGCACCGCTCCAGCCATGCCCGGGGCCAGCCATTTCACCCGGCCGCACCCCCTCGGGGTCTTCCTGCCAGACCACGCCGAAGCCCACTTTATTGGCGCCGTTGACCATCACCTGCCAGACATCGCGCCGGCCCGAGGTCAAGCGTTCCGGTTTGAACCACTTGATGTCACCGTTTGCCGGGTCGATGACGCCGCGGCAGGTCCACAGACAGTAATACGGCAGCTCACCCACTTCGGGGAAGCCGTCTTCAGTGTAGTCGCGGCTGCGCTGCGGGCCGCCCACGCCCCAAATGTCGTCCTCGTAATAAATGTCATCTGAAGGGTCATCGACATCGCAGTGCTCATTATCCCCCTCGCCGCGGCAGACGATGCAAGAATCGACGACGCCGTCACCGTCGGTATCGATATCCTTTTCCGGACATACCCGAATCGAGGACCGGGGGCGTCCGCCGCTGGCGTATTTGCTCTGCCATACGGCAAGTACATAATTGCCTTTTACTTTCAGGTTCGGTTTCTTAACATCTCCGTAATAAGGCTCGCCGTTTGCCAGGGTGAATGAGCTGCGGTTGGCGGCGCGAGACAGATTCTTCCGCTTCCAGGTTTTGCCGTCATCCCGTGAGACAGCGCCGAAAACGTCCGACGCGCCGGTGGGTGAATCCGGATTCTGGTCGGCATATACTGCCACCAGCGGCCGGATATATTCCCGGGTGTAAAGAGATTTTCCCTCTTCATCGAAATACTCGATCACAGTCGGATCGCCATTCGCCTTGGTGGCCGGCACCAGCACCGGCATCAGGTCGATCTTGGACTTGGTGGTTCCCATC
>CAZNLT010000188.1:0-10902 GCA_964573705.1 uncultured Desulfobacterales bacterium
CCTCGGAGACCAGCATGAGCTGCTTTTTTCCGGTGATCGGATCCACGGCGCACCCGACCACCAAACCGGCGGCGCTCAAAGAGGCCAGTCGAAGAAAACGGCGCCGGGTCATGGCGCGGGAATCGAAATTTTCGGGTGAACGGACGGTCATGGCCATCTCCTGTGATGATCTGTGATGCGCATATGCATCGTTACAAACGCTCCCCGGCCCGGAAAAACCCGGTCCGAACATCGATTCGGGGTCCGCGAAGCCTGTTTTCTTCTCAACGGGTGTTCCGAAACATTCTCAAGGAGTTGGGATGGTGCATCTCGAACTCCATATCCACGGTATGGCAGACCTTGCAATTCTTGTCGGCGCCCATGGGATAGGGATTTCCCTGGTACTGAACGGGCGGGATGTTGTCTCGGTCGTGTCCGAAAGGATTGGTCGCCGGATAGAGTGCATGAGTGATCCCGTGGCAGCCCGCGCACATCAACCCCGCATCTCCGGACCGGTTTCGGTATAGATCCGCCTCCGACCGGGTCCACTGGTTGAAGGTTTCGATTACTTCGGGCATCTGAAAATCGATGTGGCAGTTGAGGCAGTCGGGCTGATTGATCCACGGCTGCCGGGGCTTTACCTGGTCGACCGATTCCACCACACGGGGCTTGAGGTGGGCCATGAGCCGATCGGCCGGGGCCTTGCCCGCCGCCTTTTCCGCCGTCAGCAGGCTGAGGGCGAGATCTTCCAGGGTGCCGTGGCAGCTGATGCAGTCGATGCCCACCTGTTTGTGAATCCCGCGATAGGCATGGGTGACCCCATCGGGGCTTCCGGGATGGCAGGCGGCGCAGGCCTCGGCCCACCGGCCGGTCAGGTAGTTGGCATGGAACCCGTGAATAGCCGCCGACAGGTTGAGATGCTCCGGTTCTTCGCCGTGGCATTCCCGGCACCGGACCGGATTGCCGTCATCGGCCCGCTCTTTCAGGTCGGTGCGGTTCATTCGATCATGGACCGTCAGGATATCCTCGGCGGTTCGGGCGGACAGACCGGCCTGGTCGGCCACACGCCACCCTCCGCCGTGGCAGAGTTTGCAGTTCATCTCCGTGGAGACCGGTGCGGTGATCCGGGTGTCGACCAGAAGGTTTCCCTCGGTATCCCGCGCCTCGATGGTCGCCAGGGGATAGGGATGGTACCCGCCCTCATCGGGATAGGGGACCACCGGCACGGCCCGGGCCGTGAATATCCCCTTCTCCGGGTCCAGGTCCATATCGCCCCTCAATTTGTTTCCGGTAAGTCCGGTGTTTTCGGGAATCTCTTTCCCGATCAGCGACTTCGAATATTTCCAGAACTCGACCTGCCCGGCCGGCTCCTGAAATCCTTCCTGAATGCGATAGGTGAGGGTCACCCCATCGGTCACCTTTTCAGGGGACTCCCCTCTTCGAATCAGCTGTGCAAACAAATCGTTGCCGGGAGAGGAAAAACTGAAGTAAGCGTCGCTGTCGGAAATGCAGTGCATTCCTTTTCCGCTCCAGGCCAGAAGGATGTATTCGTCTTCTTTTTCATTAAAAGCCGGGACCTTCACCGGTTCGAATTCCACCGCCGGCGCCGATGATGCTTTCGTCTCGGATTTTCCGTGAAGTCCTTGAACGATATAGGTGGCCAGGGCCCGGCGCTCGTCCCGGGTCCCCGGGAAAGGCGGCATATAGGTATTGATCTTTCCCATCCCGTTCAACATGGCATCCATGCCGAAAACCGTAAATTTTTCGGTCCGGTCCAGAATATCGTTCATCGGCCCCCCGACCGAGTGGCAGGCGCTGCAAAGAAGCCGGAAAAGTTCTTTTCCCGCCGCCATGGTGTTTTCTTCGGTGATCTCCCGGTTGTCCACCCACCGGGCCGTCTTTAGTGCCCCGGCCTCCTGAATGGCTGCCGCATCCGCCGCCCGTACCGAATTGGAATAGGTATACCCCCGCACGATATAGGGCCGCCGCCCCGCTTCCCGGGCCCATTCAAAGGAGCCCATGTAGGCCAGGCCGATCAGCACCAGCAACGCAGCGAGACCTCGCTTCACCATCAAAGGGGTGCGAAGGGCCAGCAAAACACCGATGACAAAAATGAAGGGGGAAATCCAAAGAAAAATCCGCAGGTACCGGAAGGCTTCCGGAGAACGATCCAGGACCATGACCTTCTGGGCTTCGGGGAGCGCCGCGATATACCAGGCGCCGGCGACCAGAACCAGCCCCAGAGGAATCAGGAGCCACTTGGCGCAATACCGGATCAGCTCTTCCCGCAGGTCGGGATTTTTGACGGAAAGCGTGGTGACGAACCCGAACAGCCCGGCCAGCATGAAGGCCATGGCGGTTCGAAAGGCGGTGGAGGGCCAGAAGGTCGGGTTGAAGATGCCGTCCCAGAAATCCCGGGTGGCGAGCCACTCCCCGGGGGTGAGCATGAAAGCCACGATTCCGTTGATCACGAACAGAGACAGCCAGCCGAAAATGAAATAGAGCCACCCCAGTTGCAGGTGATGCCGCCGGTCGATCTTTTCAAAGGTATAGTAATAGAGGAAAAGCACCACGATCTCGGCCAGAAAGAAGAGCCATTCCGCGGTCCATCCGAAAAGGAAATAGTGGATCAGGGTGGCCGTCGCAGTGGGATTCAACACCGAAATCACGAACCAGATGCCCACCCCGGTAACGGAGCCGAGCACCACGGTCAGCAGCAGAAAAAAACGGGCGTGCTTTCGGGTATAAGCCAGCATGTCGGCGGAGTTTTCCCGGTAGGATTTCATCTCCGTGAGCACCACGAAGAGACCGCCGCCCACGGCGAAATGAGCGATAAACACATGGATGACCGCAATGAAGGCGATCCAGAAACCGCCGCCGAACACATCGAGATGCCAAACCGGATAGTCGAGGAGCCAAGGGGTATTCATGATTCGTTTACCTCGCGGGTCTGTAAGTAGGGCCGCTCACGCAAGCGCATGAAAAACGATCGTCACCGAAGATGGAATTGGTTATAGGCGATCGGGAAGGGAAAAGTCAATAGATGGGCCGTATGATCGCTCGGGGCGAGTGGGGGTGGCTCGGGGCGAGTAGATGGATCCGACGGCGGGTCCCGGCGAACAATACCGCTTCGCTGCCGTCGGATCACAAAGGGGGTGCAGAAAAAAATAAGGATCTATCAGAAAGGCCAGAAATTTTGATCGTTCCAGATCTGTTCCGTGAGCTGCCGATCCATATCCAGCAAAATATTGAGGTGGTCCCGCTCCCAGTCCGAAAGCCACTGGTAGAGGTTTTTTTCTTCGGGATCATCCGTGGCCTCGGCCCGCTTTCCGTAGAGTTCGACGGATCGCTCTTCCATGGAAACGGCGGCGGATATGGCGGCGGATTCAAAACCGGCGCCGGAGATCTTTTCCCGAAGGGCCCGGGTCAGCACCTCGGATGCCACCTCCGGAGCGTTTCGGGTCTGATAATCCCCCGGACTGAACCGCCCCTTTTCTCTGTAGGCTTTGAATTGTTCGGAGAGGACGTCCTGATGATTTTCCTCTTCAACCGCCATCATTTCAAAAAATTCCTTCACTTCCGGACTGTCGGTCTGCTCCGCCACCTTTCGGTAAAAGGCCTGCCCCCGTTTTTCGAACAGGATCGCTTTCTTCAAGATATCCAGTGCCGTGTGCTCTTCCATAACGCCTCCTTCGCTTCTCAGTGTTTGATCATCGGTTCCGGATCATTTCTCAGACTTCGTATGCTCGTGCTATATCGGGGTCTTCCAAAAACTCCATGGGCTCGCACCCCTGCCGGTTCCCCGCACCACTCCGGAATAACCGAAGGTCATGGATCGCGTGTCCGGAGGCGGTTGCATCTCTTTGTCAAAGGACCATAAGCGGATATGCCGCCCCCCGCCGGCGCCGAAAAGCAGGGCCTGCTCCAGAATTCGACCGCTGCCGTCTAAAAAATATAGGGAAAGTCTGAATTTTTTGACAATCTGAAACCTGGCCGCGCCGCCGACGAACTCAATATCCCCGGCTATGCCGAGGGTCCCGCCCTGCCGGGTGTATCGGTATTGGACCACCAGGTCGTCGGTATCCCATACCCCGGAATGGGGACCGCCCGATTGAAGCGGCACCCGGTTTTCTTCCGCAACCAGTTCTCCCCGGTATCCGAGGAAATTTCCCTGACATCCTTCCAGAAAAAACAGGAAGACCAGGGTTCCGACAGCCGCAAGCGTTTGAAATCTGATATGTACGGCCATATGTCCTCCAATCTGATTCGCCGCTAAATCGGCGTCTTCCAGAAATCGAACCGGTCCTGATCCGACCCGACGCTCTGGACCTGTCCGGAATAGCCGAAAGCCATGGTTTCTGCGCCCGCCGGCTTTTCTATCTTTCTTTGAAAGGTCCAGTTCTTGCCCATATCATTGGTGACGGCGCTGAACAGCGGCGCATATTCAATAATTCGTCCGTTTCCGTCCACAAAATAGAGGTTCACCTCCAGATGTTCCACCTTCTGAAAATTTTCCGCGCCGCCGGCCAGGGCCACTTCGCCGGAAATGTCGAGCCGATCCGCCTGATTGGTGTATTCATAAGAGAGAATCAGGTTTCGAGTATTCCAAACCTCCGAATGGGGGCCGCCCGATTTCAGAGAGACCTGGTTTTTTTCTTCCACCAATTCTCCCTTGAATCCCAAGACATTTCCCTGGCAGGCAGCCAGCAGTCCGATAAGGCTCATCAGGCTTACAATTTCGATTCCAAGATTCCGTCTCTTCGTCATCCTCCCCTCCTTCGGTATTTCGTTTCTGACAATAATGAAACATATACAAAACATAGGAAGGGAGAAGGCGAGTGTCAAACCCCGCAGGAAACGGTGAACCCACCGTTAGAGTTCTCGAAACCGAAACCCGCCGATTCAAGCGCGGCCACGGCATGTGCCAGTGTTTTATCTCTTACCAGAAGATAGTCGGTCTGATAGGTCGAAAGAACAAATACCGGTATCATTTCCCGGGCTAAGGGCAGCGTCAGCGAGGACACAATGCCGGTAAGGCCGAAATCGAGAGGTCCTTCCACCCGCAGCATTCGCCACCCGGTTTCGCACGGCGCATTCAAAGGGATCTCTTTTTCAGAACAGACCAGGGACAGTTCATTAGGGGTTCGGGTAACTGAAAAAAAGGCGGCTCGGCAAGCCCATTCTGGAATATTCGCATCCCGCGCCAAGCGGCAAATGGCGTAGCGGTCAGCCAGCAGGGTCAGGTTCAATCTCATTCAACACCTTCCAGTGAATGCGGCATCGATCCTGTATCACCGCGGCAATGTGGCCGTCAAAAAAAAAATGGGCCACCGTCCAGGTTTTGCCCTTATAAGAAACGGCCAGGCAGCGGAAGTCGATCACCTGACGGATTGTGCACTGGAAGAGTGCCGTCAATCCCACCCCGGCCGCCTTGAGCACCGCCTCTTTGGCGGTCCAGAAGCGGAAAAAGGATTCGGGCGCTTCGGAATCGATCAGTTCCCATTCTTCCGGACCGGCGATGCGATCCTTGAGCCGCTCCGAACGGGGCCGGATCTCTTCGATATCGATCCCGATCGGACCGGGTGCCGCCACCCCGGCCACATAGCCCGGTTTATGGGTCAAAGACCAGTGGATGCCGTCCACAGCCAGCGGCGCGCCGTTTTCATCTTTGGGGAAGGAGGTGAGCCGATATCCGGCCCGTGCGGCCGATTCCGAAACCGCCCGGCGTCCGAACCGACTCAGGAACCGCACCCGCTCCCGAACCGGCAATTCGCCGTATCCGGGAGGGACTTTGAGAATGACCGGATGGATTTCACATTCAGGATTGCGGTTCATCCGGCGCCTTGAGAATCATGCGGCAGTCGGCCACCGTGGCCCCCTTCCCTTTTTCATGGACCAGGAGCGGATTGATGTCGAGCTCCTCGATTTCAGGATGGTTGATAACCATATCCGACAGGCTGACCAGGAGTTTTTCGATGTCCTGAATGTCGGACGGCGGATTTCCCCGGAACCCCTTGAGCAGCTTGTGGGCCTTGATCTTCTGGACCATCCGCCGGGCCTCGTTGCGGCCGATGGGGGCCAGACGAAAGGCCACATCCTTGAAGACCTCCACGAAGATGCCGCCGAAGCCGAACATCAGCAGGGGGCCGAAAACCGGATAGCGGTTCGCCCCCAGGATGACCTCGGTGCCCCTGGGCGCCATCTGCTGCACCAGCACCCCTTCGATGTCGGCATCCGGGCTGTAATTTTTTGCTCCGGCGATGATCTGATCATAGGCGGTGCGGACCCCATCCGCATCCTTGAGGCCCACCTTGACCCCGCCGGCGTCGGATTTGTGCAGAATCTGGGGCGAGACGATTTTCATCACCACCGGAAAGCCCATTTTTTCGGCGATAGACACCGCTTCGTCGCCGGAGGCGGCCAGCTCCGTAGGCAGGACGTGGAACCCGTAGCATTTGAGAAGACCCAGCCCGTCCATTTCTCCCAGTCGGGTGCGCCCCTGTTCGAGGCACTCACGGACGATCTGACCGGCGGTGTCCACATCGTGCTTGAGCCGGAACTGGGCCAGCATCTGGCGGTTCATCCACTGGGCATACCGGTAAAGCGCACCGTACGCCTTGGCGGCGTTTTCGGGAAACCGGAACACCGGCACCCCGCTTTCCTGAAGGTGCTTGACCCCGAGGGAGACATCCACGATGCCCATGAAGCAGCAGAGGATCGGTTTGTGGGTGCGCCGGGCGATCTTGACGATGGCCTCGGCCGTGCCCAGGGCGTTGGTCATCGACTGGGGGGTGAGAATGACCAGTGCGCCGTCCACCCCCTGGTCCCGAATCACCGCGGCCAGGGCGTTTTCATAGCGCTCCTGGGAGGCATCCCCGATTACGTCCACCGGGTTGTGCAGATTGGCCGCCGCCGGCAAATGACTGGCCAGGGCCTCCACCGTTTCTTCTCCGAATTGAGCCAATTCCAGCCCCGAGGTGATGGTCATGTCGGTGGCCACAATGCCCGGGCCGCCGGCGTTGGTGACGATGGCCACCCGGTTGCCGTCGGGAATCTTTCGGCGGAATTTCCCCAGGGTGGACTCGTTTTTGTAGGCGAAGGTGCTGGCGTAATCGAAGAGATCATTTATGGACTCCACCCGAATGATCCCCGACTGCTCAAAGATGGAATCGTAGACCGCTTCGGAGCCGGCCAGGGACCCGGTATGGGAGGCGGCCGCCTTGGCCCCGGCGCCGGTCCGGCCCGATTTGATCACCAGAATGGGAGTGGGCCGGTCTCCGGAGGTGATCCGCTTGACCTCTTCAATGAATTCGGGGCCCCGGCGAAGCTCCTCCAGGTAGATCATGATGACCTCGGTATCCATGTCCCGGTGGAAATAGCGAAGCAGGTCGAGTTCGTCCACATCGGCCTTGTTTCCGATGGAGATGAATTTGGAGAAACCGAAATCCCGGTCCGCCGCAAAGTCGAGCACCGCGGTGCAGAGGGCGCCGCTCTGGGAAATAAAGGAGATGTTCCCGGGCTTGGGCATGCGCCCGGAAAAGCTGGCGTTCAACCCGACCGCGGGCAGCGGATTGATCACCCCGAGGCAGTTGGGACCCACCAGCCGAATGTCGGCCTCCCGGCACATAGCCACGATGCGGTCCTCCATCTCCCGGCCTTCCGGGCCTACCTCTCGAAACCCGGCGGAGACGATCACCATCCCCTTGATCTCTTTTTCGATGGCGTCCTCCACCGCCTGAAGGGCCAGCTTGGGCGGCAGGATCAGAATGGCCAGGTCCAGGGCGTCGGGAATGTCCTTGATGGTAGGATAGGCCCGCACGCTCAGGACCGACCGGGCCGAGGGGTTCACCGGATAGAGGGTGCCCCGGTAATTGCCCTTGAGGATATTGGCGAATATGTCATGCCCCACCTTGCCGGGCGTGGTGGAGGCCCCGACCACGGCCACCGATTTCGGGGAAAAAATGGCATCCAGCTTATCGTACATTTCACTTCCTTTCTTCATTTTTTAGACGAAGGGCTTCCGCATAGACTTCGTTTTTGGAAATCCCGTATTTTTTCGCGATTCGTTTCGACAACTCCGATATTCTGCTTTCGGACGACTTTAACTCATTGGCGATTTCCTCCCGCACCTCATCCTGTATGTCCGTTTCATCGGATTCTTCCGCACCCGATATCAGCAGGGTGCATTCCCCTTTCACCTGAGGACGATTCTCCAACTCTCTTTGAATGTCCGACAGCGGACCCCGAATGAACTCCTCATAGGTTTTGGTCATCTCCCGGCCCAGGACCGCCTGCCGATCTCCCAGCAGATCGATCAACTCTTCGATAAAAGATTCAATCCGCTTCGGCGACTCGTAAAAGATAAGGGTATGGGGGGATGCTTTCAAGCCTTGCAGCAGCGCCTGCCGTCGGCCCGGCTTTTTCGGCGGAAATCCGATGAAAGTAAAGGCATCGGTGGGAAGTCCGGAGGCGCTGAGAGCGGTAATCGCAGCCGACGGCCCCGGAATGGGCACGATCCGAATCCCCTTTTCCGCCGCCGCGCGAACCAGCCGGAACCCGGGGTCGGACACCGACGGGGTCCCCGCATCCGAGACCACCGCCACCGTCGCGCCCGCTTCAAGCCGAGTGATCAGATCCGGGGTCCGCTCCGCCTCATTGTGTTCATGAAAAGAGATCAGATTCGCCTGAATACCATGGTGGGACAGCAGGCGGGCGGTATGGCGGGTATCCTCGGCCGCCACCAGGTCTGCCTCCTGTAGTGTTCGAAGCGCACGGAGGGTGATGTCGTCGAGGTGGCCGATAGGGGTGGCGATGATGTAGAGGGTGCCCATTTTGTGAATGGCTCGGCAATTCTTCTCGTGATCAGAGATCGTAAATTCCAGTTGCAATTGAAATAACGCAAATTCTTGCTCCTGAATTTGTGCATTGCACAATAAAATGCCGGCCATGTCAATCGAATTCTCTTTCACCAGCTTTTGGAGCGAGTATAAAAAGATTTAGATCGATTGATTCGCCCGCGTGGCCGAGAGCCTGCACCGGGCGTTGGCCATGCCAGCGGCATTGGCCCCCGACGTGCCGGTGGACGAGACCGCCTCGGCCTTTATGACGACGGCCACATCGCCGTGCCCCTCACCAGCGGCAAGCTCGTCCTCTACCGCATGAAAGGCATTTATGCCCCGGACCGCTAAGCGCACCCCGCCCCGGGCAGCCCCTTCCACCGGCACCCACGAATTTTCGCCTGAAATCCGATTACCTTGCGAAGGATCGGATAATGGTGTAGATTGTTCCAACATACAGGGGCCGTTTTGGGTTTTGGAATCCATCGATTTGAAAACAGATCGCCATAAAGGCGGCTTCACCGATGACCGTCGCCGGAAAAGGAACTTGACTCGAAATGATAGAGGAATTCCTGGAGAAAGCAAAGGAAAATCTCCGCTCCGCTGAACTCTGCTTCGAAAATGGGCTTTATAATGCCAGCGCAAACCGCGCCTGTTACGCCGCATTTCAATCCGCCGTTTCAGCGCTCGCCGACCGGGGCATCACAAGAGAGAAAATAGAACATAAATGGGTTCAGGCTGAATTCAACGGCAGGCTGATCGGAAAGCAAAAAGTGTATCCGGGTGGGATGAAATCCTATTTGATGAAAATGCAAACAATCAGGGATCAGGCGGATTATTCCCACCAGAACGTGAATAAAAAGACCGCCCGGCGGCAAATTGTCAGAGCTGACGAAATTGTCGCTTCGGTGGAAAAGGTGCTGAAAAAATGGTAAATTTTAAACAAGAAGAACTGATTCAGCAACTAATGGCCCAGATCAGGGAAGAGTTTCCGGAGGTTGATTTGATCAGCATCATGGAACACCCTGAAGACCCGGAATCTTTATGGATCAACGTGACGGCGCCGGGTGATGAAGACCGGGAGATGGACCTGATCGAATTCGCGGGAGACAGGATCACGGATATCCTTTTGGACTATGGCTATCACATGCTGGTCATGCCCGTGCGAAAGAAAGCAGCCTGACCTATCCGGACCTATTATGATAAATGCGCCACGGTGCTGCTTCCCATCAACGACGATGTAGGGCTGGAGCGGATTATTATGGCCTATTCGCCCAGGCTCCGGGCCATTCTGGAGGAGGGAAAACGGCAGACTCCCGGCCCGGGGTCCTGCCCCCCTGTCGTCCTTCCGGCGCCGCGACCGGGACGACCTTTACCGGGCTGGCAAAGCCCTCGACTGGTCCGCCATCTTCTCCCCGGCCCAGACCTTCGCCGTCTTCGCCAATGTCGCCAACAACCCCAAGATCACCCATTCCCAGTGGGCCGCCCTCTGCCTGAAAGACGCCGCGGCCGACCGGTTTAGGTCCAAAACCGTCAATCGGCCCCGCGTGGGCCGAAAAATCCGAGGCTTAAGTGAAAATCGCTTAAACTATCCTCATCATGAATGGCTACATACGGCGTATGCGATATGGATAATTTCGAAAAAGCGGCAAAGTAAAATTCACCGATACGCCAACTCAAAAGCGTTTTTAATCAATTCGATCTGGGGCGGGTGTTTTGGAGAGAGGATGGCCAGCACGTCGAAGCGGGCTTTGACGTTCATCTGCTTGGTGGATTTGAGGTAGGTCAGGGCGGCCATGGAGATTTTTTTCTGTTTCCAGCGGTTGACGGCGTATTTGGGGTTGCCGTAGCGGGCGGAGCGGCGGGCTTTGACTTCGATGAAGGCGAGGGTGTCGCCGTCTCGGGCGATGAGGTCGATTTCGCCCAGTTTGGTGCGGTAGTTGCGAACCAGGATTTTGTACCCGTTCCGCTGAAGGTAATCGGCGGCGATGGCTTCGCTGGTTTGCCCGAACTGCTGGTCTTGGTTCAGCAATGGTCCCGGACCCCCCTGAAGCTGAAGCGATGAATCGGGCAGGGGCCGAAATCC
>CAZNLT010000189.1:0-3241 GCA_964573705.1 uncultured Desulfobacterales bacterium
ACAGCTCCATGTTCGGTATACCAGCATGAACGGATGATTTTTCTTCATTGTCGATAACCATGATGGTTCCTGCAAGCGACCAGGGCAGGCACAGGGGCCTGCCCCTACGGCATGATACGGATATGGCGACGGAAATAATTGTAGGGGCAACCCCCCGTGGTTGCCCTGTCTGCGCCTGCACCGACCGTCGGTTTTCCCACGGTTTCCCCGCGCCTGCACCGAACATTGGTTTTTCCACGGTTTCCCCGGGCCTTCAACGGCCGTTGGTTTTTTCACCGAATATAACCGAATATGCATTTTGCCCGCATCCGCCGTCGCACCGCACCGGCCGTTTCCATGGATCGGGAAACCGGGGAAGAAACGGAAACCGGGGCGACGCGAACAGGGCAGGCACGGGGGCCTGCCCCTACGGCGGATATGGCGACGGAAATAATTGTAGGGGCAACCCCCCGTGGTTGCCCTGTCTGCGCCTGCACCGACCGTCGGTTTTCCCACGGTTTCCCCGCGCCTGCACCGAACATTGGTTTTTCCACGGTTTCCCCGGGCCTTCAACGGCCGTTGGTTTTTTCACCGAATATAACCGAATATGCATTTTGCCCGCATCCGCCGTCGCACCGCACCGGCCGTTTCCATGGATCGGGAAACCGGGGAAGAAACGGAAACCGGGGCGACGCGAACAGGGCAGGCACGGGGGCCTGCCCCTACTCAAAACCCCTCCCGCCGAACCTGCCCCGACGTCAGCGGTATCCCGAAATCCCGGGAGGTCGCCAGTGTGATGCTCCGCATATCTTCGGGTTCCAGGTTGTGGACATTGGTCTTTCCGGTGCATCGGGCGATGATGGCGGTCTCCTGGACCGTACCTTTGATCCAGTTCACGGCCGCCTTCTCCATCTCCTCTACTGAGCGGTTTTTCGGATAAACCGGGTTGCCGTTTGCGATATCGCCTCCCATGGCCAAGGCGATCGCCACCCCGAAAATCGCGGCCTGGCAGTTGATGGCCAGGGCCTTGGCCACATCGGTGCCGGATCGCAGGCCGCCGTAATAGATCAGTGAGATGTCTTCTTCACGATTCATTTTCCGCAGAATCCGGATGGCCTCCCGCATAACGGTCAGATCCGGTGGCGCAGACAGTTCGGATGAGAGAGAAGAAATGTCCCCGGCGCCGTCCAGAATCATAAAATCGAGTTGCCGATCTAAAGCATACAGAATCGCTTCGGGCAGCACCGGTCCGGAAACGGCCAGACCGACCAGTTGATTCGAATGGAGGCGCTCGGCCTTGACCGGATGAAACGAATTACCGATCTTATAAACCAGCCCGTCGGCCTTTGGATTCGGAATGTCTTTTTCCCCGAGCAATTGAATCCAGACCGGTTTACCGCCGTCGGAAAGCGGTTTTCGCCCCACACAACCGCATCCGGTGGTGGTCAGGGCCCGGGCCAGAGCTTGCCGGACCCCGACCGGTGCATCATCGAACCCGGTTATCAAAAAAGGATGTTCCAGAATCAGTTCCGGACCCTTTTCGTCCAGTCCGCCCATTCCGATGAACCGGCTGATGCGGGTTTTGGTGGAGCAGGCTTCCCGATAGGGGTCGATCACCAACCGGGTGAGGGCTGCGGACAAAAAGACGACATCGTCGAGATGGGCAGGCCGGGTCTCGGGAAACGGATTTTCCCGGGGCGCCAGAAAACCCGACAGGATCTCCTGCTGGACCGACCCGTCTTCGACGTCGGTCTTGGACATGGCCTGAATCAACTTTCGATCCCGTTTGGAAAAATTGGCGGTGCCGGTTTCGGTTCGGGCAGGGATATCGGATGTTCCTTTGCCCCGTAACCGGTCCCGGTATTCAGGCGCATACGGCAGCCGGGTCATTTCAGCGGCTTCCGGGGTCAGGGCCACCAGATCGTCCCGGGACAGCCCGCGGATTTCCCCGTACCCCAGCGCATCCGCAATAGCGGCCAGCTGCCACCGGATCGATTCCAGATAGCGGTGCATCATCCGGGCCCGCTCCGGGGTGTTGAAGCGGCCCACCAGCTCGGGGTCCTGGGTGGCGATCCCCAGGGGGCAGGCCCCGGAACTGCACTGCATGCACCCGGTGCATCCTCCCGCAATCAGCATCGAGGTCCCGATCCCCACCGCGGAAGCGCCCAGGGCCAGGGCCTTGGCGATATCCACACCGCTGTGGACCCCGCCCATCAGCACGATCGGCATCCGCCCCTCGGCCTCGATTTCGGACAATCCGTCCAGGGCTTCCATCAGGGCCGATATGGTGGGAATCCCCACATACTCGAGCACCTCGTTTCCGGCCGCTCCGGTGCCGCCCTGAAGCCCGTCCAGTTCGATGAAGTCGAGACCGTCTTTCAAGGCGATTTTGATGTCGTCCCGGGTGCGGCCTCCGCCCAGTTTGAGGCCCACCGGCAGACGCCAGCCCACCGCTTCCCGGAATTCCAGCACCTTCATAATCAGATCGTCCCCGCCCAGAATGTCGGGATGGCGGGAGGGGGATCGCAGGTCCATGCCTGCCGGAATACCGCGAATTTCGGCGATTTCCCGGGTGAGCTTGGAGGCCATGAGCTGCCCCCCCAGACCCGGCTTGGCGCCCTGGGAGATATAAATCTCCAGCCCGTCGGAGCGCTTCATGTCATGGATGTTCCACCCCAGCCGGCCGGACAGGCACTGGGCGATCAGCTGTCGGGCCTCGGCCCGTTCCACCGAATACATCCCGCCCTCGCCGGTGTTTTCGGAGATCCCCGACAGCCGGGAGGCGATCCCCAGGGCCTCTTTCATGCGGGGACTGACCGCACCGAAGCTCATGGGCGCGATCATCACCGGCATGCTCAGATCCAGGGCCCGGGCCCCGTGTCTGCCGCCGATGAAGGTCCTCAGGTTAACCCGGTCGGCGACCCCGGAATCCCCTCCCGCACCGGACAGATCGGCTTTAAAGGCGATGTCTCCGAAATGGGGGACGTGCCGGGACGCGCCGTACCCGCGAATCCGATACCGCCCGATGGCGCTCTTGACCTGAATATCCTGCCGCACCTTTTCATTCCAGTAGCCGGATTCCCCGCCGGAAAACCGGGTAAACGCCACCGGCTTGGCTTTGGGTTCCGGGGTGGCGAACTTGAGTTCTTTTTCCGCGCTGACCACCTTCCGAAAGGTCCCGGTGAAGGGAATCTCGTACCGATCCAGAAAAGCCCTGATCGATTCGAGATTCCCTTCACCGGGACCTTTCGGAAGGTGGAGG
>CAZNLT010000189.1:3251-10881 GCA_964573705.1 uncultured Desulfobacterales bacterium
AGCGCGGAGGGCTCGTTCGGCTACTTCTGGTATGGCCTCCCGCTCTACTCGCTCCTGGCTGTACCCGCTTCACTGCCCAGAGATTCCACCCGGCCGCCCACGAAGATGGCGCCGCCGGCCATGTCTTCCCCCACCCGGGGGCCCGAATCGCCCAGGATGATCAACCGGCCCCCGTACATCATGTAGCCGGCCATGAAACTGGCATTGCCGCAGCAGCAGAGGGTCCCTTTTTTCATCACCTGCCCGGCCCGGGAGCCGGTGTTGCCCCGAATCACGATGTCGCCGCCGCGCAGGGCCTCTCCGGCGATGGCGCTGGCGTTGCCGCCCACCACGATGGACCCGGAGAGCATGTTGTCTCCCACCCCCCAGCTGACGTTCTTCTCCACCTCGATGCGGGGGCCGTCGCTCAGACCGCCGCAGAAATAGCCGGCGGAGCCCCGAATCGTCACCCGAATGGGATTGGTCAGGCCCACCCCGATATAATGGCGGGCGTCCGGGTTCAGGATTTCCACATCCCGGTGGGTGGCCCCGTATCCCTTGATCACCTCGTTGGCGGTCTTGATGTTCATTTGCGACAGGTCGATGGTCGGCATGGTCGGACTTCCTTTCTCGCGAAACCTATGGGTTGACATCAGGGGACCGGGACCAGAGCCCGCAACTCAGGGGGGTCGGTTCGGTGGTTTCCAGGGCCCGGCCCGGAAACAGCCGGTTCAAGCCCACCTCTTCCGAAGAGATGGCGATCATGTCATCGTCTTCATACTTGACCATGGGCTTGGCCGCCAGTTTGTCTTTGGCGTAGCCGATGGCGTCTTTTGTGGCCACCAGGTATGAAAAAGTGCCGTCCAGGTCCTCCAGGGAGGTCCGAAGCGCCGTTTCCAGAGATGCACCTGTGCTCATTCGATAGGCCAGGTAGACAGCGATCAGCTCGGTGTCGTTTTCGGTCTGAAAGGTCATGCCGCGCCGCTCCAGGCGCCGCCGCATGATCCAGTAATTGGTGATCTGGCCGTTGTGGACCGTGGCGATATCGGCGAATCCGCAGGCCCAGAAGGGATGGGAGGTATCGGGATGCACCCCCGATTCGGTGGCCAGGCGGATATGGGCGATGCCGTGATCGCCGTTGAAGTCGGCGATGTTGTACCTGGGCGCCAGTTCCCGGGGCTGGCCCACGTCTTTGATGATGTCGAGACGGCTGCCCATGGAAACCGGCTTGATCCGACGTTCCACCGCATGGGTCAGGTCCAGCAGGTCTCCTGCGAATTTCACCTCGACCCCCAAGGTGCAGCCGAGCACTTCTTCAGAGAGGATTTCGACTTCTTCCTCCGCCAGGGTTTGATGAATCGTATCGATTTCCGATCGGGCCTGCTCGCCCGGGGAGATGAAAAACCGCATGCGAAGCCGCCCCGTCGGCAGCGGGTCCCGATAAAGGGCCCACCCGGCGGAGTCAGGCCCCCGGTGCAGGGTGGCATCCAGAATTTCGGTCAGGGCCTCGCCGGTGGTCATGGAAAAACCGGGCCGTTTGCCGTTTTTAAACAAAATCCCCGCAATGGCGCACATCTGGCAACCTCCTGAGACCATCCATGCGCTGGTCGGCGCACGAAGGGTGGTGACGTATTCGCGTACCCCGCCATGAGACGTGAGCGGCGAACATCGGGGTACATGATTTGTTTTAATCCGAGAATCTCGGAGAGACGATGATGGACAAAAAATGAATGGGCAGATCGATCAACTCCTCCGGCCCGTGGGGGGCGTCCGAATCGAAAAACAGGGAATCCCCCGGCGACAGCGGATAGGACTTGTCGCCGTGCATGTAGGTCATCTTCCCCTCCAGCAGGTAGAGGAACTCCATGCCGGGATGTTGAAAGAGGGGAAAGACTTCCGATTCCACCGTCAGCGTGATCAGGTAAGGCTCCACCGAAATGGACTTGCCCACGCTGTGCCCCAGCAGCTGATACCGGTGACCGGCCCGGGTGCCGCGTCGTTCGATGACCAGCCCCTCTCCGGCGCGAACGAAGCTGGCGTCCCGCTCTTCTTCGTATTTGCGGAAGAACGCGGTCACCGGAATGTTGAGCGCCTTGGAAAGAGACTGAAGCGTGGCCAATGACGGCGATGCATGGCCGTTCTCGATTTTAGACAGCATTCCGGTGGATAATCCCGCCAGATTGGCCAGCTCCGCGATCGTCAGCCCCATCTTTTTGCGAAACCCGCGAATCTCCCGGCCGATGGCCACCTCAAGGCGGTTGTCGTGGCCGGGGCTCAGGGTCTCGCTGACCGTTGTTTGGGTTTTCTGTCGGGAGGGTCTGTTCATGGCTCCGGATTCAGGATCTGATTTCCCTTTCATGGCCGTAGATTTCAACAAAAGCGAATCATTGTCAAGAAATAATATTATTTTAAAGAACTTTTTTTTCCTTATATGAAAATCCAATTCCGAAATACTTGCCCCCTCGGCGGGGATCGGGTCGGAACCACCCGGAAACAGAAGCTCCCGGGCGGCGATCATTTCTGGACGGATACCCCTTATGCCAAACTGTGGGGATCCACGGCCAGCCCGGAATAGGCTTCGTTGCCGTGCTCCTGAATATCCAGGCCCATCTCCTCTTCTTCCGGAGAGACCCGAAGACCGACCGTGTGCTTGATAGCCAGAAACAGAATCAGGCCGGTGCCGAAGGCCCATGCAAATCCGACCCCGATGCCGATCAGCTGTGCCAACAAAACGGTGGCGCTGAAGCTTTCCACCCCGAAGAAGGCGAACGCCAGAGTCCCCCAGGCGCCGCAGACTCCGTGTACACTGACGCAGCCGACCGGATCATCGACCTTCAGGACCCGCTCGATAAACAGCACGCTGAAGACCACCAGTACGCCCGCCACCAGGCCGATGATCAGCGCCCCGAAGACGTCCACCACGTCCACCGCGGTGCAGATGGCCACCATACCGGCCAGAAAGCCGTTGACGGTCATCCCCACATCCGGTTTTTTGGCGTAAGCCCAGATGGCGCTGATGGCGCCGATGCCGCCGGCGGCGCCGGCGATATTGGTCATGACGGCGATCCGGGCCAAATTGCCGTCGAAGGTGGTGGTACTGCCCGGGTTGAACCCGAACCACCCCAGCCAGAGGATAAACCCGCCGATCACCGCAAAGGGAAGATTGTGGCCGGGGATCGCCCTGGGTTTGCCGTCGGCCCCGAATTTGCCCACCCGGGGGCCGATCACCATGGCGCCGGCAAGCGCGATCCATCCCCCGATGGAGTGGACCACGGTGGAACCGGCAAAATCATAGAACCCCACCCCGAGAACCCCCTCCAGCCAGCCGTTGCCGTCCAGAAGACTGCCCCAGGCCCAGCCGCCGAACATGGGGTAAATAAAGGCGCAGATCACCACACTGTAGATCAGATAACTGGTGAACTTGGTCCGCTCCGCCATTCCTCCTGAAACGATGGTGGCGGTGGTGGCCGCAAAGACGCACTGAAACAGCCAGAAAGCGAACCCCCACTGGGTAGCCGAGGTGTCGCCCAGAAAGAAGAGGGATTCGTCCGGCCCCGCGAACATGATGTGAAACCCGATGATTAAGAAAGCCACCGTACCCATACAGAAATCCATAATGTTCTTCATCATGATGTTGACCGCATTCTTGGCGCGGGTGAAGCCGGCCTCCAGCATGGCGAAACCGGCCTGCATAATGAAGACCAAAAAGGCGGCGATGCAGGTCCAGAGCACATCCCCCCGGTATTGCAAAATTTCCAGTCCGGTCAGGTATCGGAAAATGGAGACGGTCTCGGTCTCTCCGTTCACCTCAACGGTGACCGTCTCTTCAATGGGGGTGGTTTCATCCCGGTAAGCCGCTGAAACCGGCAGCTCCTTTTGAATCTCTTCCTGGGTTTTTCCTTGAAACAGCTCCGGCGGGATTGTTGAAATCGCTTTTTCCACTACCTCGGGATCGGCGGCGAAGACCGGCGCATCAAAACTCAGCCCGAAACCGATCAACAAAAGGGCGGCACACAAAACAGGAACGAGTGTTTTATCACTGGCTTTCATTTTTTAATTTTTTCCTTTCTTGGGTTTTTTCAAGTTCAAGAATCGATAAATTACAGGGCCTGTTTTCCGGATTCGCCGGTCCGTATCCGATACGCGTTCTCAATGGGCCAGACAAATACCTTGCCGTCCCCGACGCTGCCGGTGTTTGCAGTTTTCACAATGGCCTGGACCACCTGCTCTTCCATGGATGCGTCCACAATGATATCGAGCTTGAGCTTGGGAATAAACTCCACCTGATACTCGGCGCCTCGATAGATCTCTTTGTGCCCTCGCTGACGGCCGAACCCGCGTACCTCGCTGACGGTCATTCCTTTGACCCCGAGCTGGGTCAGGGCATGCTTGACGTCATCCAGTTTGAACGGTTTGATAATGGCTTCGATCTTTTTCATGGGTTTCTCCTGTTTACTGAAATGGTTGAATACGCCCCGGATTTATGGACCCGAACATTTCTTAAACGGGAAAATAGCAAAGCGCATACCAATGCAACACGACCGATCGCCTCATCCGGCCTAATCGATTCTATTTCAATGAAATATTTTTTAATTTAAGGAAAATTCGGGAAGTAAAATCAGATAACGGCGACCCGAAAATAAAAACAATTTTGTATTTTTTAAATTATTAAAATACAAAATTGTTTTTATTCGGGTTTTAGGCGATCTCCTATGAAGAAAAGACCAGCCGGCCTGGCGTCAGGTTTGGAGCACCGCCTTTCGGCGGATTGGGGTCGGAATCTTGCAAGCGTCGCCTGAAGGCGGAACTTCGAACTGAAAAGATCGTCCAGAGCAAAATGATAATTTCTGGAAACCGCCTCAAATCCGATTCTTCAAAAAAAGAAACGCGGAACAGTGCCTGGATTCGATCAGATCAGATCACCGCTCCGCGTGGTGGGGGTCGGATGCAGGGGAGGAAACGGAAAAGACTTTCACGAGCATTCTTCGTACCGACAATCGCGGGGCCCGACCGGATTCATCAGTTCCCGCTTCTGTTTGGCGGATACCGGTTTTCGGGAAAGATAGACCATCATCGCTTCATGAGCCGCTTCCCGCAGCTTCGGATGATCGATACCCAGAACCGCTTTTTTTCGTGCTCGAATCAACGCCCACATCAACAGAACGGCGGAGGTTCCGCCGATACCCAGCCCGCCCAGGGCGACCGGTTTGCTGAGGATGCCGAACAGATGCAGCGCGACGATAACCGCCGCAACGGCGTACATATAGAGTTTGAAGTGGAAGGAAATTCGATCCTGATGAAGAATCGTCCAGATACAAAACCGGGCTGTTTTGGGGCCGGTGACCCTGTTTGAATTTTTCACCATACCTCCTCACCTCCTTTCTGTAAGTCTGAGTTAAAATAAGCATCAAGCGAGAGAATGTCAAAAAGAAGCCGGGCAGCTTTCCTGCGTGGCATCGCGACCCACCCGGCAGAACGTCTTGACAAACTCCGGAGGTGTATAAGGATTGTACTTATGAATGCCTCTGTAGATACCATCATATTCGATTTCGACGGCACCCTGGTGGACAGTACCCAAGCAGTGAAACAGGCTTTCGAGGAAACCCTGGCGGAGATGGAGGAAAAGCCCCCCGGCAGAAGCGGGGAGAAGAATCTGGCCATTCTGTCCTGCCGCACCTTAGCCGAAATGTTCCATGCCGCCGGTATAACCCGACCGGACCGGATCGACCGCGCCATCGGCGCCTATAATCGAAAGTATCTGGCGCTCAGCCCGATCCGATCCGCGGTCTTTCCCGAAGTCCCGCAAGTCCTTCAACACCTTCGGGACCGGGAAATCACTCTGGCGGTCGCCACCAACGAAAGGCGGGAAAACCTGGATTCCCTGTTGCCAGCATTCGGCCTCGACCGTTTTTTCGAGGCCACCATCTGCGAAAACGAGGTCCCCCGATCCAAACCCGAACCGGAGATGCTCCACATGCTCCTGAAAACGATGGATGCCGACCCCTTCAAAACCCTCATGGTGGGGGATTCGAATCTGGATATGGAAATGGGCAGGCGGGCGGGATGCCACACCTGCGCCGCGGGATACGGCACCCACTCGGCCGGGCAACTGAATGCGGCCTCACCGGATTGCATCATCCATCATCCGAAGGAATTGGTGGATGTGGTGGCGGGCTATTTTTTCAATCGAACCTGAATGGAATGGGCGTGGGCCCCCAGCCCCTCGATCTCGGCCAGACGGATGACGTCGTCGGCCTCCCGCCTGAAAGCCGATTCCGAATAGTGGAGGATGCTGGTCTTTTTGATAAAGTTGTCCACCGACAGGGCCGAGGAAAAACGGGCCGTACCGGCCGTGGGCAGCACATGGTTGGGGCCGGCGATATAATCGCCCACCGGCTCCGGGGTATAACTCCCCATAAAGACCGCCCCGGCGTTGCGGATTTTCCCGATGTGCTCGAAGGGTCCTCGAATATGCAGTTCCAGGTGCTCGGGAGCGACGGCGTTGGAAAGCGCAATGGCCGCATCGATGTCCTCGACCACCAGAATGGCGCCGAAATTTTTCAGGGACTCCCGGGCGATGTCGCTTCGATGGAGATGTTTCAGCTGCGATTCGACCTCCTTTTGAACCGCTTCGGCGATCTCCCTTGAATCGGTCACCAGGACGGCCGAGGACAGCGGATCATGTTCGGCCTGGGAGAGCAGGTCGGCGGCGATGAACTCGGGCTCCGCGGCATCATCCGCGATGACCAGCACCTCGCTGGGGCCGGCGATCATGTCGATGCCGACGGTTCCGGAAACGATTTTCTTGGCGATGGTGACATAAATATTGCCCGGCCCCACGATCACATCGCATTTGGGGACCGTCTCCGTGCCGTAGGTCAGGGCCGCCACGGCCCAGGCGCTGCCCATTTTATAGACCGCATCGACTCCGGCCCGTTTGGCCGCCGCCAGCAGATGGGGATTGACCGTTCCGTCGGGCGTCGGCGGAGTGGCCATGACCAACCGCCCTACCCCGGCGATTCGGGCCGGAATCGCCCCCATCAGCACCGAAGAAACCAAAGGGGTGTCCCCGCCTTTTCCGCCCGGCACATAGATACCGGCCGCATCCACCGGATGGACCATCTGACCCAGCACCACCCCCGGACGGTCGGTGGTGATCCAGGATTTTTGAAGCTGCCGCTTGTGAAACGCTTCAATCTGCTCCGCGGCCCGATTCAGGGACTGGCGGAATGCGTCCGAGACCGCGTTTTCAGCGGATTCAAACTCCTCGGACGTGGCCTTCAAGGCATCGACGGTCATGCCCGGCGCATCGAACCGGTCCGCATACCGGATCAGGGCCGCATCGCCTTCACGCCGGACCTCCGCCAGAATGCGGTTGACGGTTTCATAGGTCTCCTGACCGAATTCGAGGCCCCGGTCGACAATAGCCGCTACCCTTTTGTCGGCAGCTTCGGAGGGGTATGTGAAAATTTCCATCTTATACGCTTTCTGTTGAATCAGGCAAACCCATAGGGTCTGCCGATCGCAGGATTTAATTTAGGGGCGGGATACGGCAAGGGATCGATATTAATGCAATCTCTTGTTCATTTCCAATTTTAAAAACTATGACCACAAAATTCAGTTGGATCCTTAAATTTCAAATAGTTATGGA
>CAZNLT010000190.1:0-5033 GCA_964573705.1 uncultured Desulfobacterales bacterium
CCCAGGGTGTCGGTGGCGGCGGCCTGCAGTTCGATCGGGGTTCCCGCCGGAAAATCCGCCGGCACGGTGAAGGTGAACTCGGCCGATTCCTCGGCGGTCCCGGCCGCTTCTATGGCGCCGGATGCGACATAGCCGTCGTTGGCGGTATAGGAGATCCGGGCCAGGCCCAGATCGTCGGAGGCGTGGACGGTAACGGTGACGGTCTCGCCGAGGCTGACCCGGGTCCCCTCCGCCGGAACGGTGATTTCGACGTCCGGATGCTCATTGGCGGCCAGATTCAGGGCCAGGGTCTTCGCCGCGCTTCGGTTTCCGGCCGCATCCACGGCCACGGCCGCCATCTCGACGGGCGATTCAAAGGCCGGATCGATCGCCAGGGTATAGGTGAACGGGGCTTCGGTCAGGGTGGCGATCAGAAGGTTGCTCCGGTAGATTTCCACCGAGGCCGCATCCCCGGGCGGATCGGCAGCCACGGTCAGTTCCACCTCCGCCCCGGGGATGAGCAGGGCGCCGTCGGGACAGGAAAAGGCGATGATCACCGGCGGGAGGGTATCCAGGGTGGCAAAACCGGCGGTGATCCCGGTCTCGGCCATGGCATTGCCGGCGGTGTCCCGAACCGGCGCCCCGGTGAGCACGGCGGTGTAGGCGGTGTCGGGGGCGAGTCTCTCCGCCGGGGTGAAGACGAAGACCCGGTTGCCCAGGATCGGCTCGCTGTTCATGCCGCCGGCGACCTCGGTGTCGCCGGCCCGTAGCGTGAAAGACAGGACGGAGGCCGGATCCACCGGTTCGGTGAACGCCACCCGGACGACGCTGTCGATGGAGACGCCTTCGGCGCCGTCGGCCGGAGAGATGCTTTTGACCGCGGGCGGGGTCGCATCCCGGGTGGAAAAAAGGAGGATGTGATCGGCGGCCAGTCCCCGGCCGGAGAGGTCCCGAATCCCGGATTCCAGCACTTCCCCCTGAAACCCGATCTTGTCGCCCTTGATGAAGACCCGGATCTGTCTGAGATCGGGGAACCGGGGATCGGGGGTGAAGGTCAGCACCGCGTCGGTAACCTGTACGGCGCCTTCGACCGGGGCGCCCTCCACGGTGACCCGGAAGGTGTCGCCATCGACGGTGGCCGGGTCGACGGGCTCGCTGAAGGTGATCTCCACCGGCCGGGCCGGATCGATGCCGGCGGTGTCGGCGGCCGGGTCGGTGGAAACGATCCGCGGGGCCGCTTCATCCAGGACGATCTTCCCGAGGGGCACCGTCTGCTCATTGTTCAGAATGGAGGCGGTCCGGGCGGCCCGGCCCCCGGAGACCGGATCCTGAATCGACACCGCCCACTCGCCCAGTGGCAGGCCGTCAAAAGCGAATCCGCCGGAGGCGTCGGCAATCCGGACCAGGCGGACGCCGTTTCGGGCCGTTTCCACCACCGCTTCGGCCGCCGGGGTGGCGGCGTCGGCCCGCAGAACCGTGCCGGTGATGCCGCCGGATTCCTGAAGGCAGATGGGCGGTTGATCTTTGTTATCCGAAAATTCAAAGACCTCACCGTTACCTCCCAGTGAACCGGCCGCAGCTGCCCCGAGGATCGGTTCAACCAGCGTCTTTACACGGATGGTGAAATCGCCCACCGGCACATCGGTGAATTCGAAATATCCGTTTTGAACGAGCGGATCTGTCCATGATCCGGTACTGTAGGGGCTCCGGCTTCGAAGGGTCACCGCAACGTCTTCGGCAGTCCCTATGCAGTCCGAGCTTCTTATATGTCCTTTGACCGTACCGGTGCCGTTGAAGGTGAGGGCGGTCTCGGCTGTCTGACCATGGTAGCTGAGCTCCACCGTGGTTGCAGCACCGTCGTTTCCGGATTTTGCCGTGACCGTATAGATGTCCATCAGGAGAAAACCTCCGGAATTGAAGCTTCCGTCATTTTTTGTGGTGACACTGCGATGGATTTTATTTCCGGTGATGGTGACGGTGACGCCGGCAGCGGAACTGCCGTCAGCGGTAGAGACGGTACCGGTGATGGTCCCGCTGGCCTGCAGATAGACATCGGTGGTATTGGTGTCGCCGTCGGAGACCATTCTTCCCTGTGCTTCACCCGACAGGCCGGACATGTGATCATTGGCCTTGACGGTGTAGTTTCCCACCGGAACCCCGGGCAGAGAATAGCCGCCGCGCGCGTCGCTTCGGCTGATCAAAGCATCGGTGAAATTCCCCGACGGATACAGGATCACATCGGCGGCCTGAATCGTCTCCCGGCCGGCGGCGTCGAAGACCTGGCCCAAAACGGTGCCGAGCCCCACCAGGGTCACATCCGCATCGACCGTTTCGCCGTCCACGGCGATCTCGCCGAAAGCGGCGCCCCGTCGGGCGGTATAGGGCTCGAAGGCCTCCACCGAAAAGGCGCCGCCGGGCACAAAGTCGAGCCGGTACCCGCCGGTGCTGTCGCTGGTGGTCAGCAGGCTTGCGCCGGAGGCCTTGATCCGCACCTGGGCCGGGTTTTCCAGGGGGGAGCCGTCGGCCTGGTAAACCGTGCCGGTGACGGCGCCGAAGATCTCGGCCTCGATCACCTCGCCGGTGTCGGTGGTGATCGCCCCCAGGGTCACCGTCACCGGTATGAGCTCTTTTTGCGCACTGTAGGCGACCGTTCCGGCCGCCCGGCCGGTGACCGGTGAATTCTGCTCGGCGGCGATGACCGAAAAATCGCCTTCGATGACCGGAAAAAAGTCGATCACGCCGTCGGCGTCGGTGTACTGATCGGTAAAAAAATCCGCCAGGTCTTCGTCCAGGGCGGAATCGGTAGACAGGCTGACCCGGGCGCCCGCCGCCGGGTAGGTGGCGCCGTCCGTATCCTTTTGGTTCACCGTCACCTGCACCCAGGCGGCGTCCTGAAGCCGGATGTCGGCGGTCACCGTCCCGCCGGCGGGCACCGACCCGTTCTGGCGGCCGAAGAGCCGCACATTGAGCATCCGTTCGCCGTCCTGGTCGCTGAAGACTTCGGTCTCCATCTTCTCATGGCTCTGGGGGGTGGGGAGGTTCGGCACGCCGGTGTCGGCGGTGAGCACAAAACCGCCTCGAAGCACCAGAGGAAATTCGAAACGCCCTTCTTCATCGGTGGCGACATCCATCTCCGGAAGCGCCGACTGGGAGACCGATCCGCCGTAAAGGTCCGGCAGCCGGACGCTGCCGGAACTGCCGAGGGACTTGACGGTGACCTTGACGCCTTCACCCACCGGGGTCTCGCCGTCGGGCATGTAGACCCTGCCTTGCAGTCGGCCGGTGGCCGGCTCCAGGACGATGACCCCGACGTCGACGATGCGCTCCTCGGGGTCGGTGGTCCGGGGGATTTCACCGGTCACCTCGGCGGGGGCCAGAAACCCGCTGATGGCGGTGACGGTGAAGGGGCCGCCGGTGACCGGACCGGGGTAGTGGAATTCACCGGTCACCTCTCCGCCCGGCCCCAGGATGTCGCTTGAAATCAGGACCGGTTCGTCCACCAGCATGAAAAATTCCTGGGGCGGTGCGGTGGCGCCGGTCTGGTTGAGGACTTCTTCGATGGCCCCGGCGGTTTCCCCGTCGACCTCGTTTTGAATCGCCTCGACATAGTCGAGATAATAGTTGTCGGTGGCGCCGGTCTGTTGGGGAATGATCCGCCAGACCTTGCGGACGATGACCACATCGGTGATCACCGGGGTGCCGTTGGTCTGCTCGACCCTTCCCTTGATCTGGCCCAGGCCCCGGAACCGGATGTCGGCGATCCGGGTATCCCCGGCGTACCGGATGGCGGTCAAGGCCATGCCGCCGTCGCCGAGGTCTTGGCGCACCGCCTTGACGGTGTAGGACTCGACCGGGTAGTTGACGAATCCATACTGTCCGTTCTCATCGGTGTAGGTCTCGGCCATGACCCCGCTATCGCCCACCCAGAGCTGAACCTTCTGGCCGGCCACCGGGGTGACGTCGTCCGCCTCGGTCACGGTTCCGGTAACGGCGCCGACCGGCTCCAGGGTGATCAGAATCTCCTGGACGGTGTCGGCGGAGAGCAGGTCCAGGGTCGTCTTTCCCACGGCGGGGGAGTCGGGGGCCTGGGCATAGACGGTGACCCGGCCCAGGGGAAGGCCGGTGATCTCGAATCTTCCGTCGGCGGCGGTTTCGGTCAGGGTGGGGCCGCCGGCCACGGCGGCCCCGGCCACCGGATTTCCGCTTGCGTCCAGCACGGTGCCGGTGACGGCGGCGCCGCTTCCGGGCAGGACCAGGGTGAGGTGTTTTTCCTCGCCCTCGGCCAGATAATCGGCGACTTTGACGTGTTCATAGGTGGCCTGCCTGAGGGCCTGCACCTGGATGTCGCCGACCGGAACGTCTTCAAACCGGAAGAACCCGGTCTCGTCGGTGTGGGTGGCGCCGACCACGCTGTTTTTGTATTCCCTGTCATAGGTGTCTATGCGGGTCAGGACCTTTCCGGCGATCTGGACCAATACGCCCGCCGCCCCGGTGGTTCCGCCCGCCTCCAGGACCCGGCCGGTGACGGTGCCGTAGCGGTTGGGGGCGATCAGCACGATATCCCGGGTGACGGTCATCTCCGCCGCCGGGATGTTGACGGTGGCGATGCCGGTATAGCCGTCGGATCGAATCACCTGAAGGATGAGGTTGCCCACGGTCACCCGGGGCGCCGACAGGTCGGCGCCGTCTGCGGCCTGAAACGCACGGGGAAAGGCGTAGCTGCCGTTTTCATCCACCCAGGACCGGAAGGCTTCGCCGGTGCTGATGTTTTTGGCGATGACCGAAAGCACCCCCGGGGGGCCGCCGGAGACGATATCGCCGTCTTCGTCGTAGACGGTTCCTTCGATGCCGCCGTATCCGCGGATGATGACGTTCAGGACCATCCGCTGGCCGTCGTACTGGATGCGGGTGGAGGCTTTGCCGATATTGCCGGTGACCGGGTCCATGGCCTCCAGCTTGAAGTGGTCGGTGCCTGCGGCATGGGTGTCGTTGAGCCAGATGTCGACATTCTCGGCCACATTGATGTTTTGAAGGACGAATTCGATCTGGTACCG
>CAZNLT010000190.1:5133-10654 GCA_964573705.1 uncultured Desulfobacterales bacterium
CATGAGAAAGACCATGCGCCGGTCGGGCTGAAGCCGGATGTCTTCGATGCCGTGTTCCGGCAGGCGGTAAAGCGCCGGGTTGGTGGCCGTTTCCGGGGTCACCTCTTCACTGAACAACAGGCCCACCATTCGGCCGAAGGGATCGCCGGTGGTAAAGCCGATGCCGGTGAGGGGCCGGTTTCCCTTGGCCCACTGGAGCACCCCCATCAGGCGGGGCGGCGCATCGAAGACGGGGGCCATCGTCGGCGTCAGGGTCCGGTCGCCGACCCCGTCGCCGTCGGTGTCGATCATAAAGCTGAGATCACCGCCCGAGGAAGGACGGAAGACCAGCTTTCCGACGCTGCCGGCCGGCAGGGAGACCGGCGGATAGACCGCCTGAATCATGCCGCCGCCGTCGGGCAGCACCAGGGAGATGTCCGCCCCGAAGGCCCCGTCCGGAAACCCGAATTCGAGGGTGTAGACTTGGGATTCCGGGGCGGCGGAAAAGATCATGTCGGCCCGGTCGGCGCCGTCACCCAAAAGACTGAACCGGTCGGCAAAGGGGATCTCCCGGGCCGGGTCGTCGGTCGGCGTCAGGCTTCCGAGAATCCGGCCGTCTCCGTCGGTCATGCGAAGGCATACCTCGGCATCGGGGCTGTGTACGCCGAATGAAAGGTGGGCGGGCCGGGAGGCGGCATATTCGGCCCATGCCAGCTGCAGATCGGCCAGGGACTCGACCGAGGGATCATATTCGATCAGTTCGGCCAGCACCCGGGAGAGGTTTTCTCCGGCATCGGCCTTGCGGCGGAGGGTATCGAAGGCCCGCAGGTCCTTTTCAACCGCCCGGGCCTTTTTCGAATCGGGGTAGAGGAGATCGAGCCGCTGCAGGTCGCTGCCGAGGTAATCCATCAACAGGTCCTGCACCGCGTTCCGGCCCGGTTCGCCGAAGCGGACATGGAGGCCGGCCTGAGCCAGTTTGACCGCCCGGTCGAAGACATAGGTTTTGGACATTCGGGCGATGTCCGGCGGCAGGGCTCCGGCCGGTGCGGTGGCCACGCTGTAGGCCTGGCCCAGCAGCCGCACGGCGGCAAAGACCGGGTCGGCGGGGGTGTCGGGCAGATAGTCCACGGTCTGGGGAAGGATCAGGGTGTCGGGCGACAGGGGGATGCCGGTGTCTCCCACCCCGGTGTTGAGCACGAAGCTGCCGTTGATCCCCGGGTCGGCCAGAAAGACGGTGCCGGTGACCTTTCCGGTGGTGCGGGCCACCAGATGGTATTCGAGGGTTTCGGCCTGGCCGGGCGGCAGGGAGTCGAGGGTTTTGATTTCGGTTTCGCCCTCCGCCGGCCGGGCCCCGGACAGGCTTCGGGAGTTGAGACGCAACTGAAACAGGTTGGCCGGTGTGGTGGAGGTGTTGGTGACGGTGACAAACAGGGAATAGGCCTCCCCCTCCCGCACCACATCGGGATGGGCCAGGGTCATGCTGAAGGTGGGGTTTTTGACCTGGACGGTGCCGGCGGCTTTGCCGGTCAGGGTCACCGATTCTCCGAGGGAGGGAATGAAAAGATCCCCCGTGATGTCGAAATCGACGACGTGGGTCCCTTCCCGAAGGCCTTCCACCAGAAACTCGGCCTGGTTGGCGCCGCCGGGAACGATGGTGTCGGTTCCGGTCTCGTCTTGAAGTGGAAGGTTTTCCTGAGCGCCGTGGGCCTGGGTCTCGGCAATCCGCAGGGGATCGTCTCCGGAGACCATTTCATCCGCCCCCAGGGGGAGATGAATGGCGGCCCGGGCGTTTTCCAGCATCAGTCCCGACCCCTCCGGGGCCACGTTGGCGGCCTGAAGGATGACGCTGAAAAACTGGTTTAAAAAGGCGATGTTGCCGGGGATGACGATGACCCCGTGGATGCGGGGCAGATGGAAATCCTTCGGCAACTCTTCATCGGGAGACGCCAGGGAAAACCCGGTGAGGGTGAGGTTCGGGATATTGATCGATTCGAACCGGGCCGGCTCGAACTGGAAACTCGCCGAGGGCGGCGGCACATGGGCGAAGCCCTGGTCGGTTTTGGGAATCAGCATCGGCATTTCGATCTCCACCGGTTCGCTGCCCACCGTCAGCCCCACCGTGAAGTTCATGGCGGTGTAATTGTCTTCGTCGATGACGATGCCCTTTTCTTCGATCTCTTCGAGGGTCAGGGGCCGGGAGGTGACCTGGGTGACCAGGAGCTTGTCGATGACGGTGATGACGACCGATTCGAGGGTGGGATCACGGGTCAGAATGGGGGTGCCGGCATGATCTTCAAGCCGGATGTTATACAGATGATATTCGCCGGACACCTTCAATACCGGCAGTTCCATCAACTGATTGGGAACGGCCGCAAGGGTTCTGGGGGTATTCAGCCCCGGCCCGGCCAGTTCCGCTTTGACCATCCATTCGGGGGAGAGGACCGGCACGGTCTCCGATCCTGGAAACCCCACCCGGGTGTCCACCGCCGACGGAAAATTTTTGACCGCCGTCATGGTGGACTGAAGCCCCTCGATATCGGGGCGGGTGTCGACATTCAGCTGGATTCCCAATACCCGAATGTCCGCCGTCGCCAGGACCTGCGCGGCGGCATCGCGGCCGATTCCCGCAAACAGAGCCACCGCCAGGAACAGGGCGGCGAGCCGGTAAGTGATTGTCTGATGTGGATGTTTTCCGCCCGCCGGCAAACCCTTTGTTTTCGACGACATACTGCCCCCTGTTCCGAAGCCGGTGATGGTTGATCGCTCTGTCATTTCCGTCATCATGATCCTCAAAAGCGAATATCGGTTTTCAATCGAGCCGGTCGCCGGCTTCATCGACATATAAGCATCCGGCTGGGACCCTCGGCTTTGCTTCGGGCGCTCCGCCGCCCGTTCTCTTTCGCGGTTGCGGAAAAAAACATTCCGAACGCGTGAGAATCTTCAATTACCTATAGCGACGGCCGGGAAGCTGCGATGGATGGGGTTGGGAAGGAAAAAAAAGAAGTTCCATGATCCCGTCCGGCAGCCCCGCTGTCCAGGATGCGGTCTGGACCGGAAGCTTTGCGTCCCAGCCTTTCGGTCTGGTTTGCCTTTTACAAACGTGCTCATACTACCGGAGCCTTGCGGCGCCGGACTTTGCGCACCCTGGATGCCCTGAGGGCGCGTTTTCGGTCTGGATGGCGGTACTGAAAATGAATTTCAAAGGATATGAGAGTAGCAATAACTGTACCACATGCTTTTTCTCGAGAAACCGGTTTGGACTGTTTAAGCTCAGAATATCGGCAAAGAATTAAAAGAGATATTTATATTCCCCATTATTTTAAGAGTTAATTCTCAATATAATGGGGAAAGAAAGCTCACAATATCAGCTACTTCTGTGCGGGGATTTTTTTCAATCCCTATGGCGATTCCGAAAGAATCATAAGATAGCCGATTGAAATGGGTAAAATAAACAATTTTTGGCAGGAAAATTGGCAAAAATTGGTCTCATAGAAAAAAATGTAATGTAGACCATGGTGAAAGGTCTATCCAAGAAAACGGAGGAAAATGCCGGTGCCGGTTGTTTGACTACTATGCCCATGCCCGCCCTTCTGGAAAAAAAGGAAGATTGCCGGCAGCATTTTGCTGCCGAACTGATGATTGTCTCCCGGTGCTTGGCTTGCCGTCCGGCTTCCTTGGGCACAGGATATTATTACCCTGTTCCAAGAGCCGGAGACTGGCAGCTATCCCATACCGGTTTAGGGTAAGGCAGACCTTATGAAAACCATCTATTCTTTCACAGAGGTCGGCATTTTTTCAAAAGCCTTTTTGGCCTGCACCATCGGGAATTTCAGCGAGTGGATGGATCGGTATGTGAAAAATGGGTTTGAAAAATCGAGCCGATTTCAATTCTCAGGTTCTTTTATCCCCTCCAAAGCCGGTTCCCGATGGTGCAATCCCCACAGCAGCGATACCAATCCGATCCCGGTGATAACGGCGGAGACCGCCCCGATGGCGGGCAGGCCCCCCAGAAGCCAGAGGGGGCCGGCGAGCATGGCGCCGCAGACCCGGCCGATGCTGGCGGCGGCCAGGTAGCCGGCCATCATGGTGCCGCGGGCGTCGGGCAGGACTTCGGTGAAAAAGGAGATGGAGGCCACGATGGTGAACTCCACGGTCAGAAAGGTGAGAAACAGGCCGGTCAGCGCCAGGGGAAGGCTCTGATTCAGAATCGGCAGGGCCACATAGCTGAGCCCGGACAGCACCGCCCCGGCGATTACCGATTGTTTCAGCCCCAGCCGGTCGGCCAGTCCCGCGATCAACCCCTCTCCGGCCAGTTCGGCCGCCCCGATCACGGTGGTGGCCAGTCCCAGGGCCACCACGGTCAGCCCGAAGGACTTCTCCAGCCAGACCCCGTAGATCACGAAAAGGTTGTCGTTGGCCCCGCAGATGCACAGGGCAAAGCCCAGCGCCCCCAGGGCCGATTTTTCCCGGGCCAGCATCCGCCAGGCCTTTCGAAGTTCGATTGCCTTTGCAGCGGAGGCCGTATGGGTCCGCTCCCTGGGCATCACGGCCATCAGGACCATGCACCCGATGATCCCCAGACTCCCGAGAACAAAAAAGGGGGAGCGCCACCCGAACCGTTCAATGAGAAGCCCGATCAGGGGAATGCCGGCCAGGGAGCTGGCGGCCCAGGACATTTCCAGAATGCCGATGGCCAGCCCCCGCCGCTGGTAGGGCACCTGTTTTCCGGCAAAAGCGAGAATGGAAGGGTCGAACATGCTCTTGGCCAGACCGGCCAGAAAAACCCCCGCCAGAACGGTGGCGTAAAAGGGAAACACCCCGGCCATGAACATCCCCACCGACAGCGTGACCAACCCCAGCAGGAGCAGGGTCCGGTATCCCCACCGATCCCCCAAAGGGCCGAACAAAAGGCTGAAGATCCCGGTCACCTGATTGACGGCAATCAGCGAGGTGATCGCCGTCAGCGGCACCCCCAATCCCCGGCTGAGCACCGGTGCAAAGGGATAGACGAACCGCCGGGCGGTGTTGATCGTCAGCCGGTTGGCGAAGGCCGTTCCGATCTGCCAGATGATTTTGGACTCCATGGGATCTGCTTTCGGTGAGTTTAATTCCCTTGAAAAAGAAGGGGATTCCCTTTATCCTTGTTCGTTGTAGTGGTCATTCGAAAACCGACAACATTCCATTAATCGCATCTTCGGGAGTATTCATGCCCTACCGCCCCATGAGAGCCGGCTATTCCTTCGGCACCGGTTTCACCCCGCTGGGAAAAAAACTGCTGATCCTCTACGCCGTCATCTATGTCTCGGAACTGCTGCTGGAGCATTGGCTCCATTTTCCGGTCGTCCCGGTGCTTCAACTCCATCCGCTCTCCCACCCGGGGTTCGACTGGTGGCAGGTGCTGACCGCCCATTTCATTCACGACCCGACCGCGCCCATCGGATTTCTGATCAACTGTCTGGTGTTTTACTTCTTCTCCGGACCGGTGGAGCGGCTGCTTGGAACGGAGCGGTTTCTGATCCTGTTTTACCTTTCGGCGCTGGGC
>CAZNLT010000191.1:0-10337 GCA_964573705.1 uncultured Desulfobacterales bacterium
CACGGCGGCGGCATGGACATGGCCGGCATGGCCAAGTTCAACGTCCCGGTCCAGGAGATAGACGCGGACGGCGACGGCGATGTCACCTGGGATGATTTCAGCAAAAAGTATGAGGGAACCGACAAGCAGGTTTTCGAGGTCATCGACACCGATGACGACGGAAAACTGAGCGAGTCCGAATGGGACAAGTTTAAATCGGCCCACGGCATGGGAATGGGCAAAGGCGCCATGAAAGGCAAAAAGTACCATGGCGGCCAATACCATAAGGCCGATCTGCCCGACCCGGACAAGTACATGGTTGACATGCCGGAGATCGATCAGGACGGTGACAACGCGCTGAACTGGGACGAGTTCAAGGAAGCATTCGGCGACACCGACCGCAAGGTCTTCGACGCCGTCGACCTGAATGGCGACGGCGCCGTTTCCCATAAAGAGTGGCACGCCTTCAGGGCGGCCCACGGCCAGGCCCATCATATGGATTAGGGGATGGCAGGGGATTGCCTGCCCCACGTTTTCGAAAAACCCCGACCGCGGCAGCGGGCCCGGGGTTTGCTGTTTCAGGGGGCGTCGTCCACCTTGATCCGGCTGGAGACGCAGGCCTGGCAGGAGCCGGAGCGGATTCGGGCGGCATCCGACAGGGAGAGCACGCCGACGATGTTGTCGGGATTCTCGCGCCGGACGAAAATCCGCTGAATCTGGGAAAAAATCAGGGTGCGGATGGCGGATTCCAGGTAATCGGCCTCGTCGCTGGTCCGCACCGGTGAAGACATGACGGTGCGGGCCTCGGCGGAGGGGTCCACCCCGTGCTTGTAGGCCAGCACCAGATCGCTCTTGGAAACCACCCCGGCCGGCCGGTCCCGGTCGTCCCGAATCAGGACCGCGCCGAACCGGTAGGCGGAGAGCCCCTCCATGATGTCGGTGAGGGTATCGGATTCCCGGTAGCTCTGGACCGAGGGGGTCATCACCTCCTTGACGGTGAACCGGGGCCGCTCCTCCGCCGACCCGTGCTTGCGGTTGATTTTGCTGTATTTGCATTCGTTGCAGAATTTATACAGCAGCCCCACGATATCCGGATAGGCCAGGATCCCCTCCACGGGCTCGGCATCGGATGCGCGAACGAAGAGCCGGTACACCCCGTGCTCGCGCATCCGCTCCAGGGCGGTCTCCAGCGTGTCGTCGGGGCCGCAGTTAAGGAGCGGGGAGATCATGATGTCCCCGGCCGGCAGTTCCAGGGGCAGCCCGGCATAGTAGGCCCCCATGATATCGGTCTTGGAGACCACCCCGGCCGGTTCATTATCGGCGCCGGTGATCAGCAGGGCGTTGACCTTGTATTTGATAAACCGGGCGATGCACCGGTCCAGACCGGCGTCCTGATCGAGCTGGATTACCTGCCGGCGCATCGCTTCCTGGACGGTGAGATCGGTCAGGATGGTCTTCTGTGTATTGAGTCCCATGAGCAGTTTCTTCGGTGGCGGTTTCGGTTGAAAAAAACAGCCCGGATCAGATGAGCTGATCCACCAGGTGGTAGAAAAAGTCGGAGATGTAGACGATCCCCTGAATTCTGTCCCCCTCCAGCACCGGAATCCGGCGGATATGCTTGCTGATCATGATATCCAGCACCACCAGCAGGTGGGTGTCGGGGGTGACGGTGATCACCTCGGTGGTCATGAGGTCATCCACCCGAATGTCCCGGGCCTTTTTGCAGGCATCCTCCACCAGCCCGGCGATATCCACATCGTCCATCATACCCCAGATCTGAATGTGCTTGGGCCGGATAAAGAGCAGGATGTCGTACATCGAAAGCATCCCGATCAGCCGCCCCTCGGGATCGGTCACCATCATGCCGAAGATCTTGCGGCTTTCTTGTTCGGCGGCGCGCTTGAACATCCCCACCGCCTCGGAAATCGGCATGTCAGGGCGGAGGGTGTGAAATTGGGTGATCATGACGTCTTTTACGGTGGTGTTCATGGGGTGGGTCCTTTTATTTTTGGGGATAGTCTGGACTGTGATTTTTTTGATTCCTGTGATTTTCATGTTGGAATCATCAAGGCCATCATGGAAATCAGATGAATCAGAGTTCAAGACAATGGATTGCCTGCCAAAGTTGTCCTACGAAATTGGAACGAAGGTTAATAATTTCAGAATGCGATACTTTTGATCGGATTGTCAAATGCAAATTGGCAGGATTCCCCCTCTCATGGCGAATACAAAGCTATCAGAGCCTGAATATTTGACTTTCCCGGGAAATTGGCATAAGAAATAAAAGGAATTGAGGACGGTTTCATTGATTGCAGATGTATTCATTCAGTCATTCCATGAAAGGAGGAAGGATGAACAAGCGGATTTTTTTCGAGTTGCTTTTGATCATTTTCATCACCCTGACCGCCGTCGGCATCGCAACCGGCGCCGATGAACCGCTGGCCGACAAGCAGGAGCTGGTCATCGCCTTTGACGCGGGAGACAGCAAAAGCCTCGACCCGCATCGGGCCGCCACCACGGTGGACCGGTCCACCGTAGACATGATCTTCAATGGCCTGGTGCGCTATTCCCCGGGGAACCAGGTGGATGTGGAGCCCGATCTTGCCGAATCCTGGGAAGTCTCCGAGGACGGCAGGGAATGGACCTTCCATTTGCGCAAAGGGGTCTATTTTCATCCCTTCCCCGGAAACCCGGACGGGTATGAATTGACCGCAGACGATGTGGTCTATTCGCTTAAGCGGGCCGCCAATACGGATCACTCCTCCTATGCCGGGGAGTATACCGGCATTCAGTTCGAAGCGGTGGATCCCCGGACCGTAAAGATCACCATCCAGAACCCCATTTCCGAAACCCTGTTTCTGGCCAAGTTCGCCGCCTATGCCGGGGGATTCATCGTCTGCAAAAAGGCCATCGAAGCCAAGGGGGATGAATGGTCCGCCATCAACCCGGTCGGCACCGGCCCCTTTCGGTTCGAACGATACGATCCCCGGCAGATGACGGTGCTGGCCGCCAACGAGAAGTATTTCCGGGGAAAACCGGTTTTGGAAAAAGTGAGCGTTCGCTATATTCCGGGCGTCAGTTCCCGGGAGCTGGGGCTTCGCACCGGCGAGCTTCACATCATCGAGGGGCAGAACGAGGCCATGTGGGTGGAAAAGATGGCCACCTTTCCCGAGGTGGCGATCGTTCCCTTCGGCCCCTGCGAGGTTCAGATGCTGCACATCAACATGACCCGGGAACCTTTCGACAACCTTCAGGTGAGAAAGGCGGTATCCTACGCCATATCCCGGGCGATGGTGGCGGCCTTCATGGGCGAAAGCCTGGCGGTGCCCATCTACTCGCCGGCCATGGCGCCTCCGGCCCAGGGCGCGTTGACCGAGGAAGAGGCTCAGGCGGCCGGGGTGGTCTATGACGGAGAGGTCGAAAAGGCCAAGGCCCTGCTGAAGGAGGCCGGGTACCCTGACGGATTCGAGACCGAGGTGATCATCAGCGAGCTGGCCACCAGCTACCGAAAGCCGATGGTGGGGATTCAGGCCCAACTCAAGAAGGCGGGGATCGACATGGCCCTGAAGGTGGTGGATCATTCCTCCTTCCACAGCCTGATTCGCGACAATGCCAGCCCCATGGTCTATTACGCCTGCTGGCGGCCCAACACCGACGTCTTTCTGACCCGGTTCTACCACTCCGATTCCGAGGTGGTAAGCGGGAAAAAGCCGGACACCAACTTTTCCCACTACGGCGCGGTGGACGCGGACGGCGACCAGAAGATCGACAGCATCGATGATCTTATCGTCCAGGCCCGGCTGGAACTCGACTCCAAAAAGCAGAACGAGCTCTGGAAGAAGGCCCAGATTCAACTCCTGAAAGACGCGGCCGTGATCCCCATGATTCGGCTCAAATACGTCTTCCCGATGAAGTCGTATGTCCACCTGGGCCATCCCCTGGAGTTTTCCTGGTCGACCTATTCGCCGCAGATTACCGAGAAGACCAAGATTCTGGCCCACTAAAAACGGCTGACGATCACCGCCCGGCTTCGCCTTGCGTCGCCGGGCGATTTCGGCCCCTGGTCGTCTTCTGGTGTGATTTTCGGCTTTCGGCCCCTGAAGCCGGTACATCCTTTGAAAGGTCTCTGATCCATGTTCAACTACATCGTCCGGCGAATCCTTCAGGCCATTCCGATTCTGCTGGTGGTGCTCACCCTGGTTTTTCTGGTGGTGCGGGTGCTGCCCGGCGATCCGGCGGTGGCGGCCCTGGGGGATTACGCCAGCAAGGATGCGGTCCAGGCTCTGCAGGAGAGAATGGGCCTGAACGATCCGCTGTGGCTGCAATACGTGCGGTTTTTGGGGAACCTCCTCACCGGCGATATGGGGACCTCTCTGGTCACCGGGTATTCGGTGGGAAAACAGGTGCTTCAGGCCCTGCCCTATACCCTGACCCTGACCATTTCGGCCATCCTCTTCGGGTACATCTTCGGGGTCCCCCTGGGGATATCCGCAGCGGTGCACCGGAACCGCTTTATCGATTATTTCAACCGCATCTTCTCCCTGGTGGGCCTGTCGGTGCCGGCCTTTTACCTGGGGGTGCTGCTGATGTATTTTTTTTCCATTCGTCTGGGCCTGTTTCCGGTGGTCGGCGCCGGCGATCCCGGAGACCTGGGGTCCCTTCTGCACCATCTGTTTCTGCCGGCCCTTTCTCTGGGCCTGATCATGACCGCCTATGTCACCCGAATGACCCGCTCTTCCCTGCTGGAGATCCTGCGGGAGGATTACATCCGCACCGCCAAATCCAAGGGGCTCGCCGGCCGGGTGGTGCTTTACAAGCACGCCCTTCGCAACGCGCTTATTCCCATCGTCACCCTGGGCGGTCTCTATGCGGTGGTCCTGATCGGATCTTCGGTCATGGTCGAGATCGTCTTCTCCCGGCCGGGACTGGGAAAAATGATGGTGGGCGCCATCCAGCAGCGGGATTATACCACCCTGCAGTCGGTGATGTCGCTCTACACCGTTTTCGTGGTGGTCATCAACCTGCTTACCGACCTGATTTACGGGTTCATCGATCCCCGAATCAAGTATGATTGATTCGGGAGGATGGATTGGCCATGGGCGCTGATATGAACCTTCCGATCCCCGAGAGGATGCAATGCCGACTGACATGACCCGCCGCCAGAAGATGTGGGCCACCTTCAAACGCAACAAGACCGCCCTGGTGGGCGCGGTAGTGGCCGCGATCATCCTTTTCATCGCCGTTTTCGCCCCTTGGCTGGCCCCCCATGATCCGCTGGTACAGGACCCCTTTGTGCGGCTTCAGGGGACCACGGAGGCGCATTGGCTCGGCACCGACGATTTCGGCCGGGATGTTTTTTCCCGAATCATCTGGGGCAGCCGGGTATCGCTGATCATCGGGCTGGCCTCGGTGGCTCTGGGGCTGGTGGCGGGCACCGGGTTCGGGATGATCGCCGGCTATTACCGGGGCAGGGTGGAGACCGGGATCATGCGGTCGGTGGATGTCCTGATGTGCTTTCCGGACCTGATCCTGGCCATCGCGGTGACCGCGGCCCTGGGGGCCAACCTTTTCAACCTGATCCTCACCATCGGGATCGTCATGACCCCGCGGTTCGCCCGGCTGGCCCACGGCCAGGTCCTTTCCATCACCGAAAGCGAGTACGTCTTGTCGGCCCGGGCGGTGGGGGCCGGGGTTCCGCGGATCATCCTCCGGCACATTTTCCCGAATATCTTCGGGGACCTCCTGGTGGCCGCCACTCTCTGGGTGGGGGTGGCGATTCGGCTGGAGGCGAACCTGGCCTTCATCGGCCTGGGGATGAGCCCGCCCACCCCGACCTGGGGCAACATGATCCGCGAAGGAATCGACGTCATGATCAACGCGCCCTGGATTTCCATGTACTCGGGCCTGAGCATCCTGATCACGATTCTGGCCTTCAACATGCTGGGGGACGGCCTGCGCGACATTGCGGACCCGCGCCTGCGCGGGGCCTGAAAAAGGAGGGCTCGGGGTGAACGAGAAAACGGATTGTTTATTGGAGGTCAAGAACCTCAAAACCCATTTTTTTACCGACGAGGGGGTGGCCAAGGCGGTGGACGGGGTCGATTTCGTGCTCCGGCGGGGGGAAACCCTGGGGGTAATCGGCGAGTCCGGGTGCGGCAAAAGCGTCACCGCCCTGTCGGTCATGCAGCTGATCGACAGCCCTCCGGGAAAGATCGTGTCCGGGGAGATTCTGTTCGAGGGGGAGGACCTTCTCAAGAAAACCCCGGCCGAAATTCGAAAAATTCGGGGCAACGACATTTCCATGATCTTTCAGGAGCCGATGACCTCCCTGAATCCGGTCTTCACCATCGGAAATCAGATCATGGAGAATATCCTGCTCCATCAGCATACCGACAAGGCCGAGGCCCGCAAAAAGGCGGTCGACATGCTGGAACTGGTGGGGATCCCTTCGCCGGACCAGCGGGTGGACGACTATCCCCATCAGCTCTCCGGCGGCATGCGCCAGCGGGCCATGATCGCCATGGCCCTGTCCTGTCACCCCAAGCTCCTGATCGCCGACGAGCCGACCACCGCCCTGGACGTGACCATTCAGGCCCAGATCCTGGAGCTGATGAAGAAAATCAAGACGGAGATCGGGATGGCGGTGATGATGATCACCCACGACCTGGGGGTGGTGGCCGAGGTCGCCGACAACGTGGTGGTGGCCTACGGCGGAAAAGTGGTGGAGTACGCCGACGTAGTCTCGGTCTTCAAGGATGCGCGGCACCCCTACACCCGGGCCCTCTACAACTCCATTCCCCGGGTGACCGACACCCGGAAGCGGCGGTTGGAGACCATCTCCGGCATGGTTCCCAATCCCATGGAACTGCCGGAAGGATGCAAGTTCCACAACCGATGCAGGTATGCCCGGCCGGTCTGCGAACCGGAAGAGCCGCCCCTGATCGATGTCGGAAACGGACACCGGGTGCGCTGTTATATCTATCACGAGACCAAGGGCCGTTTCTTTGACGATATCGACGGCATTGAAGCGCTTCGAAAGAAAGGATAGCCTGTGTCGGACAACGCTTTGCTCACCGTCAAAGGGCTGAAAAAATATTTCCCCATCCGCGGCGGAATTTTCTCCAAAGTGGTGGCGCAGGTCCAGGCCGTGGACGACGTCGGCTTTTATCTGAACAAGGGCGAAAACCTGGGCCTGGTGGGGGAGTCGGGCTGCGGAAAGACCACCACCGGCCGAATGATCATGGGGCTTCTGGTCCCCACCGCCGGAGAGGTGGTCTTCGACGGCAAGGTCATTCTCGATCCCGAGACCGGCCAGATTCGGGTGGACCGGCGGGACATTCAGATCATTTTTCAGGACCCTTACGCATCTCTCAACCCCCGCATGACGGTGGAGGATATCGTGGGCGAACCCCTGATCATCCACGGCATCGCCCGGGGAAAAGAAAAAACCGCGCGGGTGGTGAAGCTGCTCGACACGGTCGGCCTGCCGCCCGGGTACAAAGACCGCTATCCCCACGAGTTCAGCGGGGGGCAGCGCCAGCGGATCGGCATCGCCCGGGCCCTGGCCCTCAACCCCAAGCTGATCGTCTGCGACGAGCCGGTGTCGGCTCTGGACGTCTCCATCCAGGCCCAGGTGATCAACCTTCTGGAAGACCTTCAGGCGGAGTTCGGGTTCTCCTATCTCTTCATCGCCCACGACCTGAGCGTCATCAAGCACATCTCCAACCGGGTGGCGGTGATGTATCTGGGCAAGATCGTGGAAATGGCCGAGACCGACGCGCTCTTTCGAAATCCGCTCCACCCCTACACCGAGGCCCTGCTTTCGGCGGTACCGGTGCCGGACCCCACCCTGCGGCGGGAGCGGATCGTGCTCAAGGGCGATGTGCCCAGCCCCATCAACCCGCCCTCGGGCTGCCGGTTTCGCACCCGCTGTCCCTATGTGATGAAAATCTGCGGCGAACAGGCGCCGCCCCTGAAGGATATCGAAGACGATCACTACGCCGCCTGCTTTCTGCGGTACTGACCATGGCGAAGCGGGAATTTATCAATCCCTCTGATCTGGCCGCACCGGTCGGCTACACCCAGGTGGTCTCGGTGGCTCACGGCCGGACCCTCTACATCTCCGGCCAGGTGGCCTATAATGCACAGGGGAAGATCGTGGGGCCGGAGAATCTGCGCAGACAGACCGAGCAGACCTATGCCAACCTGGAAAAAGCCCTGACCGCCGGGGGCGCGACCTTCGACGATGTGGTCAAGACCACCCATTTTGTGGTGAATTATACCCCGGACGACCTGCCGATTCTGCGGGAGATTCGGTCCCGGCACTTTCACCCGGACCGGTCGCCCGCCAACACCCTGATCGGGGTTCAGGCCCTGGCCCGAGAGGGGCTGCTGATTGAGGTCGAAGCGGTGGCGGTGGTGGATTCGGCCGATTAGAGAACCGACCCAAGCAACATATTTGCCCCCCCGGTATTCAGGATTTTGAAAAGAGAATGATGACCGGGGATCAGAGGGGCGGTCCTGCGTTTTTTAAAGCGGGTGGAAACTCGGGAATTCGTTTGCTTTCCGATTCATTTGTGCTTATCCTGGCATGTTGGATAAAAAGCGACTTTAATTTAACCTTCCCGCTTTCTGTGAATGAAATCGGATTCACACGACATCCGGGCCGGGAATAACAATTTTGGAGGTTTGTTGAATTATGGGAATGATATCACGAGATGAATTTCTCGAACGGATGACCGCTGAGGGAAAGCCCGATTGCCCCCACTGCGGGGAAGAAATGAACATCTGGGAGGTGCCGCCGGTCAACTTCAGCGACGGACTCGGTTGGGGGGTCCCGTATCTCTATGTCTGTTTCAATGAAGAGTGTTCCCTCTACAAACAGGGCTGGGAGAACATTCAGGAGAATTACGGTCAGCAGGCCTCCTACCGGTGCATGTGCGTGCCCGGGGAGAAGGGCTTTGAGTGCATGCCGGTCTTCAGCCCCATGGGCGCCACCGGGCAGATCATCGACGACCAGGTGATGATGCAGGAGGAGATGCTCAAGGAGAATATCAAAAAGGGGTTTTCCATTCTGACCGAGTGCTACCTGCAAAAAGACGGCATCTCCTGCCTTCGGCTTTTGACCGACAGCGCGGAACCGGCCCGGGTTCGGCTCAAAGCCGCCGAAATGATCGGCGATATCGGGGAACTCGAAGCCGTCGATACCCTTCGAAGCATGAAATTCCCCAATGAACCCCTGCAGCAGCAGGTGGATGCGGCGGTCAAAAAAATCCATGAACGCCACTTCACCCGGGAATGCCCCTTCTGCGCCGAAATCATCAAAAAACGCGCCAACATCTGCAAGCACTGCCAGAAGGAAGTGGCCGGAGTGTAGCCGAATCGCGTATGAAATAAGAAACCAGGGGTGGTTGAGCAATCGGCCGCCCTTTTTTGTTGGTCACCACTGCTTCCAAACAAACCGAACCGAACCGAACCGTACCGTACCGTACCTATTTGACCATGAATTTTGTCCCGGATCGAACAGTGCTTTCTCCGATTGATTTCCGCCCGCCGAAGCTGCTTCGCAATCCCCATGTCCAGTCGGTGCTGGCAAGCCTCAAGGTGCGGCGGCCCCTGGTGTTTCGGCAGGCGGAATCGCTGCTGACGGATTCGGAATCCCATGTGCTGGATTGCGGAGACGGGGTGCGGCTGCAAGGATTCTATTCCGGGCGGCGGAACGGCGACCGCGGGTTGGCGGTGCTGATTCACGGGTGGGAGGGCAGCGCCGATTCCCTCTACATACTTTCAGCCGGCAGTTATCTCTATGACCGGGGGTTCGACGTCTTCCGGCTCAACCTGCGGGACCACGGCCCGACCCACCACCTGAACCGCGACATCTTTCACGCCTGCCGCATCGACGAGGTGGTCGGGGCGGTGAAGGCGATTCAGGATCGGTTTCAGCCGGAACGATTGTTTTTAGGCGGTTTTTCCCTGGGCGGCAACTTCGCCCTGCGGGTGGCGGTGCGGGCGCCCCGGGCCGGGATTCGGCTGAACCGGACCGTGGCGGTCTCGCCGGTGCTCAACCCATGCCGAACCATGGATGTGCTCGAATCCGGATGGCGGGTCTACCACGATTATTTCATGCGCAAATGGCGGAATTCGCTTCACCGCAAACGCCGGGTCTTTTCGGACCTGACCGAGCTGGAACATCTGACCCGCTACCCCACCCTGCGCCGCATGACCGATTATTTCGCGCCGATCTATTCGGGCTTTTCCGACGGGGATGCCTATCTCAACGGATACGCCATCACCGGAAATGCGCTGGCAGATCTCACCGTTCCCGCCCACATCCTCACCAGCCTCGACGACCCGGTGAT
>CAZNLT010000192.1:0-10331 GCA_964573705.1 uncultured Desulfobacterales bacterium
TGGCCATGCGGGCGGTGTCGACGGCCCCCCACCGGTTGGCGTTGAAGACCGAAAAACCGAGGATGCGGGGTTTGCGGGCGGTGATGATTTCGCGGATGCGGTCCGGCTCCCGGCCCAGACCGCTCAGGTTGAGGATCTCAACCGTATAACCTTCCTCCTTGAGCAGGGCCCCGATGGAAAACAATCCTATGGGCGCCGCCCCGACATCCTCTTCGTGGATCCGGTCCTCCAGGCAGTAGGGATAGACAAGCAGTATCTTCATAAGGATTTTTTACCACCGGCCGGTGTCGGATGCAAGACGCGGATTCACGTGCCGGCCCCTGATCCCCGTTTCTGCCGCCCCGGGATATTGTTCAGTGAGGCTCGGCCGAAACGATGATGCCAGCCCCAAAGCGGCCCGATGCCGATACCGGCAGGAAAGCCGCTGTTGACTTTCAGTACAGGGCGCTTACATTGATTAGCAATACAGTGGGAGAGTGCTGATGAGGACCCTTTCAAACGCCGCGGCGTTTCGACCATAAGGAGGTACACCATGGTGAATATGGACTGCATCTATGAAAAAGGATACCATTTTTTTATCGGGCTCGTCTTCGCCCTGATCGGCTTCGCCTTTTTGGGGCTGGGGATTACGGTGCTGCCGGTGGTCGGGTTTTTTATCGCCCTGCCGATTCTCGGGCTGTCGGTCTTTTTCTTCCGGAACCCCCACAGCGACGAGTGCGTTATCAAAGAACCCTGAACTATTCCATAATCTGACCTCCCCCTTGGTTGGATAAACAAAAAAGCCCGGAGTGATCCGGGCTTTTTTTAGGGCCGCGTTTCAAGGGGATTTATCCCTCAATTTCATGTCCGGCGGGATCCCAGGGAGTCTGCATTCTACGGATTCAACACCTGCCGAAACAGTTGGCGGTCCTCAAAGGTCTTGCCCGATCCGAGGACGATGGTGGCAAGGGGGTCGTCGGCGACCTTGACCGGCAAACCGCTTTGTTCGGCCAGGTAGCGGTCGAGGTTTTTCAGCAGGGCCACGCCGCCGGTCAGCACGATGCCGGTATCGATCACCCCGGCGGTCAACTCCTGGGGGGTCTTGTCGAGGACCAGTTTGATCGCCTCCAGGATCGACTGGAGCTGGTCTGCAATGGCCTCCCGAATCTCCAGGGCGGTGACGGTGAAGATCCTGGGCCGGCCGGTCACCACCTCCCATCCCTTGACCTCGATTTTTTCGGGATGGCGTTCATCCGGGCGGGCGTTGCCGATGCGGATCTTGATGATTTCGGCGGTGCGCTCTCCGATGATGAAGTTGTATTTTTTCTTGATGTACCGAATGATGGCCTCGTCCATTCCATCCCCGGCCACCTTCACCGACTTGGAGGAGACGATCCCCGACAGGGAAATGATTGCCACCTCGGTGGTGCCGCCGCCGATGTCTACCACCATGTTGCAGGTGGGTTCGGTCACCGGCAGGCCGGCCCCGATGGCGGCGGCCATCGGCTCTTCGATCAGAAACACCTCCCGGGCTCCGGCCTTTTCCGCCGATTCCTTCACGGCCCGTTTTTCCACCTGGGTGATGCCCGAGGGCACGGCGATGATCATTCGGGGCCGGAAAAAATACCCCCGGTTTTTGCGGACCTTCTGAATGAATTCCCGCAGCATGGCGCCCGCCACCTCGAAATCGGCGATGACCCCGTCGCGCATGGGCCGGATCGCTTTGACATTGTCCGGGGTGCGGCCCATCATCCGCTTGGCGCTCCGGCCCACCGCCAGGATGCGCTTTCCATTCCGGGCATCGACCCGAAAGGCCACCACCGAGGCCTCGTTGAGCACGATGCCTTTTCGACGAATATAGACCAGAGTGTTGGCGGTGCCCAGGTCGATGGCCAAATCATTGGAAAACAGCCCGCGGAGGCCGTGGCGCAGGGAAAAAGGAAATTTCCGTTTGCCGTTGGACGAGGGGTCTCCTTCCTTTCCTGTTTTCGGGGGCCGGGTCGGGTCGGCAGGAGGGGGCGGGGTCAGGGCCGTCAGCCGGGTGTGGCACTCGAGGCAGACCTGATGGCCGTTGAGGCGGTAGAGGTTTTCAAGGTTTCCGATGCGGCGGTCGCAGTTGTCGCAGGTGACCTGGCGGTGCGGGGTCGGGGCTGGTGTCGGGGAAGCGGTCTTGAGTTTCAGAAGAAACCGGTGCCTGCATCGGCCGCAACGGGCGTAAATGCCCCGGGCCGGAATTTTGGCGGCATCCACAGGGAAACGGGTTCGGCATTTGGGGCATCGAATGTGGTGCATGAAGGCCGGTCGCTTTCGGCGGTTGGGTTCGGAGCAGCGGCACAAGGGATTGCGTGTTTTTGACGGACGATTATTCGGGAAAGCCAACGGAAATACAATAGGTGAAAGGCGAATAAGTGGGGGGGTGTTCTCCTACTTTTTTCGTTTTTTCATCGGTCGCCCAAGGGTGGGGGCGAAAGGCGATCCGGGAAGAAACCGGGGTGCGGTTCGGCGGCTGCGGATGGAAGGTTCAGGAAGACTGAATGTGAAAATGGAGGCGCAGAAGAACCCGGTATCCGGTCTCGGCCTGAACCGGAATATCGGTGCGGTCGCCCTCCTGAATGCCGCCGGGCAGGGTGAGTCGAACCCGGTGGTCTCGGGAGAGAAAACCGCTTCCGCCGCAGCGGCGGCAGGAGAGGAGCCGGTCTGATGCCGATGCACCCCGGCAGGCCGGGCAGATCTTGGTGAAGGGCAGTTCCAGGGTGGTGGAAAACCCCTGCCGGGCCTCCTGATCGGAAAGGATCACCTCCAGATCCAGGGGATGTTCCCGGGTGCGGGTGCGGCCGGAGCGGCGGCCGAATCCGAAATCGAACAAGGGATCCCGGTCAAAGGGGGATCCGCCGAACGGAAAACGGCGTGAAAAAAGATCTTCCGGCGGCGATTCCGAACGGGGGGCGGGTCGGGATTGGGGCTTGTTTTCGGACCCGGGCCGGTCTTCTTTTTTGTGAAGCCGGCGGTTGTATTCGGACCGTTTTTTCGGATCCGAAAGCACCTCATAGGCTTCGGTGATGTCCTGAAAAAAGGAGGTCCCCTCCTGACCGGTCTTGTCCGGGTGGTACTGTTTGGCCTTTTCGCGGAAGGCCTGGCGAACACCCTCCGCATTCGCCTGAGGGGAAATGCCGAGTATGATGTAGTAGTTTTTCATAGGCAGCCGAATACGCAAGCGGTTGTCGGTTCCATCGAAAAGAGATCACGTCTCTACTGCCCGGTGTCGCTGTATCGGCCGAGTCGGCCCGAAAGGGAGAAGCCGAAGACCGATAGGAGGCAACCTGAAAACGGTCTTCGGCTTCAAAGCCGATGGATCGGCTTGTCCCGTTCGGAAGGACCGGTTTTATTCGGCCTGCACCGAAATCTTTCGCGGTTTGGCTTTTTCCACCTTGGGCAGTGAGAGCCGAAGCACTCCGTCGTTGAGTTTGGCGTCGATCTTACCCTGGTCGATGACCTCCGACAGGGTGAACTGACGGAAGTATTTGCCGGTTTCATATTCCCGCAGGACATCCGCTTCGTCACCGGATTCGGGAGTCGCCACCTCACCGACGAGGGTGAGGGTGTTTTCCCGCAGATCGATGTCGAGATGATCGGGGCTGACCCCGGGCATATCGGCGATCAGGGTGATGTCACGTTCCGTTTCGAAAATGTCCACCGCCGGCATAAAGGTTCTTCCGGGTGTGGTCTGTTCGACGGACGGGGTGGATTCCTGTTTTTCTTTTACCTGAATGTCTGCCATCTTACTATCCCTCCCTTCAATAAAATGCCGGTTTATTTGACCTTGATCTGTCTCGGTTTGGCCGTTTCCGCCTTGGGCAGAACCACGGTCAGAATGCCGTCGGCCATCTTGGCCTCCACCTTTTCGCCTTCCACATGGTCGGGCAGTTCGATCATTCGGCTGAACTTGCCGGATTCGCGCTCCCGGCGATGGTACTTGGCGTCTTTGGCTTCCTCGGAGATTTTGCGTTCTCCGGAGAGGGCCAGGCTGTTGCCGGTGATGGAGATGTCGAGATCCTCGGCGCTGAGCCCGGGAAGCTCGGCCCGGACCCGGTAGTAATCCTTGTCTTCGGTGACGTTGATCAGGGGGAATACCCCGGCCGACCGCTGAAACGGGGTCTCTCCGGACAGGGTGCGCGACAGGGTGTTCATCCGGTTGCGCAGCAGTTCGAGTTCATCAAACGGGCTTCGCCATCCCAAATTGGGTGTATTGAACATTCTTCTGACGATCATTTTTTTCCTCCTTGGTTGGTGGTGTGGTGCGATGCACGGTATGCACAATTTAAATAACTGTATTTAAACCATTATATGCTTCTTTCTTGTTAAGAAATATAAACACGGTTTCAGGTCGGTCAAGGGATGTGTTCGATTTTTATTCGGAGGATGGCACAATTATTGTATAAAAATTCGAGGAGAGGGGTCTTGACACCTGAACAGGATGTAATAGCCGGGGTGAAAGACCGCTTACCGGGAGCATGATCACCGTTTCGGCCACCTCATGAATATTTTTTCCGGGTTTCATGCCGCTGGTGTTAACGACTTATGAGAAGGAAAATGAAAAATTTAAAAGAACCCAAGAACGATATATTTCTTGACTTAGGTATCAATTGATCCTACACGTCCCCCTCAAAGATCCTATGAAGAAGAGATACAAGATTTGGACCTTTTTGCATTTTCTTTATTTGTGAATCGGTTCAATTGTGAGATTTACTTGAAATTTGCTCTTTATGACGATGAGCTATGGATTGTTTCACTTCATAAAAGCAGAGGTAAGTAAGGGAGATATAGATGGAGAAAATATGGCTACTATCAAGAAATGCTTTAGGGGACATGGGGAAATGAAGATTAAAAATTTGGAGAAGAGAACCCATTTCAAGGGAGTGGATATAAGTTATCAAGCTGAGGTTTATGTGTGCCCCGAATGTGGGTTGGAAGCGGGAACGGTCGCTCAGGCAGCGGAAATACAAAAAGTCATTTCGGATGCTTATCGGAAGGAAGTCGGATTACTGACCGGCGAGGAAATCCGTAAATACCGAGAGGAGTTTGATTTAACTCAACAGGCACTGGCAAATGAAATGACCGTGGGTATTGCCAGCATTAAACGATGGGAAGCCGGGGCAATCCAAAGTCGGTCCATGGATAACGTTTTACGTTCGGTCTTTTGGAACCGGCAACGGAAAAACGATTATACTGGAAATCGTCAGTTTTCAATTTCAAGAATAAAGTTGATCCTGAAAAAGCTGGAAGAACTATTGGGAAAAAAGCTTTTATTGAAAGGGGATAAAATGCTTTTTGCGGCCAAATACCTCTGGTACGCCGACATGCTTGCATTCAGAGAATTAAAAAAAAGCATGACCGGCGCAACCTATGCCGCACTTCCATATGGGCCGCAACTTAATAATTACAAAGACTTGATTGATGTAATAAAGAAATCTGATGAAACCACGGCTGAACCCTTAACGTATCATGAGCGGTCCATCCTTCAAAGGATTGCAAGAAAATTTCCCCAGGAACGCATGGTTTATGATGCGTCCCACAAAGAATCCATCTGGAAAAACAAGAAGTCTGGTGAGATTATCCTTTATTCAGAATCTTTTGAACTGACCGAATTATAAAATAGACTCAGGCGTAGCCGCTCCGAACCATTTCTTCGTTAACGAAGGTGTCATCAACGTAGACAGAACCGACGATCCGCCCATACCTGTCTACTTCTTCTTGATATTACTCGGACGGCCTACCGAATATTCCGGAGCGGGCGAAACGGTGATCAATGCTTTACCGATATGCCAGTCCAGGATACAGAAGCTGAATGGCCAGAAGGTGAACCGGCCGGAAAATATGGCCAAAGAGGTTCCAGGCCAGAATCAGCCCGATCAGGCCGAAGGCGGGGTTGTGTATGAAATCCATGTACTTGACCGTGGCCCGCTCGGTCAGAAAGAGCGGCACGATGCCGCTGCCGTCCAGGGGTGGAAAGGGGAGGAGATTGAACAGAAACAGCAGCAGGTTGAGGGTAAAAAAGATGCTGGTCAGGGTGGCGGCCGCCGGAAAAGCCCCGCCCTGGACCGCGGCGGTGACATGGGAGAGGGTGATGGAATCGGGTGCATAAAAAAACCCGCCGGCCATGCCCAGGCGAATCAGCAATCCGGCCGTGACCGCCAGCAGCAGGTTGGAAGAAGGGCCGGCCAGGGCCATGAAGGCCGACCGCTTGGGAAACCGCTGGGCCCAGACCGGATCATAGGGGGTGCTCGCCCACCCGATCATCCATCCGCCCATGAGAAACGAAATCAACGGCACCGCCACCGTGCCGAAAGGCTCCCGCCGAACATGCGGCGCCGGATTCAGAGACACCTGCCCGCCCTCATAGGCGGTCGGGTCCCCCAGTCGATACGCCAGCAGAGCATGGGCGGCCTCGTGAAACACCGTCGAAAACAGGAAGGCCAGGTACCAAAGAAAACCGTCGGCGAGATTCGGCATTATGGATCTCTTAGAAAAATATTTCGGGAGATAATTGATTCGAAGTGAGAAGGGTTGACAATAGGGATTCCTTCATAAGATCCCAAGGCGGTAAGATGATGATCACCGGAGATGATGAAATCGGCTGATCCTGCCCGAGCGCAAGCTAAGATCATGTTATCGGATGCATCATCGCTTATGACTTTAGGAATATCGCTATCTTCGAAAATCTCTGCCAAAGCGAGTGTTTTTTTAATATACAGCTCGATTTTGGAGAGCGGGATTTTATTTTTTTCTAAATTTTTAAGTATTTTTGGGTAACGTAATACCCGTTGAATTTCCTCTATGATCATGGGGGATGTTAAAAGTTTATAATCCCCGTCAATAACCTTCATGAAGACTACTGCAGCCGGACCACCGGGTGAGAGGATCGCACTGATCCAAATATTTGTATCAGGCACAATCCGGATCATTTATTCTTTTGTCTTCTCGTCTCTTTTATGGCTTCTGCTATAATTTTTTCTGTCTCTTCAGGGTCTTCTGACTTGATATTTTCCCAAATGCTTGTGAGTGCTTCTCTGGCTTCCTTTCGTTTCAAATCATTTATCCCCTTCTTCCCTTTAATCGTTCGCAGCATCATTTTTCCACAAATTTCTTCAATCTCCAGGTAATCCCCACTATCAATATTCAGTTTTTGACGCAATACCCTGGGCAATGTGATCTGATGCTTTTGACTAACTTTTACTATCGGCATACCTCCCCCTCATGACGGTTGTTTTTGTTTGGTCTTTTTAAAACTTTAAGCATTTTAACATGCTCAGACCACCAAAAAGAAAGAAATCCGCCAAAGTTTTTTCAGTGCGCCTCCGCCCAGTTCTCCCCGCTGTCCACATTCACCTTGAGCGGCACCCGCAGATCGGGCCGGACGTTTTCCATGATCTCCCGGACCAGTTCGGTGACCTCGTCCAGCTCTTCGGGGGGGACCTCGAAGACCAGCTCGTCATGGACGGTGAGGAGCATGGCCGATTTCAGGTTCCGCTCTTTGAAGGTCCGGTCCACCTGAATCATGGCCAGTTTGATGAGATCGGCGGCGGTGCCCTGAATGGGGGTGTTGACCGCGGTCCGCTCGGCGAATGCCCGAACGTTCCGGTTGGAACTGTTGATGTCGGGCAGGAGCCGAATCCGGCCGAGAAGGGTGCTGGTTTGCCGGGTTTCATGGGCGGTCTCGATGGTCTCCTCGATGAACCGCTTTACCCCCCTGTACCGGGCGAAATAATTGTCGATGTAGGTGGCGGCCATTTTTCGGCTGATCCCCAGCTCTTTGGAGAGGCTGAAGGCGCCCATGCCGTACATGATGCCGAAGTTGATGGTTTTGGCCTGCCGCCGCAGGTCCGGGGTGACCATCTGGGGGAAGACCTGGAAGATTTCGGCGGCGGTCCGGGCATGAATGTCTTCTTCCTCCCGAAAGGCCTGAAGCAGGATCTCGTCGTCGGAGTAGTGGGCCAGCAGCCGCAGTTCGATCTGGGAATAGTCGGCGGCCAGCAGGGTCCAGCCCGGATGGGGCACGAAGGCCCGGCGAATCTCCACCCCTTCTTCGGTGCGGATGGGGATGTTCTGAAGGTTGGGCTCGGAGCTGCTGAGCCGTCCGGTGGCGGTGACGGTCTGGTTGTAGGAGGTATGAACCCGGCCGGTCTCGGGATGGATCAGCTCGATCAGGGCGTCGGCATAGGTTGATTTGAGCTTGCACAGGGTTCGGTGGCGCAGAATCAGGGCGGGCATTTCATGGTGTTCGGCCAGGGTCGTCAGGACCTCCACGTCGGTGGAGTAGCCGGTCCGCTTCTTGGTCTTTTTCTGAACCGGAAGCTTCAGCTTTTCAAACAGAATGATCCCGAGCTGCTGGGGGGAGCTGATGTTGAAAGGCTCCCCGGCGAGGGTATGGATATCGGTCTCCAGGCACTGAATCTGGTGGTCGAACCCTTTGGAGAGTTCGTACAGCCGGTCCCGGTCGACCCGAATGCCGCGCATCTCCATGTCTTTGAGGACCGGAATCAGGGGCGCCTCCACCGTCTCCATCAGCCGGGTGAGGCCGAGGTCCGCCAATCTGGGCTGAAGCTTGTGAAAGGCCAGGAGGGTGATGTCGGCATCTTCGCAGGCATACGGCATGGCCTTGTCCAGGACCACCTGGTCGAAGGTGACCATCGATTTGCCCTTGCCGGCCACCTCCTCGTAGGTGGTGGTCTTGTGGTTCAGAAAATCCATGGCGATGGAATCCAGACCGTGGGCCCGCTTGGAGGGGTTGAGCAGATAGGAGGCGACCATGGTGTCGAAGACCACGCCGTCGAGATGCACGCCGTGACGCTCCAGGATGATCCAGTCGTATTTGATGTTCTGGCCCACCTTCTTTTGGGCCGGGTCCTCCAGAATCGGGCGAAGCTTTTTCAAAACCCCGGCGGGGGAGAGCTGGTCCGGCGCACCGGGGTAGCAGTGGCCGCAGGGCACGTAATAGGCCTCGTCGGCTTCGACGGAGAAGGAGAGGCCGACCAGGTCGGCCCGCATCGGGTCCCGGGAGGTGGTTTCGGTGTCCAGGGCGAAGATCTCGGCCTGTTTGAGCCGATCGATCAGCCGGTCCAGGGCGTCCTCGTCCAGGATCATGGTGTAGCGCTTTTCCCGGGTATCGGCCGCTGCGGAGAAGGTGTCCTGAAGCTGCCGGAATTCGAGTTCCCCGAAGAGTCTGCACAGGACCTCCCGGTTGGGAGGTTCCACCTGAAACGAGTCCGGATCGAAGCGGACCGGGGCGTCTTTTCGAATGGTCACCAGGTCCCGGCTTAAGAAAGCGTTTTCCTTGTGGGCGATCAGGTTTTCCTTCTGTTTTTTCTTGGTGATCGTCTCCACCTGTTCATAGACCGCCTCCATATCCCCGAATTCCTTGATCAGGGTCAGGGCGGTCTTGGGCCCGATCCCCGGCACCCCGGGGATGTTGTCGGAGGTGTCGCCGGAAAACCCCATCACATCCACCAGCCGGTCCGGCGCCACCCCGAATTCTTTTCGCAGGGCCGCCAGGTCCACGGTTTTGTCTTTCATCGGGTCCCACAGGGAGGTGGTTTCGGTGACCAGTTGAAGCAGGTCCTTGTCGCCGGAGACCATCACCACCTCGAATCCTTCGGCCTCGGCCCGGGCCGCCAGGGTGCCGATGAGGTCGTCGGCCTCGTAGCCTTGAACCTCCATCACCGGAATCTTGAATCCCTCCGTCACCTTCTTTATATACGGAATCTGAACCGCCAGGTCTTCCCGCATCGGGGGGCGGTTGGCCTTGTATTCGTCAAAGAGTTCATGGCGGAAGGTCGGCCCCTTCATGTCGAAAAGCATGACCATGTATTCGGGGCGACGGTCCTCGATCAGCTTGATCAGGATGCGGGTGAACCCGAAGACGGCGTTGGTGGGCAGCCCCTGAGAGTTGGACAGGTTTTGAATGGCATGATAGGCCCGATGCACATAGGCGGTGCCGTCGATGAGGTAAAGTGTTTTTTTGTCCGGCATGGAATCGCGTCCGTTCGATTGGGTTTGAAGGTGCGGAGCGCCGCCAGGGCGCCCCGCTGAAAAAAAATCAGGGATCGATGCGGGTCCCCAGCACCTGGAGAAATTTGGCCAGCCACTCGGGATGGGCCGGCCAGGCCGGAGCGGTGATCAGGTTGCCGTCCACGTGGGCCTGGTCCACCGGTAGGTCGACCCATTCGCCCCCGGCCGCTGGAATATCGGGGCCCACGGCCGGATAGGCGGTGCAGGCTCTGCCCTTCAGCACCTGGGCGGCGGTGAGGATCTGAATGCCATGGCAGATGGCGGCGATCGGTTTTTTGCCCTCGGCG
>CAZNLT010000193.1:0-10322 GCA_964573705.1 uncultured Desulfobacterales bacterium
GGCACAGGCCGGACCGGTAGCTTTGCGTCTCTGCCTTGCGGCAGGTTTGCCTTTTACAAACGAGAATTGTGGATTTATTTAAACTGGAAAAATCCTGCTGTATGTGAACAATTCACAGAAAGGATTAGGATTTGGTTAAATGCTTATAACTATAAGGGATATTTGATATAAAAAATGAGCATTATTCATCTGCGTCCATCGGCGGCATAGAATCATGGTATGAAGAATGAAATCGGAGTGTGTCTGCCGCCGGAAATCTCCCGCAGAGATAAAAGCGCTGTTCACCGGCCGACTGGTTTCCGACAGGGCCAAGGAGATCCAGGACGAAATTGTAAAGCTCGGGATTACCGCCGGATAGTTGCAGTTACCCCCGGCCCTTCGTCATTCAATCCTGGCCAGTAGCAGATAATCCTGGCCCATTCGCAATTAATCCTGGCCCGTGAAAATTTATAGAGTCATTTAATTCCGGGCCGGAATGAGCGATGATTGCAGGCCGGGGCTCGGATGATTGCAGGCCGCTATTCCGATTCGACCCGCCCGAGATATTTTCGAACCTCTCCGGCAAACAGGCAAAAATCTTGCAGGCGGTTCTTGTAAATACCATAGGTGATGGTATCATCCACGTCGTCATACATATGAATCAGAAGATTCCGGAACCGGGCCATCGATTTAAACGTATCCACCGTACTTTCGGGTAATACACCCGCCCGGCCGATCACCGTGAAACAATCGGCATAACTTTCCGGTTCATCCAAATCGAGCCCGCTGACCAGATGTCTGCAGATATCGATCATCTGCTCCACCGCAAGTTCCATATTTCGCTCGACAAACCGTTTGAACACCAAATTCTCTGAAAAACCGGAATAATCGGTGGGGCCTTTTTCCGATTCGATCTCCTTCACGAAGGTTTCAATTCGCCTCAGCTTCTTTTCAATCAGCCTTTTATCGATCATAGCGATCCATCCCGGAGACATATTTATAGGTCTGGTAGTCGGCAATGGTTTTCTCACGAAACTGGCGGTAGCGAACCGGCGCCTTGATAAATAGGCGAATGCATTTTTTCATGATCTGGTGCCGCAGGAATGCGGAGGCTCGGTTCAGAACTACCAGATCCACTTCCGTTTCCATTAAATCGGATAGCCGGCTGATGAACTCCAGCAGTTCAAGGCCTTCCGGCGGATTTTCAAAATAGAGCGCCAGATCCAGATCGCTGCCGGGCTTTTCTTTTCCCCGTGCGTAAGATCCAAAAACCAATGCGAATAGGATATTGGGATCGGCCATCAACCTGTTTTTCAGCTTCTCTATCTCCATGGGCCCGCCTTCCGCGCACCACAATGCATCCGATATTCAAACCGCTGCAATCTCCTCGGAAATCCGCCGGGCCGCCGCCCGGGGATCGGCCGCATCCCGAATGGGGCGTCCGATCACCAGGAAGTCGGCGCCGTTTTGAATCGCCCGGGCCGGGGTGGTGATCCGTGCCTGATCATCTGAGGAAGTTCCTTCCCAGGCGGGTCGAATTCCCGGAGTCACCGCCAGAAAATCTTGGCCGAACGCCGACTTGATACCGGCGGCCTCCCGCCCGGAGCATATCACCCCGGCGCATCCCGCCTCGTGGGCCATGGCCGCTCGTTTGAGGACTAGTTGGCCCATGTCTTCCGCCAATTCCCTTTGGAATCCGGCAGCGTAAATTTCCTCGGACGAAACGCTGGTCAATACGGTCACCCCCAGGACCCCCACCTTTCCGGCGCCCGCCTCCACCGCCGCCGCAAGCATTTTCGAGCTTTCTCCGCAATGGACCGTGACATATGCGACCCCCAGGTCCGCCACCCGTTTCATGGCCCTTCCCACGGTGGCCGGAATATCATGGAGTTTCAGATCCAGGAAGATCCGGGTATCTCCCGCATTCCGAATCAACCGGATAATGTCGGGACCGGCCTGGATAAACAGCTCCAGCCCCACCTTGAACATTCCGACCTCCCCCGACAGCAGCTGGATATATCTTTCTGCCTCCGCCGCTGACGGAACATCCAGCGGAAATACGATCGCATCCTTGGCCTGCTTCATTCCTTCCCTTCCTCTGATTTGGCTTCCGTTGAATTCGAATCTTTGTCTACCTTGATGATCACCAGCGTAATATCATCTTCCTGAGGCATATCACCTCGGAATTCCGCCACCCGTTCCGTGATCGCATCCGCGATATCATCGGCCTTCCGATCGGCGTTTTCCCGCATCACCGCCTGCAAGCGGTCTTTGGTAAACATTTCATCATGTACATTTTTAGTCTCCCAGATTCCGTCGGTTCCGATCATCAGAACCTGCCCCTCGGAGACATTTTCCAGAATATTTTCCGAATATTCATACCCATTGTCCACCCCCAGGGCCATCCCGTCTCCGATCAGTTCCTTGAAGTCATCCGCGGCCGGATCATACAGCAGGGCCGGGTCATGTCCGGCCCGGACCCATCGGACCTGCCCCGCATCGGGCGACATCTCCAGGTAAAACAGGGTCAGAAAATGGCCGGTATCACCGGTATCCCGGCATACCAGGGTATTGACATCGGAGATAATCCGGCCGATGGAGCCCGCCTGCTCCACCCGGCAGCGCAAAAAAGACCGGGCGGTGCCCATCAGCAGAGCGGCCGAGATGCCGTGGCCGGAGACATCCCCCACCACAATCCCGCAGGATCGCTTGAGGCCGCGATCCAGGGGAATAAAATCGAAGAAATCCCCGCCGGTTTCGTCGCAATAGATGCTGCGGGCCGCAATATCCAGTCCGGGTATGGGGGGCGGGGCTTCCGGAAGGAGATTCTGCTGAAGGTGCATGGCCACATCCAGGGCGTGCTTCATTTGAATCCGCTCCTCCAGGCCCGAGATCATGCGATTGAACACCTTCCCCAGTTCACCGATTTCATCCCGGGAACGAATCCGGACCCGAGCCGAGAAATCCCCCTCCGCCAAGCGGTGGGAGGCTTCATCCAGCTTTCGAATGTTCTGGGTCAGATACCGGGATAAAAACAGGGCGAGCGCGACGACCACCAGAATAATCCCCACCAGCATCACCCCGGTCACCCGAATCCGCTCCTGAAACCCTTCGCGAACATATCGCCCCATGGCGTCGGCCTCGGCGAGGATATCCGCCTTGGGCACCAGAAGCAGCAGAGCGGTTCCGTTTGCGGCGATCTTCCCGTAGGCGGCCAGGGCTTCACGGCCCTGGTACACGATCTCGCGGACCCCGCTCTGATTCATTTCCAGATCGGTCAGGATGGGCCGAAGTGTTTCCTCCGGGATCGATTTCAGCCAAAGCGGGCTTTTCATATGCCGCCATCCCCGGCCGCTGCGGTCTCCATGGGCCTCGTCGGCCACAATTCGGATGGCGACCCGGTTCGTATCCGACACCGTTTCCGGCCGAATCAGCAGACAGGTGCTGTCGTCGGACAGGTTTCGCATCTGTTCATTTCCCCGAAGGACCACATTGACCGGAAACATGATGGCGGTCACGCCGACGATTTCCCCATCAGGATCATGGATGGGCATGGCGGCCACGAAACAGATCTTTCGGGTCAGAGGATCGATCACCGGGGTGCCCCAGACCAGTCGTTCCAGGGATTGCGCCTCCCGGTACCATTCGGTTTCGAGCAAATTGTGCAGGGGCATGTATTCCACCGCCGGATAGACCGCCTGAACCCCGTTTTCAAAGGCGGTGAGCTGCCACATGATCAGGTCCGAATGGGTCTGCTTCAAAAACAGATACACCGGGGTCATGGAGGAAATCCGTTGGACCCTCTCTTCGACCGCTGCCGCGGATTCGTCCGTAGGGGGTGCGGGGGCTTTGACGGTTTGTTCGGAATGGGATACCGTCAGCGACACGCATTTGCTGTTTTCCACCCGTCTGCAGTAGAATTCAAGCAGGGTGTCTTCGGCTTCAAAGGAGGTATCGGAGGAGTGGCTTCGAAAGAACACCCCGCCCAGATGGGTTTTGACCGGTCCGGCGATCCGTTTCTCCAATTCCGAGGCCTGGACCTGAAGCGCCAGTTCAATGATTTCCTTTTCGCGCCTGACGCCGGTGACATGGTTCTCCACCAGGCGTTCAAGATCGGAATTTGCCTGCTCAATCAGTGTATTTCGGGCTCTCGCAGCCAGTTCATCCCCGAGATCTTCAATCACGCGTTGCCCGTACCCCCGCATCACCAGCATGGGCAGCACGGAAATGGACAGCATCAATATCAACATTTTCCAGCGGATGCGCATGGCGCCCCTTTCTCTCCTCTCAAATCAAAGAATCTGCACGACGTCTGTTTTGACGACCCCGTTCATACCATCAGACAGGCACCGGCACAATCCCGGGGCGTTATTGCAAGCCGATAATGCCGCGCTTCCCCAATTCCCGGATAAACGCGGTGACCGATACCTCGGCTTCCTTGGCTTGAAGCTGATAGAGGGCGGCGAATTCACGAACGATCTGTTTCACGCTGCGCTTTCCGTCCATCAGTTTCCAGGTCGCGGTGCCCAGTTCGTCCAACTGAAGCTTCTTGATCATGGGCTCATCCGAATCCCAGCCGAACCGCTGGGCCACCCGAACAAACCAGGGCCGCACCCGCACCGGATAGATGATCATCACCTCGCCGGTATCCAGGGTTTTATCCCTCACCTCCGGATTCCGCACCGGACGATAGGCGAGGGCTTCGGCCCGGGAAATCGGCGCGGGTTGCTTTTTTTGCTTTGATTTTTCCATGCCCGAATACTATGATGATTCCAGGACTTTGACAAGGGAGGACTGGGTCGAGGCGATGGCTGTAAAACATAACCCAAGGGAGGCCGAGAATGAACTGGCAGGAAGTATGCGAACATCCCGATTTGCAAAACCTACCCTTCAAAATCGAGATGAATGAGAAGGGTCAGATCGTGATGTCTCCGGTAAAAGTTTACCACTCCGCATTTCAGGGAAAGATCGCCGCCCTTTTGTACCTGCATTTGCCAGGCGGTTCGGTCCTGTCGGAGTGCGCAATCCAGACGATAAGAGGGATCAAGGTGGCCGACGTCGCATGGGCTTCAGCCGACCGATTCGAACACATCAAAGAGGAAACCGCCTGTTCCGTGGCGCCGGAAATCTGTGTCGAGGTACTTTCTTTGAGCAATTCGGATGAAGAAATGGATGAAAAGAGGACGCTTTTCCTGAAAAGCGGAGCGAATGAGGTATGGTTTTGCGATGAAAAGGGACGGATTCGGTTTTTTGATTCGGAGGCAGAGGTCAGAAAATCAGTACTGATACCGGACTTCCCTGAAAGTATTTGAAGGCAGTAGCTTTTGTCACCAATTCTCTTAACTGACTTATGAAGAAGGAAAAGCCCTATTCCAAAGCGACATGGATACGCCGACCGATAATAACTTTCGCAAATTTTTCCAGGATGGACAAACGAATATCGGTTGCATGGTTCTCCATCCTGGAAATTACAGATTTGGTGGTCTTAAGGTCTTAAGCTCGCGGGCAATTTCCTCCTGGGTCATTTCGGCATCCAAGCGTGCCTGCTTCAATGATACCCCTAATTTGAAAGACTGGAAACGCTCATCATAGTCTTTCCAGAAATCCGGGTTTTGCTTCTTCCGTCTGTTTTTGTACCGTTGAAAATCACTCATGAAAATTTTTCTCCTTGAGAAATAATCCTTTTTTCTTTGTTCAGCTATTCCAATCGCTTTCTTGGAAACCTTCTGGCTCACAACACCAATCAAAAGTCGATTATCTTGAAATTTTTGCAGGCTTGTCCCAGAGACCCTTCATCAATACCTTTCCCTTCCATCCGAACCGCCAGCAACCGATTTTTTTCCTGAACATGCCAGATTCGGCCCATAGCGACGTGCGGTTCTTTTCTTAAAAATGGTATCTCGCTGAACCACCCCTTGGATTTGCGAATCCATTCCATGGCTTCATACTGCCCGCTCCGGGTCGACTGCATCTCTTCCTCAAACACCTGAAATCGCTCGGCGGCGAATCGACTCAGACCGCTTTTGCGCAGAAGCACCGACGCCGGCCCCCAGCGATATAGGGTAAGGGTGCTTGTTCTGGAATTGCCGGTAAAATTCATCCGGAATTCGCCGGGGGCGAACCGATAATCGGCCAGTTGGCAGGTACCGGGAATCTGCGCTTGGATGTCGAACAAGGCCCAGGGAATCAGGGGATCGGCGAAATGATCCCGGAATGAAGAAAGCAGGTCGGCGAATACCGAGTGGTGGCCGGAGGTCTTTTTTTGATAGAGTTGAATGAGCGCGGCGGTCCGGGAGACGGAGGCATACAGCAGCACCCCTTTTCCGCCGATATTTTCCCCCTGCCAGGAGAAGGCGACGGCTTCATCTTCAGGGAATCGGTCCGCCCTCTGCTTCAGGGCCCAGGACCAGGGTTCCGGGACGGGAATCGTCCGCAAGGATTGGCTAAGCTTCTTCTGGTGGAGATCGGCCAGGCGGCGAATCTGCCGCTCCGCTGAAAACCGACCTTGAATGCGGTTCCATTTGATTTCCAGAATGGGCGCCGCATCGGATTCGAACATCAGATAGGTCTTCCCGATTTTCGCCGGTTCCCAGGGCTCGGGAATAGAAAAAGAGATGCCGTTCCACGCCACCCGTTTGCCGGCGGTAGAACGGCGCTTCGACTTCAGATCAGTCACCGGCGGTGAACCGGCCGGCGGGGTGACCGGGGTGAAGGACCATCCGGGTTATTCCGGCAGGAGTTGATCCCAGTCGAGGGGCCGCTTTTGAATGCCTCGGCGATCGCCGACATCCTCATGGGCCTCTTCCCGCTGGCGTTCACAGCATTCATATTCCGCGTCCAGCAGATCGGAATGGGTCAATTTAACGGAGTTGCCGATCTTTTCCCCTTCCACCTGGGTATTGTGCTGAAGAATCAGCCCGATGTGGTTGTTGTCCTTATCGGTGAAATACCACTTCCATGCCAACCGCACATGAAAGGGATCTCCCCGCCATTCATCGGGTTCTCCGAAGCGTTCTTTGTATTTGTTCAGAAGTTGTTTAAAAAATTCCTTGGACGGGTTCTGATATTTGAGTTTGATTCGAATAATCCGCTTTTCCGCGGTGCAGGTACCGTAATAGATCAGACCGCTTTTAAATCCTTCGATTTCTTTGGCTTCCACCTCCTTGAGACACTCCATATGGCGAATCGGCATCACCGTGCCCTCTCGAAGCTGATCCCGGCATTTTTCGATCTTATCTCCCAGGACAAATCCCCCCAGGGAATGAGGAACGGTGGCCGCCGATGCGGTGCCGGATAAAAGAAAAAATGCGGCGATGAAACACCCGATAATGATTTTATTCATAACTGCCTCTGCTTTTCTGGCCGAATGTGGTTTTCGGACGTTCGACGACCGACCCGAAAGCCCGATCTTTTCTTAATGGATAGGGATAGGATAACCATCAAAGTGTGAAATATCAAAACGGCGGAAGGAAGGCGGTTTGAAATCAATACGCCAGACGGCCCAGGGATTTCATAATCAGGGTGAAGGCCATGGCGAACATGCCCATCAGGCCCATGCCGCAGGAAAAACCGGCCAGAAGCACCGGCGCATATTGGCGCCACATGGCGCCGTAGCGCTTCATAAAGAAAAACCGCCCCAACAGGGCGCCGGCCACCTCCAGAATCGCCCCATGGGGCGTGGTCTGGCCCAGGCCGCGCACCACCCCGTACACCAGCATTACCGGCAGGCCCAGCAGAACCAGAATACCGTAAATAATAATTCCGAATCCGGCCCCGGCCGTCACATAACTTCCTTTCAACGCCTGAAAAAACATGGAATTGCCCTCCAGGGTGGAGGTCTGCATCAAGAACGAGTTGAGGGCCTGCAAATGCCAGAGTTCCTGGGCATAGGGATAATTGGCCGAGGGAATCGGCGCCAGCCGCCAGATAAATTGGGAAAACAGAAGACTTGAGATCATCACCACCGGAAAGACCACGATTTCCGCCTTGATCACTCCCCGAATGCTGGTGCCGGTAAGCTCGATCTGACGGAACTGCACCGTGGCTTCGCCGTAGTTGTGAATCGGGATGGGGGCATACCAGATTTCGATGCCCTGGTATCCGAAAAACCGGGCCCCGGCGATAAAGCTGGCCTCCCGAATCATGGGAAGGGTAATGAACTGGCCCGCGATCCCCTCCATGCGTGCGGTAATGTAGGACACCAGGGGGGTATACACAAACCCGTATCCGATAAAGAAGATCCAGGGAAAATTGGGGACCAGCAGCATACAGATCCCGATATAGGCAAATGTGGAAAAGACATAAATACCGACGGAGATCCAGAAATTGAAATCCCCCCGGCCCGGGGGCGGATTGAACAGGTCTTTCAGGCTCCCCCGGTCGGTGTTTTCCGCTTTTTTCTGAAAAGAGCGCACCACATGCCAGATCCCCACCACGGCGATGGCCAGCCCCAGCCCGAGGCCGAAGCTCATGTAAAAATCGAAATTGTTGGCAAAGACGGTATCCACTGTCTCCATCCCCGGGTGCCAGCGGTTGAGAATGCCGTGGCGATACAGCACCGGATTGGCGAAGATGGTGATGACCAACCCCACGAAGCCGCCCATAACCGCCCAAAAAGGAAGCACCATTCCGAGAAAAAGCAACCCGAGATCGAGCTGAATGCCGGTGGCCACCGCCGGCAGGATATCTTCGGTGTACTGGGTCAGTTCGATCCAGGGAATCGGGATGAGCCGAATCGATTCGGTGAAAAGCAGACCCGAGAGCTGCGGCAGCAGCACATAGACCGACCCGAAGGCCAGTCCGATGACCCCGCCGATGGAAAAAACCCGCCATTTCCAGCTCTTTTGCTTGTCTTCGGTGGATTCGGCCAGGGCCATGGTGCCGAGAGCGCCTACCGGCGCCATGGGAAAGGGGAGTTTTTCCACATCGGAGGTGATTCGATACAGGGCGTATCCCAGTCCGAAATGATCGATGCGCTGAATAATCTGGGAACCGACCAGAAGCAGAACCGGGACAAGCCAGTCCCGGTGAAAAAAAGTTCGCTCCACCAGAGAGATCGACTCCGGGGGCGGGGCCACCCACCGGGGTATGAATTCGGTCACCCCCAGCATTTTCGCCGCATCGGACTGGACCAGGTACTGGTTCCAGAGCAGCCCCTGAAAGGGAGAGGCCAGGGCCGCCCCGGCCATATAGTAAAGGAGGAAGATCTCCTGCTGCTTGAGTTCGGTGTAGGAGCGCTTGGCGATTTCGGCAAAGAGGATAATGGTCACCCACCGGGCCGCCGGGCCGATGCCGGAGCCGATGACCAATTGCAGGTACATGCTCCCCGGCATCATCAGAAAGCCGATGAAGACGCCCCCGATAACGGTCTTCCAGTCGAATCCCTCTTCAAAATGATCCGGCTGGGGAAGAAGGTCCCGATATTCCTGAAGTTCTTTATCCTCGTACATGATGCGGCCGAAATGAATTGTGCGGGTTCAAAACAGGATGAAAACCGAACAAAGGCGGTCTTCCTGCCGGAGGGATGATCCGGCGGGGGGCATCAATAGGGCGGTTTGTACCCTTTGGGCACCTGGAACACCTTTGGTTGAATCGGTTTTCGCACCACCTTGGTCAGGGTAATGGTCTTGGTGAGCCCTCCTTCCAGTTCCATCACCGTTCGGACCGGAAAGCCGTCGAGCTTGTGCATCCTCCCGACGATCCCCATCTGAAACAGGGGATTGTCCCGAATCACCCGGGTCAAGCGGTCGTTGATGTCCTTGAGTTCCCGGTACCCCTCCACCTCTTTGGAGAGCCACTGTTCGTATTCCCGGCCCATCAGGGTGACCCGGTATTTCCGGCAGGTGTAACCGGCGATCTCTTTGGTTTCCTCGGTGGGCCGGGCCTCTATCTCCTCTTTGAGCCCTTCGGGAATCTTGCCCACCGAGTCCATTTTCATCTCCAGGAACATCTTGTCCCGGGTGTTCAGGACATATCCGGTCATGGACTTGAAATCGGCGATCATGACGTTTTCCCCGATATCCACCCGGGTGCGGTCCGGGGTGTAATAATTGCGGATGGTCTTTTTCTTGTCGCGCCGACCTTCTCCCCTGACCACCTGTTCGCATTCCCAGTAGATATCCGCCCAAACAACGGCCGCACCCGAAAAAACCAGCACCATCGCCAGGGCCGCCGCTGTTTTCCATTTACGCAGTTTCATCTGCTGTCTCCATCGAACATCTTTTTCTAGTCCTCCCCCGGCAAACCAATGGAGGAATGCGCTTTCAGAAAAATCGCTACCCGTCTCCGCGGTTTTGATCATCGTTTCGACCAATCCTGGCCACATCTGAGCGACAGGACAGGCC
>CAZNLT010000194.1:0-10237 GCA_964573705.1 uncultured Desulfobacterales bacterium
GTTTTCGATGGAGCAGATGATGCAGACGTTGTCGTTTTTGTCCCGCATCACCTCCAGCTCGTACTCCTTCCAGCCCAGAATCGACTCCTCCAGCATGATCTGGGTGTTCATGCTGGCGTCCAGGCCGGCCTTGGCCATCCCCTCCAGCTCTTCGGGGTTGTAGGCCACCCCGCCGCCGGTGCCGCCCAGCGTGAAGCTGGTGCGGATGATGACGGGAAAGCCCAGGTCTGCGGCGATGTCCCGGACCTCGGCCATGTTCGTGGCGATGTGGCTGCGGGGAATCCGCAGGCCGATCCGCCGCATGGCCTGGCGGAACCGGTCCCGGTCCTCGGCCTTCTGGATGGCGTCCACCGAAGCGCCGATCAGCTCCACGCCGAACCGGTCGAGGACGCCCATTTCGGCGATCTCGATGGCGGTGTTGAGGGCGGTCTGCCCCCCCAAGGTCGGCAGCAGGGCGTCGGGACGCTCTTTTTCGATGATCATGGCCACCGCCTCGGGAATCACCGGCTCCACATAGGTGTAGTGGGCCGTCTCCGGGTCGGTCATGATGGTGGCCGGGTTGCTGTTGACCAGGACCACTTCGTAGCCTTCTTCCCGAAGGGCTTTGCAGGCCTGGGTTCCGGAATAGTCGAATTCGCAGGCCTGGCTGATGATGATGGGCCCGGCCCCGATGATGAGGATCTTGTGAATGTCGGTTCTTTTCGGCATATCAGGTCGTTGACTCTCTGCGGTTGAATCGCGGTTGCGGTATTACGGCTTCCTGGAAGATTTGGAAAAGGTCTTGAATTTCACCTTGCCGTTGAAAAACTGGATCGCAATGGTGGCGCCGTCGTCGGTCCATTCGGAGGCGGCGCCCGACAGGCCGGCGAAATTGACGGAAGAAGATTCGGTGGGCTCGCCCAGAATTTCCAGAACCGCCGCCTGGCTCATGCCGGTTTCGATCTTTTCGAAATTGGCCTGATTGATGCGGGACTGGCAGGAAAACAGCAGCCCGGCGACCATCAGCACCACCGCGGCCAATGGTATCGCCTTGAAGATATCGATTTTCATGATTGTTTTCACGGCTCCGTCTAAGAGGTTCCCACCTATATCATTTCTCCATCATGCGGACGAAATCACCGAACAGGTACCCGGCATCATGGGGGCCCGGAGCGGCTTCCGGGTGGTATTGAACCGAAAACAGCGGGTATTTCTTGTGGCGGAACCCTTCCAGGGTCCGGTCGTTGAGGTTCATGTGGGTGACCTCGATCTCCTCCCCGGACAAGCTGTCGGTATCCACCGAAAAGCCGTGGTTCTGGGAGGTGATCTCGATGCGGCCGGTGGCCAGGTTGTGGACCGGCTGGTTGGCCCCCCGATGGCCGAACTTGAGCTTGAAGGTTTTGCCGCCCAGGGCCAGCCCCAGCAGCTGCTGGCCCAGGCAGATCCCGAACATCGGCTTATAACCGAACAGCTCCCGAATGGTCTCCACGGCATAGGCCACCGGCTCAGGGTCTCCCGGACCGTTGGACAGAAAAATACCGTCGGGTTCCATGGCCCGAATGGTATCGGCGGTCGTAGACGCCGGCACCACCACCACCTCGAAGCCGGCCTTTTCAAGATTTCGAAGGATATTATATTTAATGCCGAAATCGAAGGCCGCCACCGAATGCTTCTCTCCCCGGCGGCGCCAGACGGTTGCATCCAGAGGGGTCTCATCGGATACCGGAATCCGTCGGCCGTCCACCCAGTAGTAGGGCTTTTGCGTGGTCACCTCTTTCACCAGGTCCCGGCCCACCAGGCCGGGGGTCTCCCGCACCCGCTTCACCAGAGAGTCGGGGTCGAGGTCCTCGGTGGAGATGAGCCCCCGCATGGCCCCGAGGTTTCGCAGGTGGCGGGTCAGGGCCCGGGTGTCGAGTTCATCGATCCCCATCACCCCCTGGCTTTGAAGGTAATCGGCCAGGGTCCGGGTGGACCTGAAATTGCTCGGGAAATCCTGGTATTCCCGCACGATAAAGGCGGCCACCTGGACCCGGTCGGATTCCATATCCTCCGGATTGATGCCGTAGTTGCCCACCAGGGGGTAGGTCATGGTCACCATCTGCCCCCGGTAGGAGGGGTCGGTGAGGACCTCCTGATACCCGGTCATGCTGGTGTTGAATACCACTTCGCCCCAGGTTTCGCCGGAGCCTGTAAAGGACCTGCACGGAAAGGTCCGTCCGTCTTCGAGCGTTAACAAAGCTTCCATATCGTTATATTAGTTCAAATATTTTATGATTGAATGATGATTGATATCAGAGCGACCAGAAAAAAGGCGTGAAAACGGCTTTTCCGATGAGTGGATGGATGCATTAACAGCGCATATCGGCTGAACTGGTTTTATAAAACCTCCGGATCGAATACATCGTCTTTCCTGAAAAATATAAATAAATCAGAATACCCCTAAATATAAGAGTATATCGTTCCTGAATTATTTTTTCAATAGAATTTCCGCCGATGGTCGCTCTTTTCCGCCGTCGTTCAGTCAAAACCCCAACAGCGGGCGGTCCACGGACGGCAGCAGGCCGCAGCGGCGGCCCCGGTCGAAGAGGGCGGCCACGGCCGCCTCCCCTTCCTTCCCCAGATCGAGGGAGAAATCATTGACGTAGAGGTCGATGTGCTGCTGAATGACCGACCCTGCCATCTCCCGGGCATGGCGTCGAATGTAGCCGGCCGCGGCTTCGGGATGGTCGAAGCCGAACCGGACGCTGTCTCGAACCGCCGCCTCGGCCCGGCGGGCGATGTCGGTCCCCAGGTCCCGGCGCACCGCGATGCCGCCCAGGGGAATGGGCAGGCCGGTCTCCTCCTCCCACCACCGGCCCAGGTCCACCAGCGATTCCAAACCGTAGCCGGAATAGGTGAACCGGCCTTCGTGGATGATCACCCCGGCCTCGAACTCCCCCCGGGCCACGGCGGGCATGATCTTGTCGAAGGTCATGGGCACGGCCCGGGGCGGCTCGGCCAGATACAGCCCCAGGAGCAGATTGGCGGTGGTCTGCAATCCGGGGACCGCAATGGGAACCGAAGGAAGCCGGTCCGGATCGAAACCGGGCCGGGCCACGATCAGGGGCCCGCATCCCCGGCCCAGGGCCGCACCGCTTCGCAACAGACCGTAAGTCTCCTGCAGGTGGCCCAGGGCCGCAAAAGAGAGCTTGGAAACATCCCATTTTCCGGCGGCGGCGTCCCGGTTGAGGGATTCCACATCGGCCAGGTGGGGCCGCCAGTCGAGGTCGCCGCAGTCGATGCGGCCGTGGGCCAGGGCGTAAAAGATAAAGGTGTCGTTGGGGCAGGTGGAGTAGGCCAAAGTCAAGGCGCGTGCCATCGATTTTTCATTCCTTTCAATTTCCGGTTCCCCGTTGTCAGGTTTCCCGGTACCAGCCGGATTTCACCCTCTCGGCGCCGGGGGATAAATCCCTCGGCTGAGCATATGAAAGCACCCGGAAGGGCGCTCACCTATTTCGGTTCCCATCCGTTTTCGGCGATGTCCTTCACCAGACAGGCCGCCGCCTCAGCGCACCGCGCAAAAGCCAGATCCAGGTTCCAGCCGTTTCGATTCCGAAGACCCACCCGGTTGCTGGCCGCACGGATTTCCACCAGCGGGAGGTCGTAGTGGAGCGCCAGGTATGCGGCCCCGGCCCCTTCCATGGATTCCATGCAGGGGCGGTACTGATCATAGAGCGTCCGGGCCCGGCGGTCGGTGGCGGTGATGGTGGAAACGGTGACAAAGGGCCCCCGTTTCACCCGGCAAACACCGGCAAACGCGTTTTCCAGAACGGAGACCGCCCGTATGTGCCGTTTTTCATCCAGGGGATACCGGTGGCGGATATCGGCACCCTGGTGAACCATCAGCGGAAAGGGCAGCGGACGGATCGGTCCATCCGCCGTTTCCGGTTCGATCCCCAGATGGACATCGATCTCTTCGGCGGCCGCCGCCACATCCCCGATATCCAGTCCCGACTTCTGAAAAGCCCCGGCGCAGCCGGTCTGGATCAGAAGCGAGGGGCGTTGAAATTCCACCGCCGCGGTCACCGCCTGAACCGTGTTGACCAGCCCGGGCCCGGTGGCGAGCAGCCGAACCGGTATGCCGGCCAGGCGGCCGGTGATCAGCCGCCGGCGCCCGATCTTCGCTTCGGACCGGCCTTTCAAATCGGGGTCAAGCCGGGCCAATTCCCGGGGAACCGCCCCCAGAATCAGGATATGGGGGTCGTCGAAGCGCTCCGTCATGGTTTGCCGATTCCCAGCCGCATCATTTCGGTCAACTCCCGAACCCATTCCCGGGCGGTATCTTCACTGCACTGGTGAATCCCCGATCCGGCGTCCAGGTGCGGCACGGTCTGGGCCTGAAGGAACCGGTCCATCAAGGCGTCCAGCACAAAGGCGGCCTTGTCCAGGTCCAGCCCCTCCCGAAGCTCCCCCCGGTCCCGGGCGTCGGCCAACAGGCCGCGCAGGTACTTGAGGCTGTAGCTTCGCAGGGACATCAGGATTTCGTTCCGAAAGGGGACCTCATACTCGAACAGGGTCGTGATGTACAGCCGATAGATCACCGGGTGTTTTTTCAAAAACAGCACCCCGGCCAGCAGCGTGGCCTCCAGCCGGGTAAAAAGGTCCTCATGGGCGGTCTGGCCCCGCACCGTTCGCAGATAGTCCTTGACCATCTCCATGGCGGTGTTGAAGGCGAACAGAAACAGCCCTTTTTTATCCCCGAAATACTGAAAAATGGAGCCCTTGGCAATCCCCAGCCGGCCCACCATGGCGTTGATGCTGGCCCCGGCGAACCCTTTTTCGCTGAACTCCTCCACCGCCACCTGCCGAATCCGGTCTTGTTTTTCCTCGGACAGATTGCGGAAGGTCTTCAGCGGGATCATTCGAAGACGATCCCCACATATCCCACGAAGCTGTCCCCCGGATGTTTGTCATAGCTGGTGGCATAGGCCACCGATTCGGCTTTTCGGGCGCCCAGCTTCCGGGCGGTCTCCACCGCCGAAGCGGCGGCGCCGGCGCAGCAGGCGTTGTGGTTTTCCACCCCTTCCGCAATGACCTTCGGGGGATCCATGGCCATCAGGGCGTCGATAAACCGGCGGTCATTCTCGTATTTAACCCAGTTCAGGGCGTCGGCGCCGGTTCCCTTGGGGGTGAATCCGTAGTTGAATCCGTAATGGGTCAGATCGGTGGAGCCGATCACCTTCAGCCGTCTGCCTTTCTCTGCGGCGATTTCCGCCACCGCCTGGGCGATGTTAAGGGATTTGTCCGCCGGCGGGGCCCCGATGGGCAGAATTTTGGCATCCTTGAAAAAATACTTCACAAAGGGAAGCTGAAGTTCGATGGTGTTGTCCTGAGTGAACCGCTTGGGGGTTTCCAGCTGGAATTCGAACCGGCCGGCCAGCTCCTGCGCCATTTCGGTATCGATCTCCAGGGGTCCGAACGGCGTTTCCCATGCCCCTTCCGCCATCAGATAGGCGGGAGACCCGGCATGAAGGTGCATCCCGTAGAGGACCACCGTTTCGGTCGTCCCCACCTTGCTCACCGCGTGAATGACATTGGCGGCAATGGACCCTGAAAAATGCCATCCGGCGTGGGGGACGATGCCGCCGAACAGGTTTTTGCCGACCACCTCATCCGCTTCCCCTTCCTTGAGATATTCTTGAATCGTCTTTTCGCAGTCTGAGGGATTTCCCGGATACCAGCTTCCGGCAAAAAGGGCTTGTCGGGTTTCCATGTATGCCTCCTTTTAAGCACTTCCCCGCACGAAGCGGCGAACCGGATCAAATGCCGTTTCCCGCGGGAATCGATTTCAATGAATTGAATACGCTGCAATTTATTATGGTTTAAATATAATCGGCGTGCCGATCAATGCAACCCGGGAAACCGAAACCTCCTCAGTCCGCGCCCATGCGCCGGCTGATGTAGAGATTGGCCAGGGCCAGCAGAGAGGTGGACACGATCAACAGAAAGGAGACCGCATTGATGACCGGGGTGGAGCCGTCGCGGACCTGAAGGTAAAGATTGATGGGCAGGGTGGTTTCGGAGCCGACCAGAAACAGGGTGGTGTTGAAGTTTTCAAAGGACATCAGAAAGGCGATGGCCGCCGCACTCAGGATGGCCGGTTTCAAAAACGGCAGGGTGATGCAGCGGATGACCTGAAATCGGGTGGCGCCCAGGTTGAGGGCCGCCTCCTCCAGACTCGGGTCGAATTTGCGCAGCCGGGCCGAAACGATCAGGGTGGTCAGGGTGGAGATGAAAGAAAACTGACCCAGCACCACCAGCCAGAACCCCGGCCGAAAGAGCCCCACATCGATTCCCCGGGTCTCTTCGAAGTACAGCCCCAGGGTGTTGGAAAAGAGCAGAATCGAAATCCCGAGAATCACCCCCGGCACCACCAGGGGCGCCAGCATCAGAAAATAGAGTCCCTGTTTGAACCGGAAGTTTTCCTGCTCAAACAAAAAGGCGCCGCAAATTCCCACCAGGGTCGACAACAGGGTGACGAAAAAGGCGGTTCGAAAGCTGACCCAGATGGAGTCCAGAATGATCGCATCATGAAACAGCCCCACCCGATGGCCCAGGTCCCCGAAAAACCATTCCAATGTGAACCCCTTCCAGGGCAGGGCCGGAAACTGGGAGTCGTTGAAGGCGAGCACGCAGGTGACCGCCAGGGGCGCAAACAGAAACACGAAAAAGAAGACCGCATACAGCTTGAAGGCCAGGGTGTAGGCTCGGGAATTGGGCAGGGATCGGATCACCTGTTCACCGAATCACATCGTTGAGTTTCTGCCGGGTCAGGGTCAGCCCGATCCAGATGATGCCGGAAGACAGCACCAGCAGCAGAAACCCGAAGGCCGAGCCCTGATTCCAGTTGAAGCTGGCGATGAACTGGTTGTAGATCTGCTCGGTGAACCAGAGGGAATTTTTGCCGCCAATCAGATTGGGGGTGAGATAATTGCCCAGGGTCAGCATGAAGACCACGATGGCCCCGGAGGTGATGCCGGGCATGGCATGGGGGATGATAATCCGCATAAAGATGGACGGGATCGACCCGCCCAGGTCATAGGCCGCCTCGATGAGGCTGTCGTCGAGGCTCTCCAGCACCGAGACCAGAGGCACCACCATGAACAGCAGGGAGGTGTAGACCAGCCCCATGATCATGGCCGCGTCATTGTAAAGCATCTCCACCGGCCGGTCCAGCACCCCGAGGCTGAGCAGCAGGTGGTTGATCACCCCGCTCTCCCGCAGAAGAATCATCCATCCGTAGACCCGGACCAGTTCGCTCACCCAGAAGGGCATCAGGGTCAGCACCATCAGCATCCCCTGAAACCGGGGATGGACCACCTTGGTGATGTAAAAAGCCAGGGGCAGGGCCACCGCCAGGGTGATGCCGGTCACCAGCACCGCATAAACGGCGGTGCGGACAAAGGTGTTCCAGTAAATCGGCTCCCGAAAGAAGGAAAGGTAATTGGCGAGGCTCCAGACCGATTCCCGAAACCCGCTTCGCACCCGCAGGGACATGATCAGCAGATCGATATGGGGCAGGATGATGAGCAGAAACAGCCAGAGCAGGACCGGGGTGAGAAACAGGACCAGGGTCCAGGAAATCCGCTGCCGGCCCGACCCGTTCATGCCGATTTATCCTTCGGGGCTTCAAAGCAGATGGCGGCCCGGGGGTCCCACCCGACCTCGATCCGGTCCCCTTCCTGAATATGATCGTACTGTCGGTTCTGGGGAAGGGCGATCAGAAGTTCGGCGCCGTTCTGATCGGTCGGCATCGCCAGAATCCGGCTGTTGGCGCCGTCAAAAAGAATCGCCTTGACCGCCACCTCGAATCGGTTGAGACGGGCCAGACTCGGGTCCGGCTGAATCATCATGGCCTCGGGCCGAATGAACACCTCCACCTCGGTCCCCTCGGAAAAAACCGTTTCCGAATGAACGGAAAGACGCCGACCGCCCTCCGCCTGAACCTGCATGTGGTCGGCCTTGCCAGCCGCCGCCCGGCCGGTCCAGACATTGTTCTCGCCCACGAACCGGGCCACGAACGGAGTGGCCGGGCGGTGGTAGAGGTTCCGGGGGGTGTCCACCTGCTCGAACCGGCCCCGGTTCATGACCGCCACATAGTCCGACATCACCAGGGCCTCGGACTGATCATGGGTGATATAGACGAAGGTGGTGCCGACCTCATCCTGAAGCTTTTTGAGTTCCACCTTCATCTGCTCCCGCAGCTTCAGGTCGAGGGCCCCCAACGGCTCGTCCAGGAGCAACACGGCCGGATCGAGCACCAGGCACCGGGCGATGGCCACCCGCTGCTTCTGGCCGCCGGAAAGCTGGTCGATCCGCTTGGGGCCGAAGCCGGGCAGGCCGACCCGGTCCAGGATCTGCTCCACCTTGTCCCGAATCTCCGTCTTTTTTCCCCCCCGCCGCTCCAGGCCGAAGGCGATGTTGCGCGCCACCGTCATCATGGGAAAAAGGGCCAGGTGCTGAAAGATAAGGTTGACCGGCCGCCGGTTGGGGGGCACCCCGAGAACATCTTCGCCGCGGATGGCGATCTCCCCCTCAGTGGGCGCGGTGAACCCGGCGATCATCCGCAGGAGGGTGGTCTTGCCGCATCCGGAGGGCCCCAGAATGGAAAAGAACCGACCCCGGGCCACATCGAAGGAGACCGCGTCCACTGCGGTGAAGGTGTCGAACCGTTTGGTGATGCGGCGTACCGAAAGATCGATGTCCATAAAGAGAGTACGGTGGAATCTGCCCGGGCCCCTTTCTCCGAATAGAGAAAGTGGCCCGGGCGAACGGATGATTACTGGGCGGCCTTGACTTTGTCGAGAATCTTGCCTTCCATCTGCTCCAACTGTGCCGGCACCGGCGGATACCAGTTGATGTTGTCGATGTCCGCCTCGGAAAAAGAGCGCTCGAAATTGGCCCGCACATCCGGCTGGGCCATCTGAATGGCGCCCTTGGAGGCGGTGCCGTATTTTTCCATATTGGTGAAGACGGCCGCGTTTTCGGGTTTCAGCATGAAGTTGATCCACTTGTAGGCGGCCTCGGTGTTTTCGGCCTTGGCCGGAATGGCGAAGGTATCGATCCAGCCGAGGGCCCCGCTTTTCGGGGCCACGAAGTCGATATCGGGATTTTCCTCATGCAGCTTCCAGCCGCCGTTGTCCCAGCCCATGGCCACATGAACCTCTTCGGACCGGATGGCCTGGAGCAGGGCGTCGCCGTTGGCCCAGTACATCTTGACCAGGGGTTTGGCCTCGATCAGCTTCCGGCCCACCTTATCCATCAGGGCTTTGTAGGCTTCGGGGTCATCATACAGGGCGAAGGGGTCCTCCCCCATGCCGAAGGCGACCCCGATCAGGGTCGGGCGTTTGAGCCGGTAGCTGATCCGGCCCTTGTATTTGTCGTTCAAAAGAGCGGTGTAGTCCTTGGCTTCGGGGGCGTGTTTTTTGTTCACGATCAACCCGGAGGTGCCGTAGACATGGGGAACCGCATAGCTTTTGCCGTCCACCTCGGTGTTCTTTTTCACCGCCTCGAGCATGGAGCCCACCACCTGATCGGACGCGATCTTGCCGTAATCGATGGGCTGGTAGAGCCCGAACTCGGCCTGAACCGAAGCGATCCGGTCCTGGCTCGGCTGGGCCAGGTCGAAACCGGCGCCCCGGGTGGCCCGCAGCTTGGCGATCATCTCCTCGTTGTTGGAGTAGGTCGGCTTCACCGTAATGCCGGTCTCCTTCTCAAACTTGTCGATCAGCTCCTTGGGCGCGTACCCTTTCCAGGTAAGCAGTTCCAGGGTTTCGGCGGCATGGACCACCGACACCAAGGTGAGTACGATAGCCATCATGGTCCAAAATCCGATCCAGCGTTTCATCTGCAACCTCCTTTTTTTTGGATGGAATAACAAGTAAACCGATCCCACTAATTAGATTTTTCCTACCACAACTAACGTCAACGGTCCAGCATCAAACCGGCTTTTTTTGTGATTTTTTACCGGTTGTCGGCATTGAAGTGGTTCACAGATTTAACATGTTAATGTTAGGTTTTGATGAGGGGCGAAAATAGTGAGCAGGGGGCAGCGGCCCCAAGAACTTTTTAAACTACCTTCTTTATTTGAGCGGAGCATCGGGCAATCCGGTGGGGTGGGCGCTTCATATCACTATTTTTTACCCGGCGGGCGCCCCATCATGTTCCGCGTACTCCTTGGCCGTAAGAAGCCCCGTGGCCGCATCGTAATGCCACCGGG
>CAZNLT010000195.1:0-10237 GCA_964573705.1 uncultured Desulfobacterales bacterium
TTTTCCCCGGCCCGGCAAGAACTCACTGTCGCTCAAACAGCTTCCCGGCCCGGGGAAAACAGCATGGGCTGGTTTGTCAGTAACTCTGGTTTGGCCGAAACGAGGATCAAGGCCGAAAAATCCGAAATTAAAAAAAGGTTGAGCATCAAGGGGGTTGTATAGTAGATTATTTCTTTAAAAGGGAATTTTTCAGCTGAACCCGATCAAGGAACCGGATATGAAAACCATGTGGGCGCCGTGGCGAATCGAGTACATTCTTGGCAATGAAAAAGAAGACAAATGCGTATTCTGCAGGGCCCTGGGCGAAAAAGACGACCTGACCCTCTATAAAGGAGATACCACCTTCGTGGTCATGAACAAGTTTCCTTATGCCAACGGCCATCTGCTGGTGCTTCCCCGCAGGCATATCGCGGAATTGGGTGATTTAAGCAAGCCGGAGATGGGCGATCTCTTGATGACGGTGGAATCCGCCCGATCGATTCTGAAAAAGGTCATGAACCCGGACGGATACAACGTCGGATTGAATCTCGGGGCTATCGCCGGGGCCGGGGTGGGGGAACACCTCCATTTTCATATCGTTCCCCGGTGGTACGGGGATGTCAATGCCCTGGCGGTGTTCGGCGATCTTCGTGTGATTCCCGAACATATTCGATCCACCTGCGACAAACTGAAGCCCCACTTCGACCAACTGAGCGACACGCCTTCATAGGCGATCTCTCGAGCCCGTTTATGCAATCCGAGACCGAAACCAAAAAAGATCCGAAATCCGGCCCCAAATCGACGCCCATGATCCGGCAGTACCTGGCCGTCAAGGAGGAGTACCCGGATGCCATTCTCTTTTACCGGATGGGGGATTTCTATGAAATGTTCTTCGAGGATGCGGAAACCGCCTCCCGCATTCTGGAGATCACCCTTACCTCCCGAAACAAGAACGAGCAGACGCCGGTGCCCATGTGCGGGGTGCCGTATCGGGCGGTTCAGGGGTATATCGCCCGCCTTATCGAAAACGGCAGAAAGGTCGCCATCTGCGACCAGGTGGAGGACCCGGCCCAGGCCAAGGGGCTGGTGAAGCGGGAGGTGGTCCGGGTGATCACCCCCGGGATGATCATTGAAAACGAATTCCTGGACGCCAAAACCAACAATTTCGTGCTATCCCTGGCTCGAAACGGAAAGAACATGGGGCTCTCCTGTCTCGATATTTCTACAGGGACTTTTCGAATTTCCGAAACCGAAGACCCCGACCGGGTAGTGGACGAGGCCCTTCGGGTGGCCCCCAGCGAGGTGCTGTTGCCGGAATCCTTTCGGGAGGAACCGTCCCTTTCCCGATTGGTGACGCTGCTGTCGAATCGAGCGGTGTCTTACCTTTCCGATCGCTATTTCGATTTTTCCATCGGTCGTGAGCGGCTCATCGAGCAATTCCAAACCCTGTCTCTGGAAGGCTTCGGCTGTGAGCAGCTTCGGGCCGGGGTTGGAGCCGCCGGAGCCCTGCTTCAGTATGTGGGCGAAACCCAGAAGCGGCGGATCGATCATTTGTCGGGAATCGAAACCTATGTTCTGGACCAGTTCATGGCGGTAGATGACCTGAGCTGCCGAAACCTGGAACTTCTGGAAAACCTGCGCACCGGAAAACGGAACGGGACCCTGATCGATATTCTGGACCAGACCGTCACCGCCATGGGCGGGCGCCGCCTTCGCCACTGGCTTCGGTATCCGCTTCTGGATGTACCCGCCATCGAATCCCGGCTGGACGGGGTGTCCGAGGCCAAGGAGCACCGGAGTCTGAGCGAAGAGATTCGGGATCAGCTCAAGACCGTTTATGATCTGGAGCGTCTGGGCACCCGCATCGCCATGGGCCATGCCAACGGACGGGATCTCACCGCCCTCAAACGGTCTCTGATGGCCCTTCCGCAAATTTTGTCGGTGGCTGCGGATTTCAAATCCTCCCTGTTTAGATGGGAGGGAGAAATCGACCCGATTCAGGATCTGGCCGATCTGATCGAGCGGGCCGTCCGGGAGGACGCCCCCCCCACCATTCACGAAGGCGGCATCATTCGGGAAGGGTTCAGTCCGGAACTGGACGACCTGATCTCCGTCAGCCGCGAGGGGAAGGGATGGCTGGCCAAACTGGAAGTCCGGGAGCGGGAAACCACCGGAATCAATTCCCTGAAGGTCCGCTTCAACAAGGTCTTCGGCTACTACCTGGAGGTCTCCAAAACCCATTCCGAAAAGGTGCCGGATCACTATATTCGAAAGCAGACCCTGGTCAATGCCGAGCGCTACATCACCGACGAGCTCAAGACCTTTGAAGACAAGGTTCTGAATGCGGAGGAAAGGCGATCCTCCCTGGAGTACGAGATTTTCAATCAGATTCGGGAGGCGGTCAAGAAAAACACGGCCGCCATTCAGGAAGCGGCCCGGTTCGTCTCCCGGCTCGACTGTCTGGTCACCTTGGGCCGGGAGGCCGCGAACAATGATTATTGCCGCCCCGAATTCAACACCCGGGGAGAGCTGATGATCGAGGAAGGCCGGCATCCGGTGGTGGAAAAGATGATCACGGCGGAGCGGTTCGTGCCCAATACCCTTCGAATGGACAATGAATCGGAACAGATCCTGATCATCACCGGCCCCAATATGGCCGGTAAATCGACGGTTTTGCGCCAGGCGGCCCTACTGGCGATTATGGCCCAGATGGGCGGGTTCGTGCCGGCGGCCCGCGCGGTGATGCCGGTGACCGACCGGATTTTCACACGGGTCGGAGCCCTGGACAATCTTTCCCAGGGTCAGAGCACCTTTATGGTGGAGATGCAGGAGACCGCCAATATCCTGAACAACGCCACCCCGAAGAGTTTGGTGATCCTGGATGAAATCGGCCGGGGGACCAGTACCTTCGACGGCCTGTCCATCGCCTGGGCGGTGGCGGAATACCTTCATGACCTCAGGGGAAAAGGGGTCAAGACTCTGTTTGCCACCCACTACCATGAACTCACCGAACTCGCCCGAACCAAGCCGCGGGTCAAGAATTACAACATTGCGGTCAAGGAGATCGAGGAGGAGATCATTTTTCTGAGAAAACTGGTGGAAGGGGGCGCCAACCGCAGCTACGGCATTCAGGTGGCCCGGCTGGCGGGCATTCCGGACCGGGTGATCGACCGGGCCAAGGATATCCTCTCCCGGGTGGAAGGCCGAAATCCGGGTCTGAAAAAAGGCGCCGGGGTTTTTGAAAAACCGGCCCGGTATGCGGAAAAATCAGAACAGTTGGGGTTGTTCAAAAAATCGGAGAATACCGTGTTACAGCGGCTGCAAAAGCTGGACATCACACGAATGACCCCCCTGGAGGCCATCAACTGTCTCAACGAATTGCAGGAAAAGGCCAAATTTCATTGAATCGATAACAGGTGGCGAACATGGCTGAAAAAAAGATTGAGATTTTTCAAAAGGCGGCGACCCTTCTTCTGGTGATCACAGCCATGACTGTATTTTCAGGGGTTTCCGAATCCCTTGCCGACACTGCCGAACAACAGTTTTACAGCGCCGACGCCGATTGTCAAAAATTTTTGAAGGAGGATGAAAAAACCAGGTATCGGGAAAACTGGCTTTTCCACATTCGAAAATTCCAGCAGGCCTATCGGACCAATCCGGCCGGCTCCCTGGCCCCGGCCAGCCTCTATTGGGTCGGTAAACTGTATCATGAACTCTACTCCCGTTCCTTCCTGACCAGCGATAAAGAAGAGGCCATTGACGCCTATCAACGGCTCATCCGCCGCCATCCCCGCAGCATTTATCGGAAAAAAGCGGAAGCGGAACTGGCCGGCCTCTCTCCCCCCGCCGTGAGCGTTGAAACCAAAACCCCTCTGGTCAGCAAGGAGGACTTTCAGAATCCGCCCGAGACCAAAAACAGCGCCAAATTGGTGGTGAAGTCATCCCCGACACGGACCGGTTCGAGGGCGGCCGGTTCGCCGCCTCACAAAGAAAAAGGCAGCCTGTTTAAAGAATCCAAGGAGCGTTATCGCGGGTCGGTGGCCGAAAAAGAATCGGAGGAAATCGCCCGTCTGATTCTGAAGCGTCAAAAAGTTCGCGACAGATTGAAAAAATCTCCCGCGGTTCCAGTAACATCTTCTCCTGAGACAGAGAGCGAGAGCCGGCCCCGGCCGGATGCGCCTTCTTCATCCGGTATAACCGTCATTCAAGGGCTTCGGGTCTGGTCGAATCCCAATTACACCCGCATCGTAGTGGATGCGGACCAACCCACCTCATTCCGCCACCACCTTCTGAATCCGGACACGGCCCATCATAAGCCGCAGCGGCTCTATATCGATTTTGACAACAGCCGTCTGGGCCGAAAACTGGAAAAGGTGATTCCGATCAACGACAACCTGCTCAGCGCGGCCCGGGCCGGGCAACGGAACCCGAACGTGGTCCGGGTGGTGGTGGATATCAAGTCTTTTCAGTCTTACAAGGTGTTTGCCCTTCAGAATCCGTTTCGAACCATCATCGACATCTGGGGCACCGAAACGCTCTACGCTGAAAGCTCGAAACCGCCGCCGGTTTCCGAGCCGGTCATGCCTGTGGTGAACCGGCCCTCGACTCCACCCATCAGCCCCCAGGACCTGGCCAAACAGCTGGCCCTGGGGGTGCGCCGAATCGTCATCGATCCGGGCCACGGCGGCCATGACCCCGGGGCCCCCGGCTGCATGAAAGGGGTGAATGAAAAAGACATCGTCCTTCAGATCGCCCTGCGGCTGGCCCGGAGAATTCGGCGGGAACTGGGGTGCGAAGTCATCCTGACCCGATCCGACGACCGGTTTCTATCCCTAGAAGAACGGACCGCCATCGCCAATACCCAAAACGCGGATCTGTTCATTTCCATCCACGCCAATGCCCATACCGATCCGCGGGCCTATGGGCTGGAAACCTATTTTCTGAACCTGGCCACCGACGAGGACGCCGTTCGGGTGGCGGCCCGCGAAAACGCCACCTCCCGAAAAAACATCAGCGATCTTCAGACGATTTTATCCGATCTGATGAAGAATTCAAAGATCAATGAGTCGAGTCGCTTGGCCCGGTATGTGCAAAAATCGATGACGTCGCATTTAAAAGGCCATTATTCGAATATTAAAGATAAAGGGGTCAAACAGGCGCCGTTTTACGTGCTGCTGGGGGCGCAAATGCCCTCGATTCTGGTGGAGGCCGCGTTCATCAGTAATCCGCGGGAATGCAAACGTCTCATGGACGGCAACTATCAGGAACACCTGAGCAGCGCGATTCTAAGAGGTGTTCGGCAATATATAAAAGAGACGAGCCCTACCGCATTTTATCAGCCACCTTCCCGAGGCAGAGGGTAGATCAGGGATGTCTTTCAGGAAGGAGAATTTTTCGCTTTTCCGGATCCGAATGGGGACGATAAAAAATCGCCGTGTGTCCAATAGTCGTGACCAGATGGGATCCGGTGCTTTTAAGAATTTGATCCGAAAGGAATGTTTTATCTTTTTTTTCTTTGAAATCGATAAATTTCACTTTAATCAATTCATGGGTATTCAAAGCCTCTTCTACAGACTGAATCACTCCTGGCGTCAGCCCCTTTTGACCTACCATCACGACTGGAGTAAGGCCATGGGCCAGTCCTCGTAAATATTTTTTTTGAAACCCTTTCACTTCCGGAATACCTCATCATGTTCTGGGAATTTGAAGTTAAATTGAATTGCCTAAACACTTAGTATATCGATTTGTCTGCACCTGGTCAATAGGCCTTTTCGGAAAAAGCGCCTTAACCAATCCTACGCATTCTCAAATGGACACCTGCTCTGCAATGGAGATAAGGGCCCTCACCGCCACTGAGGAATTAAAAAATGGATCCAGATAAGAATCTTCAATTTACCGGCAGACCTATTCATCAAAAAAAGCGGATCGGGGACATACTGCTCGAAGCCGGACTGATCACTCGGGATCAATTAAAAACAGCGCTTCAGAAGCAGAGTGTTACCGGAGGGCGAATCGGTAACATTCTGGTGGAAATGGAATATCTTTCGGAAGAAAATATGGTCGGGGCACTCTCAAAACAACTCGGGATTCCCAGTATCGATTTAAAAAATGCAAAAATTCCGGATGAATTAATGGACCTGCTTCCTGGAAATTTCCTCTTAAAAAACCAGGTGGTTCCAGTTGAGAAAGAGGGTGATAAACTTAAAATGGCGATGGCCAACCCGCTGGACCGGTCCGCCATGAGCGATGTAGAATTTATGATCGGCGTCGGGGTGATTCCCATGGTTACCACTCCATCTGCAGTCGACCGGTTTTTAAAACAGAGGCTCAAAGGGTTCGGCAATGAAACGACTCAGAAATCCCGTGCTGCCGACCGGATGGAGGTGGTCGAAGAAGAAGAACAGAAGGTAGACACCCTCAAACTTCGTTCCTCAGCGGAATCTCCGGTGATTATCCGTTCCATCAACAAACTACTCATCGATGCCATTCGTTCCGGCACTACCAATGTACATATCACTCCCCGACAGAATGATGTTCTGGTGCGTTACCGATTGGACGGAATACTTCGAAATACCACCAGCTTTCCGGCTCAGGCATATCCGGCCATTCTGGCCCGCTTGAAAAGTATCGCCCATATGGATATCGGGGTCACCCGCCGGCCTCAGAACGGGGGTGTATCGGTTCGAGTCGGAGAAAGAGAGGCGGATCTACGGATTTCCATTCTCCCGACGCTTACCGGTGAAAAGGTGGTCATCCGGGTGGTGGGTAAAAACCAGAAAATGAGAAATCTTGAAAATCTAGGCATGCACCCCAAGGATTTGAGCACCTTCTATTCGCTGCTTTCCAGACCCCACGGTATGATCCTCGTCGTGGGTCCGGCCGGCAGCGGAACCTCCACCACACTATATACTTCTCTGCGGTATCTCAGGTCCGAAGAAAACAACATTGTTGCCATCGAAGATCCCATTGAATTCCAGATTCCCGGAATTAATCAGATCCAGGTGAATCTTAAAGACGGACTCAGCTTTACGGTAGGGCTACGATCCATCATGCATCAGGATCCCGATATTTTGATGGTCAGTGAAATACGGGATTCCGAAACCGCTCGTTTGATGTTTCAATCGGCCATGATGGGGCATCTGGTGCTATCCTCTTTGTATACCAATAACGTAGTCTCCACCATCACCCATCTTATGAATCTGGACATCAAACCGCACATGGCGGCCTCCTCCATGGCCGGGGTGGTTGCCCAGCGGTTGATTCGGCGAAATTGCCCTCACTGCCTGGAGCGCTACATCCCGGAACCCAAAGTCCTTGCCGGACTGAATATCGATGTGATGGAGGTTTCGAAAATGAATTTTTACCGGGGACGGGGCTGTCAAAAATGCTATGGCACGGGATATCGGGGTCAGATCGGGATTTTTGAAATCCTCAGCATCGATTATGTTCTCAAAGAGATTATTCTGAAGCGCGCTTCGGAGCGAGAGATCTTCACTGCCGCCCGCAAGCGGGGAATGACCACGATGGAGGAAAATGGTCTTTATCTCGTATTAAACAAAATTACCACCCTGGAAGAAATTATTCGCGTTATTCCTTCCGACGAAATTTCCACGGCGCGAAAGGGTGATTGGGAGAAAAAAATCATCTCCTTGTTTGATGAAGCCATTTATCTGTTGTAATGGGGGACGCATGAAAGGGGATGCCCTTCAATGTTGCAGTGTGTCCAAATCTGCTTTCACTTTTGGCGGCAGCGTCATCGCCGGCCCGGCGGGAGCGTCTCTGAAAAGGTTTACAGTGGAGCAAAAAGGGGATACACTGCAAATCTTTTTTAATTAAACGGGTATTTTTCATGAGCTTTTTAGAGGCTGTCTTCGAAATCATCGAGGATAACAGCTGCCCCTTCTATGGTTTGGGCGACCGGTTTAAGCTGTCCGGAAAAGCGCTTTTGTTGGAGCATAAACAGGAGAAGACGTTTGTCAGTACCACTGTCATTAAATTTCCTCTAGAAAAATCGGCTTGCCGTATTTTGATTAAAGATATTTCCGAGGTGCTGATTAAATACAAGAGCGTCGACCGGGTGCCCGGGTACATCATTGACTGTAGCGGATGCCCGGGTACGATTCGCTTGGAATGCAAGCGTGAAAAAAAGTCTTCGACCGAAGATGAGGATCCAAAACCGGACACGGATGTCGCGGTAATCGAAAGCCTCTTAAGCAATTTTTCCTTTTTCAAGGTGCTGGACGAAAATGATATAAAGAGTTATGTTCCTTTTCTAAAACTCACCAAATATGCACCGGGCGATATCATACTTGAAAAGGGAGATATAGGTCAAAATCTTTTTATTATCGTTTCCGGCTCTGTTGAAGTGATAGGGGAAAAAGGTGTGAGGATTACGTTTCTGGGAAAGGGGGAAGTGTTCGGAGAAATGAGTCTTCTCAGCGGTGATCCGGTCACCGCCACCGTCCAAGCGGTGGAACCGACCAAATTGATCTACATCAATGGAGAAGATTTCAGAAAACTCTTGAACAAATCCCCTTCCTTACATATGTATTTCACCCGTTTGCTCTCCCGGCGGCTGGCTGAATTCAATGCAAGGCGATCCGAGGAGCTCGAATCGGGGGTAAACGGCACTTTATCTGACCTTCCGCCCTATGAACTCTGCCAGATTTTCAATGCAAACCTGAAGACAGGGATCTTGCGTATGGAACTTGCAAAAGGGGTCGGGGAGATTGCTTTCCGGGAAGGCAAGCTCATACGGGCGGAATATGGCGCCAGAAACGGACGGGAAGCTTTCTTCGATATTTTGAAGGAAAAGAAAGGCCGTTTTAAATTTCTCACCGGCTTGACCCCCGATGAAATGACCACCCCTGAAATAGGGGAATTCACTTATTTGCTGATGGACGGCCTCCGGAGAATCGACGAGGATGAAACCCGGCGGCAAGAATCCATCTGATTTCAAAAGGGACAAAATCAATGAAATTGGATTCGATGCGATTTTCGACGGTTGCTCTTGTTCTATTGGTTGGATGCACCCTTTTTATCAGACCTGCCCAAGGAGTGGAGCTGACTTTTCCGCCCGTGGAGACCGAAGCCGGCGGGGTTGTAGAAATTCCGCTCATGGTGGATGCGGTGGAAAATCTAGCCGGCGTTAAGCTCTCCCTCACCTATGATAAGCAGGTTCTTACCTTTCTGAAGGCGGAAAAGACGCGAGCCACCTCTTCTTTGATGCACATCGTCAACGACAAAAAACCAGGCGCTTTGATAATCGTGATGGCCGGCGCCCGCGGGATTAAGGGGAAGAAGGTTACCTTGCTTCACCTTTTTTTCAAGGCTAAAAATCCTGAATCTTTGCCGCATCATACGGAATTGGCGGTGAAGGAAATCCAATTAATGAGCGATCAGCTCAAGGACCTTTCGACCACCACCGTCATTCACCCCATCCTGATTCGGCCCCCGGAAAAAACAATTGAATCCGAACAATCCGCGGAAGCCGAAAAATCCGCCGATATGGCCCCTGAATTAGAAAAAAGCACCCAGATATCCGAATCGGCGGTTTCTACCTCAAACCCCTGAAAAAAGCCAAACGCGTTTCTGGTTCCAGCCCGCACTCGGGGCACACATAAATCTCAGCCTGATAGCTGACATCCACGCCCTTAAAATTAGTTTTTCTCCAAATTCTTGATTTTCATATCCCCATGTGTCTTTTCAAAACCGAATCGATCGATCCACCGCTGCATGAGCCATTGCGGCAAAGATCGGGTGACCGCCGGTGAGAGGGCGGGTTTTTTTCCGGGGAAGGGCAGGAGGCTGATGCGAATTTCCGAACGGCACCTCGCAAGAGGCCGTTGACGAAGCGGAGATATCAAATTGCCATTCCGGATATTGCTGTCAAGGCGAGTCGGTATCCTGCAATTCCCAACCCCGAAATCTGCCCCGTCGCAATATCCGAGACCATCGACTTGTGTCGAAAATCCTCCCGCTTATAGATATTCGAAAGATGCACCTCAACTGTCGGCACATCCAGCAAAAGCAACGCATCCCGAATCGCCACACTCGTATGGGTATACGCCGCCGGGTTGATAATCACCCCGGAGCATTTCCCCACAGCGCTCTGGATTTTATCAACAATCGCCCCTTCATGGTTGGACTGAAACGTCTCCACCTCCAGGCCGAGCTCTTCGCCCAGTTTCATCAAATCTTCGTTGATTTCATCCAATGTCGTGGCGCCGTAAACTTCGGGCTCCCGTTTGCCGAGCAT
>CAZNLT010000196.1:0-10231 GCA_964573705.1 uncultured Desulfobacterales bacterium
TTCACGTGCGGTTTCGTTCGCTCGTACTTTTCCTTCGCCATCTTGTCGTCCTCCCTTCCCCCGGGATTAGAATCCTGTACCCCGATCCACTCGGAATCATACAACCGAAGGGGTTCTCAAAAAAAACCCCTTCGATATACCGATGAACTCGACTACGGATGTAACCGTTTTACCATCTGAAATGGGCGAAAGCCTTGTTGGCCTCGGCCATTTTATGTGTATCCTCTTTTTTCTTTACGGAAGATCCCCTCCGATTGGCGGCATCAAGCAACTCTCCGGCCAGCTTGTCGGACATCCCCTTTTCCGGCCGTTTTCGGGCGAAATCGATAATCCAACGAATCGCCAGAGCCGTTCTTCGGGAGGGTCGAACCTCGGTCGGAACCTGGTAAGTAGACCCGCCGACCCGCCGGGATTTGACCTCGATCATCGGGCGGGCGTTTTCCACCGCATCTTCGAAAATTTTGAGCGGAGCTTCTTTCGCTTTCTCCTCGATCACATCCAGGGCGCCGTAGAGGATCTTTTCGGCTGTGCTCTTTTTGCCGTCGCGCATGATGGACTTGACGAACTTGGCCACCAGCTTGCTGTTGTACTTTGGGTCCGGCACGATGATCTTCTCGGGAATTTCTCTTCTTCTCGGCATACGCTACACCATCATTCTCATCGTCATTGACTGTTTGGAAATTACTTCGGTTTCTTGGCTCCGTATTTGGACCGACCCTGTCTTCGATCTTCTACCCCGAGGGTATCGAGGGTGCCCCGCACGATATGATACCGAACACCCGGCAAATCTTTGACACGACCGCCTCGCACCAGCACCACCGAGTGTTCCTGCAGGTTGTGGCCGATGCCGGGAATATAGGCGGTGACCTCGATTCCGGTGGTCAGCCGCACACGGGCCACCTTGCGCAGGGCCGAGTTCGGCTTTTTGGGCGTCGATGTGTACACCCGCGTACAGACACCCCGTTTCTGAGGCGCCCCCTTAAGTGCAGGGGTGCTGTTCTTCTTGATGATCCGTTTTCTGCCTTTTCTGACTAACTGATTAATGGTCGGCATGCGAATTCCTTCAGTGTGTACAGTCCTTTGTTTACTCGACGACCTGACAAAAGCCTTTATATACGCATATAGAAAAAAAATGTCAAGTCATTTCTTCACTTTTTCATCGCCTATACTGAATCGATTTCGACCCGGTCATAGGAGGGAAAACCGGTCCCGGCCGGAATCCGCCGCCCCATGATCACATTCTCCTTCAGACCCTTGAGATAATCCTTTGCGCCAGAAATGGCGGCCTCGGTCAGCACCTTCGTGGTCTCCTGAAAGGAGGCCGCAGAGATAAAGCTGTCGGTGGACAGCGAGGCCTTGGTGATCCCCAGGATCAGGGGTTCGGCCGAGGCCGGCTTTCCGCCGTTGGCTTTGACCTCGGCATTGATCTCTTCGAAGCGGGCCTTATCCACCTGTTCCTCCGCAATAAATTCGGTATCGCCGACCTCGGTGATCTTGACCCGCCGCATCATCTGACGCACGATCACCTCAATGTGCTTGTCGTTGATGCTAACCCCCTGAAGACGATACACCTCCTGTACCTCATCCACCAGATACCGGGCCAGGGCCACTTCCCCCTTGATGCTCAGGATGTCCTGGGGAATGGCGGCGCCCGCAATCAGCGGTTCACCCGCGCGAATATAGTCCCCGTCATAGAAGTTGATGTGCTTGCCCCGGGGAATCAGATACTCTTCAGGCTCTCCGGCGTCCACCGGGGTGACCGACACCTTCTGTTTGCCTTTGGGCCCCTTGGAAAGGGTTACGTAACCATCAATCCGGCTCAACACCGCAATCTCCTTGGGCCGCCGAACCTCGAACAGTTCGGCCACCCGGGGCAGACCGCCGGTAATGTCCTTGGTTTTGGTGGTGGCCCGGGGCAGCTTGGCCAGCACGTCGCCGGCCTTGATTTCATCCCCTTCCTCCACCAGCAAAATGGCGTCCACCGGCAGCGGATACCGGGCCACACCAGAGCCCCCGGGAAGCTTGGCGGTCCGCCCCTCGATGTTTTTAATCGAGATTCTCGGACGCACATCGGCGCTTTTGGACTCGATAATGGTCCGACTCGATTTTCCGGTCACCGGGTCCACCTTCTCCTGAAGGGTTTTCCCGAGGGAGATGTCGCCGTATTTGACAATCCCGTCCACCTCGGTGAGGATCGGGGTGGTAAAGGGGTCCCAGGTGGCCAGCAGGTCCCCGGCATTCACCTTCGTGCCGTCTTCCGTCAGCACGTGGGCCCCGTAAATCACCGGAAAGCGCTCCACCTCCCGGCCGGTGTCCCCCAGGATGGACAACTCCCCGCCCTGCCGGTTCATGACGATCAGATCCCCGTCGGCGTTCTTGACCACGTTGATATCGAGAAACTTGATGGTCCCCTCGGTGCGGGCCCGAATATCGGCCTGCTCGACCCGCCGGCTGGCAGTACCGCCGATATGGAAGGTCCGCATGGTCAGCTGGGTGCCGGGTTCGCCGATGGACTGGGCCGACAAAATACCCACCGCCTGCCCCACCTCGACCAGGCGGCCGTGGGCCAGGTCCCGGCCGTAGCATTTGGCACAAACCCCGTATCGGGTCCGGCAGGTCAGCACCGACCGAATCTTGATTCGGGTCAGGCCCGCGCTTTCAACGGCCCGGACCACATCCTCGTCGATTTCATTCCCCATCTTCACCAGGACCTCATCGGTAAAAGGGTCGCGGATATCCTCTTCGGCCGCGGTCCGACCGAGAATACGGTCGCCCAGCCGCTGGATGATTTCGCCGCCCTCCATCAGCGCCTCCACCTCGACCCCCTGCACCGTACCGCAGTCCCGCTCCATGACGGTGCAGTCCTGGGCCACGTCCGCCAGGCGCCGGGTCAGGTACCCGGAGTTGGCGGTCTTCAAAGCGGTGTCGGCCAGGCCCTTTCGGGCCCCGTGGGTGGAGATGAAGTATTGGAGCACCGAGAGTCCTTCCCGGAAATTGGCGGTGATCGGGGTTTCGATGATCTCCCCGGAGGGTTTGGCCATCAGCCCCCGCATCCCGGCCAGCTGCCGCATCTGGTCCTTGCTGCCCCGGGCCCCGGAATCGGCCATCATATAGACCGGATTGAACCCTTCCACCAGGACCGGGCTGCCCGCCTCGTCCAGCTTAGGATTGCCCTCCTCGTCCAGAAGAGGAGTCTTCTTCATGGCGTCCATCATCTCGTTGGCGATATCGTCGGTGGCCTTGGCCCAGATATCGACGACCTTGTTATACTTCTCGCCCTGGGTGATGAGCCCTTCGGTGTACTGCCGGCCGATTTCCGTGACCTGCTCCTCGGCCGCCTTCAAAATCTCCCACTTTTTGGGCGGAATAATCATGGCGTCGATGGAAATGGAGAGGCCGCCCTCGGTGGAGTAGCGATAACCGATGTCCTTGAGCTTGTCCGACAGGATGACGGTGGCCTTGGCCCCGAGGCTTCGGTAGACCAGGTCCACCAGTTCCCGCAGGGTTTTTTTGTCCAGGACCTTGTTGACCGCGCCGAAGGGAACATCGGGCCGCTTGCTGATGATCTCGAACAGGTGGTAGTCGCCCTCCGAATAGATCAGATCGCTTACCGCGCCCTTGTCTAAAGAAAAGATCGCGTCGACCTCGGCATCCGAGGGGTTGAAGATCCGCTTGAATTCATCCTGCCGCAGCAGACCGAGCAGGCCGTCCATCTCTTTGTCGATGCCTTCGGAATACTCCCGAACCATTTCCACAAAGGAGGCCCCCCCGGCCAGTTTTTCCTGAACCTCCACCGCCGTTTCCGGGTCGGAGACCTGAAAGTGACGCATCTTCATGATCCGCTCCTTGGGGATGATCTCCCAGAGCAGTATGCGGCCCACCGTCGTATCCACCCGTTCGCCTCCCATCCGGACCTTGATCTCGGCATGAAGATCGACCGCCCCGGCGTCATAGGCGGACCGGACCTCATCCACACTGGAGAAGGTCTTTCCGGCGCCCCGGGATCCGGGGATGGGGCGGGTCATATAATAGATCCCCAGCACGATATCCTGGCTGGGAACGATGATCGGGTTTCCGTTGGCCGGCGACAGGATATTGTTGCTGGAGAGCATCAATATCCGGGATTCGATCTGGGATTCCACCGACAAAGGAATATGGACCGCCATCTGGTCGCCGTCGAAGTCGGCGTTGAAGGCGGTACAGACCAGGGGATGAAGCTGAATCGCCTTGCCCTCGATCAGGATCGGTTCAAAGGCCTGAATCCCGAGACGATGGAGTGTCGGGGCCCGGTTGAGCATGACCGGATATTCCTTGACCACTTCATCCAGGGTGTCCCAGACCTCGGGGATTTCCCGCTCCACCATTTTTTTGGCGCTCTTGACAGTGGAGACCAGCCCCTTCTGCTCCAATCGATAATAAATGAAGGGTTTGAACAGCTCGAGGGCCATCTTTTTGGGCAGACCGCACTGCTGAAGCCGAAGGTTGGGGCCGGTGGTGATGACGGTCCGGCCGGAATAATCGACCCGTTTTCCCAGCAGGTTCTGACGGAACCGGCCCTGTTTTCCTTTCAGAGTGTCGCTGAGCGATTTCAGGGGCCGCTTGTTGGTGCCGGTGATGACCCGGCCGTGGCGGCCGTTGTCGAACAGGACGTCCACCGATTCCTGAAGCATCCGCTTTTCGTTCCGAACGATGATGTCCGGAGCATTGAGATCCATCAACCGCCCAAGCCGGTTGTTCCGGTTGATCACTCGCCGGTACAGGTCATTGAGGTCGGAGGTTGCGAAACGCCCGCCTTCCAGCGGCACCAGCGGTCTCAGGTCGGGCGGCAGGACCGGAATGATGTCCATGATCATCCAGGACGGATCGATGCCCGACTTGCGAAAGGCGTCCACGATCTTGAGCCGCTTGGAAAGCTTCTGGCGCTTGGCGATGGAGTTGGTGCTGAGGATGCCCTCCCGAAGCTCTTTATATAAGGTCTCCAGGTTGATGTTCTTCAGCAGCTCCCGAACCGCCTCGGCCCCGATTCCGGCCTTGAATTTGTCGGAGCCGTAGGTTTCCTGGGCCTCCCGGTATTTGTCTTCGGTCAGGAGTTGACAATAGGAGAGCCCGGTGTCCTTGGGATCGACGACGATATAGCTGTCGAAGTAGAGGATCTTCTCCATATTCTTGAGGGTCAGATCCAACAGGTTTCCGATCTTGCTGGGCAGGCTTTTGAGAAACCAGATGTGGGCCACGGCGGTGGCCAGATCGATGTGGCCCATGCGCTCCCGCCGCACCTTGGACTGGATCACCTCCACCCCGCATTTTTCGCAGATGACCCCCCGGTGCTTCATGCGTTTGTATTTTCCGCAGTTGCACTCATAGTCTTTGGTGGGGCCGAATATTTTGGCGCAGAACAGGCCGTCCCGTTCCGGTTTAAAGGTTCGGTAGTTGATCGTTTCCGGTTTCTTGATTTCACCATGAGACCATTCCCTAATCTGTTCGGAAGATGCCAGGGAAATCTGAACCCCGGTGTAGTTTTTCGGGTCCATGGGTTTTGCAAAAAAATCGTATAGCGTATCCAAATTATATCCCCCTTGATTGCATTCAGCGTGAGGTGACTGAAAAAAACGGCGGCCACCGGTTAAGACCGGCTTACTTGCCCTCTTCCATCAGGGCGACATCCAACCCCAGGCTCTGCAATTCTTTGGTCAAGACTTTAAAGGACTCCGGTATCCCCGGTTCCAGGACATTCTGACCCTTGACGATCTTCTCGTACATTCGGGTCCGCCCGGCCATATCGTCGGATTTGACGGTCAGAAATTCCTGAAGGGCGTGGGCGGCGCCGTAAGCCTCCATGGCCCAGACCTCCATCTCGCCCAGGCGCTGGCCCCCGAACTGGGCTTTTCCGCCCAGGGGCTGCTGAGTCACCAGGGAGTAAGGTCCGATGGAGCGGGCATGGATCTTGTCGTCCACCAGGTGGTGGAGTTTCAGCATGTACATGGTCCCGACAGTAATCCGCTCTTTAAACGGTTCTCCGGTGCGCCCGTCATACAGGGTGGCCTGGGCAGTGGCGGACAGACCGGCCTCGGACAGCAAGGCCTTGATCTCCTCCTCTTTGGCGCCGTCGAAGACGGGGGTGGCCATATGGACCCCTTCGGCATAAGCGGCGGCGAAATCGAGCAGCCCTTCATCATCCAGGGATTCGATCACCTCTCGGGCTTCCGCGCCTTCCCGGGCCTCCGGCCCCTCACCGTCGCTGCCGGCGAAGATTCGGTTCATTTTTTCCCGCAAAGAGGAATGGTCTTCGGCTTCGATCAGGTCCCGAATCTGGTCTCCCAGGCCCTTGGCGGCCCGGCCCAGATGGATTTCAAGGATCTGCCCCACATTCATTCGAGACGGCACTCCGAGCGGATTGAGGACCATATCCACCGGGGTTCCATTTTCAAAATAGGGCATGTCCTCCTGGGGAAGGAGCATGGAGACCACGCCCTTGTTCCCGTGGCGGCCCGCCATCTTGTCTCCCACCGAGAGTTTTCGTTTCATGGCCACATAGACTTTGACCATCTTGATCACCCCGGGCGGCAGATCATCCCCTTTTTCGAAGCGGCTGACCCGCTGTTCAAAAGTGGAAATACACCGCTCCCGCTGTTCGCGGTACATCTCTAAAAGTTCGTGCACCCGTTCGGTGCGGTCCGGGTCTTCCAGAACAATCCCTTCAAAGAGGTTCACCGGTTCGATCGCTTCGAGCATCTCCCGGGTGATCGGTTCGTCTTTGGGCAGCAGCACCGTCTTCCCTTTTTTGAGGGGCGCCGGCAGGGTCTGCCCTTCTGTGTATTCGGTGAGCTGATCTCGAACCACCGCTTCCATAATGCTCAGCTCATCGTCCTTGTCCCGTTCAAAAGCTGCGATTTCATCGTCCTCGATCGCCCGGGTCCGTTCGTCTTTGACAATCCCCCGGCGGGAAAAGACCTTGGCGTCGATGACCGTGCCTTCCACGCCGGGGGGCACCCGCAGGGAGGTGTCTTTCACGTCTCCGGCTTTTTCGCCGAAGATGGCCCGAAGCAATTTTTCTTCGGGAGACAGCTGGGTTTCACCTTTGGGGGTAACCTTTCCCACCAGAATGTCGCCGGATCGGACCTCGGCCCCCAGCCGGACGATGCCGCTTTCATCCAGGTCCATCAACGCCTCTTCCCCCACATTGGGAATGTCCCGGGTGATCTCCTCCTTGCCGAGCTTGGTGTCTCGGGCGACCACCTCGAACTCCTCGATGTGGACCGATGTATACACCCCGTCTCGGACCAGCCGTTCGCTGACCAGAATGGAATCCTCGAAATTGTAACCGCCCCAGGGCATGAAGGCCACCGTCACATTTTTACCCAGGGCCAGTTCCCCGCGTTCAGTGGCCGGCCCGTCGGCGATAATCTGCCCTGCCTTGACCCGCTGACCTTTTTGAACAATGGGCCGCTGATTGAAACAGGTGTTCTGATTGGATCGGACAAATTTGGACAGGTTGATGGGATCCACCAGCTTCTGGGAAGCATCGCCTTTGAAATCGTATTTGAGCAGAATCCGGAAGGCCTCCACATCCACCACCTCGGCATCCCGCTTGGCGACCACGGCCACACCCGAGTCCCGGGCCACCACGGCTTCGATGCCGGTGCCCACCAAGGGGGCCCGGCTGATCATCAGCGGCACCGCCTGGCGCTGCATATTGGACCCCATCAGGGCTCGGTTGGCGTCGTCGTTCTCCAGAAACGGAATCAAAGAGGCGGACACGCTCACCAGCTGATCCGGAGAGATGTCCATCAGTTCGATGCGTTCCTGTTCCACCATTTCAAACTCGCCGGTCACACGGGAGGTCACCCGCGAATTGACATAGTGCTTGTTCTCATCCATCGGGGCGTTAGCCTGGGCGATGGGGTGTTTGGCTTCCTCAAAGGCGCTCAAATACCGCACATCGTTGGTGACCGTAGCGTCTTTCACCACCCGGTAGGGGGTTTCGATAAAACCGTAGTCGTTGACCCTGGCATAGGTGGACAAAGACACGATCAGCCCGATATTGGGACCTTCCGGGGTTTCGATGGGGCAGATACGACCGTAGTGGGACGGATGCACATCCCGCACCTCGAAGCCGGCCCGTTCCCGGGTCAGACCGCCGGGCCCCAGGGCGCTCAACCGCCGCTTATGGGTGGTTTCGGAAAGCGGATTGGTCTGATCCATGAACTGAGAGAGCTGGCTGGTGCCGAAAAACTCCTTGACCACCGCCGAAACCGGCTTGGGGTTGACCAGATCGTGGGGCATCAGGGCGTCCACCTCCTGAAGGCTCATCCGCTCTTTGATGGCCCGCTCCATTCTGACCAGGCCGATCCGGTACTGGTTTTCCAGCAGCTCGCCCACCGCCCGGACCCGTCGGTTGCCCAGGTGGTCGATGTCGTCCACCACCCCCTGGGTATCCCGAAGCTCCACCAGGGTCTTGGTGGTCAGCAGCACATCCTCTTTTCGCAGGGTCCGGACATTGACCGGTGTGTCGATCCCCAGGCGGAGGTTGATCTTCATGCGGCCCACGCCCGAGAGGTCGTAATAAGAAGATTTGAAAAACAGGTGATCGATAAACTCCTGGGCCACTTCCGGGGTGGCCGGATTGCCGGGGCGAAGCCGTCGATAAATCTCGATCAGGGCCTCTTCCTTGGAGTCGACCTTGTCCAGAATCAGGGTTTTGCGAATAGAGTCGCTGCTGCTGACCCAGTCGATGAAGAGGATCTCGAATTCGGTAATGCCGGCATCCGTAATTCGGTTGAGAATCTCCTCGTCCACCGGGTCATTGGCCCGGGCGATGGTCTCTCCGGTGGAGGGGTCGGTCACAGTGGAGGCGACGATGCTGTTGAGAATATCCTCCCGCTCTATGGGAATAATCTCCATTCCGGCGTTCTTAATCTGGCGAATGGCCCGCTGGGTGAACATCCGCCCTTTTTTAACGATGACATCCCCGGATTCGGGATCGATAATGTCCTGGGAGGCCCGCTGCCCCTTGAGGGATTTGACCTGGAATGTCTTAAAATACTCGGCGCCTCGTATGATAATCTTGTCGGTGTCGTAGAAATAGGTCAGGAGGTCGTCGGTGGTATATCCGAAGGCCTTGAACAGCAGGGTAACCGGAAATTTTCGCCTCCGGTCGATTCGAATGTATACGATGTCCTTGGGATCGATTTCCATATCGATCCAGGACCCCCGAACCGGAATGATTCGGGACGAATAGATGATCTTTCCGCTGGAATGGGTTTTTCCCTTGTCGTGATCGAAAAAGACGCCCGAAGACCGGTGAAGTTGACTGACCACTACCCGCTCGGTGCCGTTGATGATAAATGTCCCCTTTTCGGTCATCAGGGGGATGGTGCCGAAATAGATCTCCTGTTCTTTGATGTCGCGGATATTGGATACACCCGAATCCTTGTCGATATCATAGACCACCAGCCGGACCGTAATGCGAACCGGCAGTTCATAGGTCATCCCCCGGTCGGTGCACTCGTCGACGCTGTGCTTGACTTCGCCGAATCGGTAGGAAACGAATTCAAGGGACGCGCTTCCGGTAAAATCCTTGATGGGGAACACCGAATTGAACACCGCCTGAAGCCCGATATCTTTTCGATCTTCCGGAGGAATCCCCATCTGCAGAAATCGCTGATAAGATTCCCGTTGCATCCCGATCAAGTCGGGGATTTCGATGATTTTTGGAATTTTGCCGAAGTTTTTCCGAATACGCTTACCTGTGAAAGGCTTTCCCGACATTTTTTCTCCAGATTGACATTTGGATTCTAAAACCACGAAAATGGGATGAGGGGTTGATCCCCTTTCCATCCCATTTTCGCATTCTTTTATGACAGTGAAAAATACTTAATCGCCGAAGCTAAGCATTTTTTACTTCAATTCAACCTGCCCTACTTCAACTCAACCTGGGCGCCTGCTCCTTCCAACTGCTCCTTGATCTTTTCGGCATCTTCTTTGGCAATACCTTCTTTGACCGGCTTGGGCGCTTCATCCACCAGGGCTTTGGCATCCTTGAGACCCAGCCCGGTAATGGCCCGCACCTCTTTAATGACTTGAATCTTCTTGTCCCCCGCCGAGGTAAGAATCACATCGAATTCGGTTTTTTCCTCGACCGGGGCCGCCGCTTCGGCGCCGCCCGCACCCGGCGCCATCATGGCCACGGGCGCGGCCGCAGATACGCCGAATTTTTCTTCCATCTCCTTGA
>CAZNLT010000197.1:0-10229 GCA_964573705.1 uncultured Desulfobacterales bacterium
GCCTGGCGGTATCCGTAGACTTCGGTCAAGACGTCGCCGACGATATAGCTGATCGGAAAAATAATCACGGCGGCCGGCAGAATCAGGCCGCCCAGTTGAATCAGTTTGACCGCAATGATATTGGCGGTGATCAGGCAGGTTACGAAAAGTGCTGCGATCAGCACAAACCATTTCGAGTAGGTATCTTTCATGTTTTTCCTTATGATTTTTGCCTGTTCCGGCTTCTTTGAACTTCTTTGAATAGAGAACGGCGTCCGCGTGAAATTATCTCTTATTTTTCATCCGGAACCGCATCCAGATCCGCCAGCCACACCGCCGATTCCGAGTCGCTGGGCGCCCGCCAGTCGCCGCGGGGGGAAAGCGAACCGCCGGAGCCGACTTTGGGTCCGTTGGGGACGGCCGAGCGCTTGAACTGGCTGATCTGGAAAAACCGGTAGAGAAAGACCCGCAGCCACTTTTTGATGGTGGCCAGGTCATAGGCGTGCCGGCCCTCTTCGGCGATCAGGTCCGACCAGGAGCCGCGGGTCTTGTCGCCCCAGGCTGAAAACGCCAGAAAGGCGACCTTTTGCGGCCGGTACCCGAATCGGGAGATGTAATAGAGGTTGAAATCCTGGAGTTCATAGGGGCCGATTTTTTCTTCGGTGCTCTGGGCCGGGGTGTCCGTTTCCGGGTTATCGGAATCGCCGGTTTCGGCCGGGATCAGTTCCGGAGAAATTTCGGTGTTCAGAATCGACTGAAGAATGGCCCCGGTGGCCTCGTCGAACTGCCGGGATTCGATCACCCAGCCGATCAGGTGTTGAATCAGGGTTTTGGGGACCGACCCGTTGACATTGTAGTGGGACATGTGGTCCCCGACCCCGTAGGTGGCCCATCCCAGGGCCAGTTCGCTCAGGTCCCCGGTGCCCAGGACCATGGCGCTGTGGTGGTTGGCCAGCCGAAACAGATGAGAGGTCCGCTCTCCGGCCTGGATGTTTTCGAAGGTGACGTCGTAGACCGGTTTGTCTTCGGCATAGGGATGGCCGATATCGCGCATCATCTGCATGGCCGACGGCCGAATGTCGATCTCCTCCGCCGTGACGCCCAGGGCATTCATCAGCCTGTGGGCGTTTTCCTTGGTGGATTTGCTGGTGGCGAACCCGGGCATGGTATAGGCCAGGATGTTGGTGCGGGGCAGGTTGAGCCGGTCCATGGTCTTGGCGGCCACGATCAGGGACTGGGTGGAGTCGAGGCCGCCGGAAACACCGATCACCAGCCGTTTGATGTCGGCGGCATGGAGCCGTTTCATCAGACCGTGGACCTGAATATTGTAGGCTTCGTAGCACCGTTCGTCGCGCACCTTGGGATCGCTCGGGACAAAGGGAAATCGTTCGATGTGGCGCAGGAGCGAAATCTCCCCCCGGGGCGCCTGAAAGGGAAAGGGGATGCGGCGGATGGCCCGGACCCGGTCCCGATGGTCGCCCACCGCGTCATTGAAGCTGGTCATCCGCATCCGGTCCTGGCGGAGCCGGTCCAGGTCCACATCCGAAGAAATGATCTGCTCATCGGCGGAGAAGCGCTCCGATTCGGCGATGAGATCGTTGTTTTCATAGATCATGGCGTGGCCGTCCCAGGCCAGGTCGGTGGTCGACTCCCCGGGGCCGGCCGCGGAGAAAAGATAGGCGGCCACGCACTTGCCCGACTGGGAGGCGCACAGCCTGTGCCGGTACTCGGCCTTGCCCACGGTGATGTTGCTGGCGGAGAGGTTGGCCAGAATCGTGGCCCCGGCCATGGCCCCGTAGGTACTGGGCGGCACCGGGGTCCAGACGTCTTCGCAGAGTTCAACGAAGAGGGAATATCCCGGATAATTGGGTGCTTCAAAGATCAGATCGTTGCCGAAAGGGACCGTCTGCCCCAGAATATGCATCTCCCGGCCGACCGCCTCCCGGGCCGAGGTGAACTGCCGTTTTTCATAGAACTCCCGGTAATTAGGCAGATAGGTTTTGGGCGCCACCCCGAGGATCTTGCCGCGGTAGAGGACCACGGCGCAGTTGAAAAGTTTTCCCTCAAACCGAAGCGGGGCCCCGATGATCAGTACCGGTGAAAAATCCCGGCTTTCCGTTCTCAGTTTCTGCAGCCCCGTTTCCACCCCGCTGAGCAGGGCATCCTGGTGAAAGAGGTCCTCGCAGGAATAAGCGGAGAGACCCAGTTCCGGAAAAAGGGCCAGCCCTGCGTGCATTTCCGAGGCGCGCCGGGCCAGGCCCAGGGTGCGCTCGGTATTGTATTCGGGATCGGCGACCCGAATGTAGGGGATGCAGACGGCGGTCCGCACAAAACCATGGGAATAGATGGAATGAAAGGGATGGGCCATGAGGTTGCCTCGTCTATGATGCAGATGAATTCGCGCTTTCCGCCTGAATCCGTTTCAGGTCTTCGGGGGGGAAGCGGTAGTGTTTTTGGCAAAATTCACAAGTGAGTTCCGTGTCTTTTTCCTGAGCGATCAACAGGCCGATCTCTTCGGAACCGAGAGAAATCAGGGCACGTTCCACCCGTTTCCGATGGCAGGAACACCGGAAAGCGAGGTCTCGCTTTTCCAGAATGCGATACGGAATATCGGTGAAAATCAGATCCAACAGATCTTCCGGGGTTTTGCCCGACCGAATGAATTCGGTCACCGGCGGCAGGTGCTGAATTCGGTCGACCAGCTGATCGATCACCTCTGTCTCAACCTCCCCTTTGGCGGGCGGAAGGGATTGAATCAGAAATCCTCCCGCCGCGGTCACCCCTTGGGGATCGGCGAAAACGCCTAAGCCGACAGCCGAAGGGGTCTGTTCCGATTCGGTCAGGTAATAGGCCAGGTCTTCGGCGATTTCACTGGTGTGCAGCTGAACGATCCCCCGGTAGGGTTCCTTCAGAAGCAGGTCCTTGGTGACCGTGAGAAAACCGGCCTTGCCGAGGGCCCCGGCCACATCGAACTTGCCGTTGTCGGGTTCGAGCTCAACCTGAGGTGCGGCGACATAGCCCCGCACATGGCCTTCTCCATCCGCCTCCACCAGGATTTTCTTCAGCGGACCGTTCCCCTCGAATTTGAGCGCCACCCGTTGTTCGCCTTTGAGCAGCGCCCCCATCAGGGCGCCGCCGGTCAGCGCCCTTCCCAGGGCGACGGCGGCGGTGGGGTAGGCGGACTGCCGGGTGCAGGCGTCTGCCGCCAGCCGGGTGGTAATGCAGGCCAATCCCCGGACCGCTCCGTTTTGGGTCATGGCCCTGACCAGATAATCTTTCACACAGATTCCTTTGGGTCAAATGATGTCTTACCGAAAATTCGCCGGCGGGCGAATCTGGTTTTCATTTCCGGAAAGCCCGGTATAATGCCTTCGGTTCAAATCAAGAACATAATAATGGATAACCATGGGGAGGGCAAGGCCAAGATCCAACTTCGGTCAAAGTTGCGGAAATGAGCGAGAAGCCGGTTCTGGACCGTTTCTTTGCAAACGCCATATTTTGATTGACTTTTCATCTAAATTAAACAAAGTGATGGTATTTTATGGGGGCGGAATCGGAAAACCCGAAGCGGATAAGCAGAACGCATCCACCCCTGCTGTCAGCGGTATGATGAAATTCTTTAAAACAAAACGAAAATAAGGTTTTCGAGACCATTCTTTCAGTAACGGTTTCAGTCTCGAAAAATCGATTCGGAAAAGGTTGAAAGCATGTTCAAAGTAATGATTCGGGACAATATGTCCCCTGTGGCGAAAGAGATATTGGAGGCGACCGGTACAATCGAGGTGGTGGTGGACAACGACAAATCCACCAATGACCCCGAGGCGCTGGCCGACCTGATCAAAGACTTCGACGGGCTGGCGGTTCGAAGCGGGACCCAGGTCACCGAAGCGGTGCTGGAAAAGGCGCCCAGACTCAAGGTCATCGGCCGGGCCGGAATCGGGGTCGACAACATCGACCAGCAGGCGGCCACCCGCAAAGGGATCGTCGTCATGAACGCACCCGGGGGAAACACCGTGACGACTGCGGAGCATGCCCTCTCCCTGATGTTCGCCCTGGCCCGGAACATCCCCCAGGCCACCGCCTCGCTTCGGGAAGGCAAATGGGAGAAGAAAAAGCTTCAGGGGGTTGAAATTTCCGGTAAAACCCTCGGCATCGTCGGTCTGGGCCACATCGGTCGCGTGGTGGCGGAACGGGCCCTGGGTGTTCGCATGCGGGTGATCGCGTCGGACCCTTTCGTGAGTGAAGAAGCGGCTGAAGAACTGGGGGTGAAGCGGGTCGGGTTTGAAGAACTCCTGAAGGAATCCGATTTCATCACCCTCCACGTGCCTCGAATGAAGGAAACCGCCAATATGATCAATGCCGAAACCCTGGCCCGAATGAAACCGGGGGCACGGCTCATCAATTGCTCCCGGGGCGAGGTGGTGAACCTGGATGATCTGTATGCGGCGGTGGAGAGCGGGCGCCTGGCCGGCGCGGCCCTGGATGTCTTTCCTCAGGAACCCCCGGACCCGCAGCTTCGGGTGCTGCAGCATCCCAACATCATTTTTACACCGCATCTCGGGGCCTCCACCGGCGAAGCCCAGGTCAATGTGGCCCGAATGATCGCCGAACAGATGGCCGGATACCTGCTGGACGGGGTGATCCTCAATGCGGTCAATTTTCCCTCGGTCTCCATGGAGGAGATGGCCCGGCTTCGCCCGCATCTGGTCCTCGCCGAACGGATGGGCTCTCTGATGGGGCAGCTGGTGCGGGGGGTGCATGATCTTACCATCAGCTATTCCGGGGAGATCTGCAAGCTCTCCACCCGGCCCGTCACCCATGCCCTGCTCAAGGGGCTTCTGGGTTCCTTCACCGATACCCCCATCAATTACGTCAATGCCCGGGCCATCGCCAAAGACAGAGGGATCGGGGTAGTCGAAACCTCCGACCAGTCCCCCGAGGATTTTTCGAGCTTGATCAAACTCAAACTGGATTCTCCGGAAGAAGGGCCGGATGAAATCTGGGGCACCATTTACGAGAAAAAATATCCCCGGATCATTCGCATCGGCGATATCTACATGGACGCGATTCCCGAGGGGTCCATGATCGTCATTCAGAATATCGACAAACCCGGTGTGATCGGCCATGTGGGCACCACACTGGGGCGGCACGGCATCAACATCGCCCGGTTTCAACTCGGCAGACGGCTGGATCGGGCGGTCTGTCTGGTCAACATCGATACCCCGGCGGATGAGGCGGTGCTGGAGGAAATCAAATCTCTGCCGATCATTCTTTCCGTGAAACAGGTGCATCTGGAATAGTTCAGAACGAGATCCCGCATAAGCCCAAAGGGATTCAAAACGGGGCTTTCTCCTGGTCTGAATTCCGGATATGTAATCACTTGAATGCGGCCCTTCTTCGATACGCCAGGAGGGCAACCATTGCATCGATATCGAATTTTTGAAAAACAGGAGGCGAATTATTTATGGGAAAGCGGATTAAGCAACTCATTTTCTTCGGTCTGGTGGGGTGCGCTATCTATTTTCTGCTGGCCTACCATTTTATCTTTTTCGGAAAAGAGGTCGAATTCTTAAAAAAGGAGAGCCTGGTTCTGGATCACACTTTCTACAGCCCCGGAGACCGAAAGGAAATTCTGTACAAAGGTCTGGACAGCATCATCGCCAACGAAGACCTTCGGCGGGCCGGGATCGGCGAGCTTCTCGTGGAACGGGGATTGGTGACCGAAGAGGAGCTGCGAAAAGCGGAGGACAAGGTGGATTACGGCCGATAAAAACCGGTCCGTGCCCTTTGGCCATTACAGAGCCGGTTGAATCCGGATCAGGAGCAATGCCGTTTATATGGGATGGAAGCGAAAATCGAGTTTCTTTTCAATTGGAATTCTATTCCTGGTTTTCCTCCTCCTGGCCGCCTTTTATTTTTTTCTACCCGCCTATCTCAATTCCGATCCTTTTTCTGAAACCCTTCGCCAGGCAGGACTCGAGGAATTAAGCTGGGAGGTTCGAAACATCGGGGCCACCGGTGCGGATATCGGTTCGGTGCGCCTCGGGCCCGAAAACGAGCAGGCGTTTTCCGCGGATGTGGTGCGTCTGGATTATACCCCCGGCGGACTGGCCGACAAGCATGTGAAGCGGATCTTAATCAGCGGGGTCGAGTTTCATTGCGCCTATCGGGAGGGTGAATTTTCCATTCGGGGAATCGATCCGGAACAGTTTGCGACCCAATCACCGTCCGGCGCCGATGCCGCTTCTTTTCATCTGGACCTTCCCTTTTCATTTGAATCCCTCACCATTCGAAATGCGGTGGTTTTTTTTACCTGGCAAGATCTCACCTATCGCATTCCGCTTCATGCACAGTTTTTATCGGAGAAAAAGCGGAACCAGCCGGTGCTTGTCGGAAAGCTCCATCTGATTCCCCGTAATCAGAAGATCGATCTGGCGCTGCATATGGATGCCGCCGAAGACATCCTTCGCCTGCAGGTGACGACTGAGCAGTTTCATCCGGAACGGTTCGGGGACCTTATCGGCAAGGCGCCGGGGCTCACGCTGGCCGGAGAATTGAGCCTTTCGGCCGAGGGTGAATTCCGGTTGACGCCCTTTGAAATCGCATCGGCCCGGGCTTCTCTGGAATTCCGGAATACCGGTTCGGCTTATCGGGAATTAAAATTGCGAACAGCGGGGGGTGAGGGAGATACATCTCCCCTGCGCCTGGAAGTGCATACGGCAGAAGGCGGAGACTGGCAGGTGAGCGCCGCAGGTTTGGGGTTGGCTTCGCCGGTTTCCCTGGGAATCACCGATCTGGAAGCCCGGGTGAGGCAGGAATCCGGTGGTGTGAGCACTTCCGGGGACCTCCTGTTTTTTCTTGAAAAAAGTGAGGATGAAAAAGGTCTTCCGGTTCAGGTGGCCGACCCCTTGCATCTCCCCCTGGGGTTTTCAGGAGGGTATGGGACCGAGGGCGGCTGGAATTTCAATCTGAAAAATGGGCCTTCGAATGTAAACCTTTCCAAGGGGTGGGGCGTCCAAATGGGGGAGCGGACCATTCAGACGGAACGGCCGGACCTGGAGATCGCGGGCCGTGGCGGCCCCGAGGGCGGAACGATCGATTACCAAATCAGGCTGCCCGCGCCGCAAATGGCCGGGGATATCGCGGTGAAAGGCGCTGCGCTTTCCCTGAAAGGGGATATTCGATTCGATGAAGCCGGCTCTTTTAAGGGATCGACCGAATTCACGGCTGCGGAGACTGCCGTGCAGTTGTCGGAAACGGCCATTCAAATTCCCAAAGGGGTCCTATCCGGAGAATGGAATACTTCCGAAGAGGGCGCCATGCATTTTGACGGCGCATTGAACATGGCCGAGGGACGGGTCCACCATGCAGGGTCCGATACACGGGTCACCGGAATACGCGCCAACCTTCCGTTTCATTGGCCGTGGAGACCCTCTCAGACCCGGGGTGAATTTTCGGCGGCCGGTATTCGAATGGGCGATTTTCGGCTTGGCGGCATCAAGGGCGCGATTCAACCGGACCGGAAAGGCGTGGCATTTACGGGGACCTTTTCCGTTCACCCGCTTCCCGGGGCCACGATCGCCGTCGAAGGGAGTTCGCACTTTCTGCACGGGGCGAATCGCACCGAAGTTCGGTTCAATGGCGGATATGCGGCGGCGTCGCCGATGGATTTATCCAGGCTTCTGCCGGATGTAAAAGGGGCGACCGTGAACGGAAACCTGAATCTCACCGGGACCCTGACATCGGATTCGACCGGGCTTTCCTCATCGGCGGTGATGACCCTGGAAAACGGCAATTTCTGGATGAAGGACAGGGACCTGGCGGCTGAAAATATACACCTGAAACTGGTCCTGCCGGAACTGCCGAATCTGCGAAGCGGGCCGGCCCAGGAACTGACGGTGGAAGCGATTTCGATGGGAAAGATTCACATGAATGACCTTCGGGTCCGGTTTCAGGTGGAATCCGCGGAATCGGTATTGCTGGAAAGGGCCGGTTTTCAGTGGTGCGGCGGCCGGGTGAATGCGCAGGCATTGCGGATTCTTTCCGGTGTGAATGAATACGACCTGACCCTGTATTGCGACCGGCTGAACCTGGCGGATCTTCTGGGGCAGTTCGGGGCGGCTCAGGCGGCGGGAGAGGGTGCGGTAAACGGGCGAATTCCGGTCCGCTACGTCGATGGTCAAGTCCTTTTCGACGACGGGTTTCTCTATTCCACCCCGGGCTCCGGGGGGACCATTCAGGTGACCGGCGCGGAGATGCTCACATCCGGGATTCCCGAGGGAACCCCTCAGTACGGCCAGATCGACCTGGCCCGGGAAGCCCTCAAGAATTATGAATATGATTGGGTTCGCATTCGCATGGAGACTCGGGGGGAGATGCTTGTATTGGACTTGCAGTTCGACGGTCAGCCGGTGGACCCGCTCCCCTTTGTATATCAGGAAGAGGCCGGTGGATTTGTGCGAATGGAAGCCGGCGGGCAGGTTTCCCGATTCCAGGGCATTCGGCTCAATGTGAATCTGGAGGTGCCGCTGAACAAAATTTTACGGTTTAAGGGCATATGGGATATGCTGCAATGAGGAGACAAGAGATGATGCTTAAAAAAGGAATGCTCGTATTGGCGGCCGTTTTGCTGTTCATGCCGACGGCCTGCACTCAGCATCGGGTCAAAGTCGACCCGATTCGAACCGAGCACGTGGTGGAGGTGAAACCGATGACCATCAATGTCAATGTGCGGGTAAAGGTGGATCGGGCTCTGGAAGATTATTTCGGCGATATCGATGCGGCTCGGGAGGGTCTTGAAACCGAGTAATCGGTACCGTTGAGTATGGGTGAATTTAATGGATATACAAAAGGAGATGCGGGATGAAACAGCGTGGAATTCTTCTATTCGGGTCCGTTCTATTGGTCGGACTTCTTTTTCTTAGCGGAACGGCCGGGGCCCAGGATATCAAGGCACGGATGAAGGATCGGCTGCCGATTATCAATGAACTGAAGGCCAAAGGAATTGTCGGCGAGAACAACCAGGGCTTTCTGGAATTCGTCGGCGGACAACGAGAAAAGCCCGAGGTGGTAAAGGCCGAAAACGAGGATCGGGCGGTGGTGTATGCGGCCATCGCCAAACAGCAGGGGGTGTCGGCGGAACTGGTCGGCCAGCGCCGGGCCGCCCAGCTTCGGGAGCTGGCCAATCCGGGGGAATGGCTCCAGAACGAGGGCGGAGAATGGGTTAAAAAATAACGGCCTGTCATTGTTCAGACATTCAGGCTTGGCTGAAACAATGATAAAGGCCAAAAAAACCGACAACCGGCCGATTAAAAAATCCCGCAGTGGTGAAACCATCTGCGGGATTTTTTGTAGAATAAAAAATTCTACTGAAACGCGTTTTACTTGTTTTCTTCTTTGACTTCCTCGAAATCGGCATCCACCACATCTTCATCCTGGGATGCTTCACCGCCCGCCTGAGCCCCTTCGGCGCCTTCCGGTCCGCCTCCTTCGGCCCCCGGCTGACCCGATGCCTGCTGGTACATGGCTTCGGCCAGTTTATGGGAGGCCTGGGTCAATTCTTCACTGAGACGTTTGATCTCTTCGGTGTCATTGCCCTTGATCGATTCCCGCAGGGCGGACATTTTGGCTTCCACATCGCTCTTGGTGGCGTCGTCCACCTTTTCTCCGAGATCCTTGAGCGATTTTTCGGTCTGATAGATCAGGGCATCGGCATGGTTGCGGGCTTCCACCAGCTCTTTTTTCTTCTTGTCTTCTTCGGAGTGCATTTCCGCATCCCTGACCAGCTTGTCGATCTCATCCTTGGACAGACCGCTGGAGGCGGTGATCTGAATGGACTGCTCTTTTCCGGTGGCCAGGTCCTTGGCCGATACGTGTACGATGCCGTTGGCGTCGATGTCGAAGGTGACCTCGATCTGGGGCACGCCCCTGGGGGCCGGCGGAATGTCGGCCAGATCGAACCGCCCGAGGGTCTTGTTGTCGGCGGCCATCTCCCGTTCGCCCTGAAGCACATGGATGGATACCGCCGGCTGATTGTCCGCCGCCGTGGAAAAGATCTGGCTTTTCCGGGTGGGAATGGTGGTGTTCTTTTCGATCAGCCGGGTCATGACCCCGCCCAGGGTTTCGATGCCCAGAGACAGCGGTGTGACGTCCAGCAGAAGCACATCCTTCACATCCCCTTTGAGAACGCCGGCCTGAATGGCGGCGCCGACGGCCACCACCTCGTCGGGATTGACGCCCTTGTGGGGGTC
>CAZNLT010000198.1:0-10145 GCA_964573705.1 uncultured Desulfobacterales bacterium
ACCCGATTGATCGAGCTGTTGAAAAAATACTTCAACTCGAAAATCCCCTGGGGGGTGTACACGTATTTGTTGGTGGTCACCCGGCTGATGGTCGATTCGTGCATTTCGATGTCTTCGGCCACATCCCGCAGGACCATCGGTTTCAGATGGGCGAGCCCCTTATCGAAAAAATCCCGCTGGAATTTCAGGATGCTTTCCACGACCCGATAGATCGTTTTCTGCCGCTGCTGAATACTCTTGATCAGCCAGGCCGCCGAACGCATTTTTTCCTGCATGTATTCCTTGGCGCCTCCGGCGGCCTTGTCGCCCTTGAAGATGGCGTTCTGATAGAAGGAATTGACCCGAAGCTTGGGCATTCCGTCATCATTCATGACGATGACGAAATCATCTTCGACCTTGTACACATAAATATCCGGATTGATGTAGTGGGATTCCTCGTCGGTGAATTGGCGGCCGGGCCTCGGCTCCAGCCCTTTGATCACATTCACCGCCGCAACCACCTGATCGATGTCGGTCTTCAGGGCTTTGGCGATAGCTTTGTAGTTTTTGTTTTCCAGGTGAACCAGGTGGTTCTGAATAATCTCCACCACCCGCGACTCGTCGCAGCCGTAATACCTGGCCTGAATCAGAAGGCCCTCTTGCAGATTCCGCGCGCAGACCCCGATGGGATCGAAGCTCTGGAGTAGGCTCAGTATTTTCTGAACCATCTTCGGATCGGCCCCGCCCGCCTCCGCCAGTTCTTCCGGAGAAACCTCGAGATATCCGTCCCGATTGAGATTGCCGATAATCAGACAGCCGATTTCCCGCTCCTCTTCGGTGGGGGAGTTCATCAGCAGCTGCCAGAGCAAATGATCGCTCAGAGACTCTTTTTTGGAAACAAACGCTTCATACTGGGGGGCCTCTCGCTCTTCTGTCTCAAAATTGACCCGACCCGGAGAATTGTAATTGTCCATATAATTGGACCAGTCGATATCTTCCCGAATCTTTTCATCGATGGTGATCTCTTTGGGGGCGCCGTCATCCCGTGGTTCGGGGGAATCGGATTCCTGCCGCTCTCCGGGCGCCTCCTCACCCTGGACCTCCCCCACATCTTCCAGGGCCGGATTCTCCTCCAGTTCCTGGCGAATGGTATCCATCAATTCCAGCCGAGACAGCTGAAGCAGCTTGATCGCCATCTGGAGTTGGGGAGTCATCACCAGCTGCTGGGTCAATCTTAATTGTTGTCTGAGTTCGAGTGCCATTTTATAACCTGAATTCTTTTCCTAAATAAATGCGCCGGGCGGTCTCGCTGGCGGCGATTTTCTCGGGGGGCCCGGCTTCCATGACTTCGCCCTCGTTGAGGATATAGGCGAAATCACACGCCCCTAAAGTTTCCCGAACATTGTGGTCGGAGATCATGACGCCGATTCCCCGCCGTTTCAGATGTCCGATAATGTTTTTAATGTCGATGACCGCCAGGGGGTCCACCCCCGCAAAAGGTTCATCCAATAGAATAAACGACGGATCGGTCGCCAGGGCCCGGCTGATTTCCAGGCGCCGCCTTTCTCCTCCGGAAAGCACGCTGGCCTTCTGATGCATCAGGTGCCGAATCCCCAGTTCCTCCAGAAGCATCTCGGTTCGCTGCTTGCGCTCCGCTTTGGACAGGGGAAAGAATTCCAGAATCGCCAGGATATTCTGCCTGACAGTAAGTTTCCGAAAAATGGAGGTTTCCTGGGGGAGATAACCGACGCCTTTGCGGGCCCTCAAATACATTGGATAGTCGGTAATATCGTCACCGTCAAGAAAAACCTTTCCGCCGTCGGGCCGGATCATTCCCACACACATGTAAAAGGTGGTGGTTTTCCCGGCCCCGTTGGGTCCCAGCAGACCGACCACCGAACCGCTCTCGACCTCCAGGTTGACGGCGTTGACCACCCGACGCCCCCGGTAGCGCTTCATCAAATCCCGAAGCTTGAGAACCGCCACTCAGTTCAATCCCTTTTCTCCGGGAATGAAAACTCCCTCCACATTGCCTTCGAAGCGGATTCGCCCTGTCTCGCGTTCTACCGTGATCCGGGACCCGGAAATGGTGCCGCTGTCGGGCCTGGTCACTCTGGAATCGGGGCCCGACAGCACCAGGATTCGATCGGCGGTGGTATACACCGCCTCCTGGGCATGGGCGACCATTTCATCAAAGGTGATTCGAACCGCGCCGACGGCGATGATCCGTTGAATGGAGTCCTGAGGGCCCCCCGTCGGGTCGGTTTCGCCGGTCTCCCCCGCGGCCGGACTGCCCTGGTACAAAATCCGAAGCCGATCCGCGCGAATCTCGGTACCCCCCTGAACCGCCTTCACATTCCCGGAAAATTCGGCGAATTTTTCATTGTCATCGGCCACCAGACTGTCGGCCGTGATGTGAATCCGTTCCGCTTCTTTATTCTCTTTCCCCGGTTCGGCGGAGGTCTGACCGTATCCGACTCCGGACACCAGAATCGTCGCCAGAACAAGCCACCCACAGATCCGTATCCTTTCTCCCCGATTACAGCGAGATACCGTCACCAAAGCTCCCTTGAACATTTCCCTTGAATATCATTGTATTGGTCTTCAGATCAAAAGAGGCGGAATCGGCCTCGATATCGAACTCCGCGCCGTTGATTCGAACCGGCACACCCGAGGAAAACACCCGGTCGGCATGCGTGTAGTCGAGAGACTGGGTCTCCACACGGTAGTTCTCGCCTTCCAATACTACGTCGCCGTGGGCCCGAATGTTATTGGAATCGGTTTCGACCACCCCTTCCCGGGCGGTCAAATACACCTCCTCGCGGTCGGCCGTGAAAAAGGTGATGGCAGGCGATTCAAACACCGCCTGGGCCCGTTGATCCACCAGATAAGCAGAGTCGGCATCCAGACGCCACTCGGTGCTGCCTTCCTTGGTGGCCACATGCCGCACTCCGGATATGGCGATTTCGGCATCCGGTTTGGCGGAGCCGACGATGTTTTGCAGCTCCTCCGATCCCCGGCGGTACATCGCGAACATCGAGCTCACCAGGACCATCGCACCCGCCATCACCAGAACCAGCGCTGTTTTGATTTTACGGGACTTTGTCGTCACCTAAAACTTTCCTTTCATTTTTTCCCAACGCCCCTGCGCTTTCAGGATGACTTCGCATACCTCGCGAACCGCCCCTTTTCCGCCGGGAACGGCGGTCGTCATATCGGCCGCTTCTCTGACCGCCGGATGTCCATCGGCCACAGCCACGGATATCCCGACTCGACGCATCACCGGAAGATCGGGCAGATCATCCCCTACAAATGCCATCTCTTCTCGGGAGATACCGGTGCGCGCCTCGATCTGGCTGATCAGCGCTCCCTTATCCCCCACCCCGTCATAAATCTCTTCGATTCCCAGATTCCGGCAGCGGTGATGCAAGGCCCGGGAGGATCTTCCGGTAACGATCGCCACCCCGATTCCGGCATCCATCAGCAGCCGAATCCCCAACCCGTCCCGCACATGAAAGTGCTTGGTCTCTGACCCGTCTTCGTTATAGGTGATGGTTCCGTCGGTCAGAACGCCGTCCACATCCAGAAGCAACAGGCGGACCTTTTTTAATGACTCGGCATCGGATATAGCCTTCTGATGACTCATAGCGCATTTCGAATCGAAAGCAACTGTTTCAGCAGCGGTTTTACCCGGTCCAGGGGCAGTGAGTTGGGGCCGTCGCAGAGGGCCCGGTCCGGGTCTTGGTGAACCTCCAGAAAGACCCCGTCCGCACCGGCGGCCACGGCGGCCCGGGCCAGCACCGGAGCCATCTCCCGCTGCCCGCCGGAGGCACCGCCGGCCCCGCCCGGCAGCTGAACGCTGTGGGTGGCGTCAAAAACCACCGGCGCACCGTTTTGCTGCATAATGGGGATGGACCGAAAATCGACCACCAGGTTGTTGTAACCGAACATGCTGCCCCGTTCGGTGATAAAGACCCGGCGGTTACCCACCGAGGCGACCTTGTCCACGATATTGGCCACATCCCAGGGCGCCAGAAACTGCCCCTTTTTAATGTTGACCGCCTTTTCGGTTCGAGCGATCGCCACCACCAGATCGGTCTGCCGGCAGAGAAATGCCGGGACCTGAAGAATATCCAGGACCTCGGCCGCCGGGGCCACTTCACTGATCTGATGGACGTCGGAGAGGAGTTTCACTTCCAGCTCGGTTTTGATTCGGTTCAAAATCGCCAACCCGTCCGCCATACCGGGCCCTCGAAAGGACCGGATCGAGGTTCGGTTGGCCTTGTCATAGGAGGCCTTGAAAACAAAGGGAAGATCCAGCTCGGCCGTGACGGACCGAAGGTATTCGGCAATCTCGAAACTAGTCTCGAAATCCTCGATCACACAGGGCCCGGCGATCACCGTCAAGGGGCACCCCCGGCCCATCCTGAAATCCGCTACGTCTATAATATTACGCATAATTTGCCTCTCTTCAAGGTTCTGTTTATCTCGCAGGGGGTCAAAAGTCAAGAAACGAAAAAGGGTCTTGATTCGCCCGGCGTGAACTGGTATTGTCCTACGGTGAAACCAAAATGAAAGGTAGGTCTTAAACCATTGAAAACAAAGTGGAAACTTTTTAAAAGTCGTTTCTTTCTGGGGATAGTGGCGGTGGTTTTTCTCGCCTTCGGATGGCTTTTATATATTAAGATGGAAGGGGAAAAACCCGGAATCCAAATCGAGGGAATGGACACGGCGATTCAGGCCTCCCAGGATCTTTCCCTGATCCTGTCGGACGATAAAAGCGGGCTTCGGAACGTGCGCGTCATCCTGAAACAGAATGACCAGGAAGCGGTGATTCTGGAGGAGGAATTCCCGGCCATCAATGCGCTCATGGGCGGGGAAATCTTCGACAAGGCCCTGAATGTTCATATCGAGCCCAAAAAAGCCGGGTTTTCCGAAGGGGAAGCGGTGCTTCAACTCGAGGCGGCCGATTACTCCTGGAGAAACTGGTGGAAAGGCAACATCACCCGGTTGGAAAAACCGGTTCGAATCGATACCCGTCCGCCGGTGATCGAGGTGCTCACCAAACAGCACAATATCAACCAGGGCGGCGCCGGTCTGGTCATCTACCGGGTCTCGGAATCCTGCCCCAGAAACGGGGTTCGGGTGGGCGAGAACTTTTTCCCCGGCTATCCGGCCCGGAATGTTCTGGATACCGGTGAAGAAAACCTCTATATGAGCCTCATGGCCCTCGATTATACCCAGGGCCGGGGAACCCAGATCTACGTCGAGGCCACCGACTCGGCCGGCAACACCGCAAAAACAGGGTTTTACCACTACATCAGACCCAAACAATTCCGCAAAGACACCCTCCGGATTTCAGACGGGTTTCTGAACCAGATCATGCCGGAATTCGAGAATGATCTACATAAATTCAATGTCATCCAACCCCTTGAAAAATTTCTGGCAATCAACCGGAAGCTTCGGGTCGAGAATACTCGTTTTCTCAAAGATCTGGGCTCCAAATCGGAAAACACCTGGTACTGGCAAGGGGCCTTTCTCAGGCTTCCCAACGCGGCCCGGAAAGCCGGTTTCGCGGATCACCGGGAATACCTCTACAACGATCAGGTGGTGGATCATCAGGTCCATATGGGAATCGATCTGGCATCGACATCCAGGGCCCCGGTGCCGGCAGCGAATAACGGGCAGGTCGCATTCACCGGCCCGGTGGGGATCTACGGCGGCACCGTCGTGCTGGATCACGGATTCGGTCTTTTCAGCATCTATTCCCATCTGAGCGGCATCAATGTAACAGACGGGCAGGTCGTTTCGAAAAGCGACATCATCGGCCAGACCGGATCCAGCGGTCTGGCAGGCGGCGATCACCTTCACTACGGAATGATGATTTATAATACCTTTGTCAATCCGGTGGAGTGGTGGGATCCGGCCTGGATCGAAAACAACATCACCGCCAAGATCGAGGCGGTCAAAACCGATCACCTTTCCGTTACCCGAAGATGACTGCGCAAGCCCATGAACACGCATAAGATCAATAAAACTTACCAGGAAATCAACCGAAAGATTCGGGAGGGCCGGGCTGTAGTGGTGTCGGCCGAAGAGATGATCGGCATCGTTCGTGACCATGGGCCGGAGGAGGCCGCCGATCAGGTGGATGTGGTCACCACCGGCACTTTCGCGCCCATGTGCTCGTCGGGCGCCTTTCTCAATTTCGGGCAGACGACTCCCACGATTAAAGCGGCCAAGGTCTGGCTCAACAATGTCCCCGCGTATGCCGGACTGGCGGCGGTGGACTGCTATATCGGGGCCACCGAACCCTGTGAAGACGACCCTCTCAACAAGGTTCAGCCCGGAGAATTCGCCTACGGCGGCGGTCATGTGATCCAGGATCTGATCGACGGAAAGAAGATTCACCTGAGAGCCGAGGCTTACGGCACCACCTGCTATCCCAATCGAAAGATGGAAAAACGGGTCACCCTGGCGGATCTCCCCTATGCGGTCCTTTGCAGCCCACGAAACGGGTACCAGAACTACAACTGCGCGGTCAACCTGACCAACACCACCGTCTATACCTACATGGGGGCGCTCAAACCCCGGGCCGGCAACGCCAATTACTGTTCGGCAGGGCAATTGAGTCCGCTCTTTAATGATCCTTTTTACAAGACCATCGGTCTGGGCACCCGAATCTTCCTGGGCGGCGGGGTCGGATATGTGACCTGGCACGGCACCCAGCACAATCCCGGGGCTCAGCGCACCGACAAAGGAATTCCCCTCACTCCGGCGGGCACCCTGGCGGTCATGGGAGATCTGAGGTCCATGCATTCGGATTGGCTCAAAGGCGCCAGTATGCAGGGGTACGGCTGTTCGCTGTCGGTGGGGCTGGGCATTCCCATTCCCATTCTCAACGAAGAGATGGCCCGGTACACCGCCGTCTCGGATGAAGACATTTTCACCCGGATCATCGATTACGGTCACGACTACGGCAACGGCATCTCCAAAACGTACGGCCGGGTCAGCTATGCCGAGCTGAAAAGCGGCGCCATCACCCTGGAAGGCCAGCGGGTGCCCACAGTGCCGCTTTCCAGCATGGTCAAGGCCCGGCAAATCGCGGAAATCCTCAAGGAGTGGATCGATCGAGGCGATTTCCTACTGGGTGAGCCGCAGATGCCGCTTCCCTCTTAGATCAAAAGGAAACCGGCCGTGGAAACCCTACGAACCTTTATCGCCTTTCCGCTGCCCGCCTCGGTTCGGGATCATATTCAAAGCATTCAGGACGGGGTCCGGGCCGAGGGGTTTCGAATGCGGTGGGTCAAGCCGGAAAACATTCATCTGACCCTCAAGTTTCTGGGGAATGTGGCGCCGGCGGATATTGGATTCATCGCCGAAGCCATGGCGGAAACCGTTCGATCCGCTCCGCTCATTCACCTCGGCGCCAAAGGGCTCGGGGTCTTTCCGGGCATCAGCCGCCCCCGGGTTCTCTGGATCGGCCTTCAGGGAGAGACCCATTCCCTGATCGAGATTCGGAAACGGCTGAATGAACGCCTGGGGAGGGTCGGCATCGCCCCGGATGCCCGGCCCTTCAAGGCCCACCTGACCATCGCCCGGGCCAAGGGTAACCTGAATTCGAAAGCCCTGGCCGGGGTCATGGCAACACTTGGGAACACCGACTCGGCCCCGTTCACCGCCGAGGAGATGGTTCTCTATCAAAGCGAGTTGAAACCCGACGGCGCGGTCTACACCCGGCTGAAATCGGTCCTCCTGGGGGACGACACATAAGGCCGGCCATTCAACCGAGATCATCACCCGCGACCCCATGAAACAGATCGACATATTTCAGGAGGAATCCATGAGCATATCACCGGAAAAATCGAAGGCGGTCGAATCCGCCATGTCCCAGATCGAACGTCAATTCGGCAAGGGATCCATCATGAAACTGGGCAGCCGACAGGTGGTGGACGTCCCGTCCATTCCCAGCGGCTCCCTGGCCCTGGATCTGGCCTTGGGGATCGGCGGATATCCCCGGGGGCGGGTCATCGAAATCTTCGGCCCCGAATCCTCGGGAAAGACCACCCTGGCCCTGCACGCGGTGGCTCAGGCCCAGAAACAGGGCGGGATCGCCGCCTTCATCGACGCCGAACACGCCCTGGACACCGAGTACGCCCGAAAACTCGGGGTCAACTGCGACGATCTGCTGGTCTCACAGCCCGATACCGGGGAGCAGGCCCTGGAGATCGCCGATATGCTGGTCCGAAGCGGGGCCATCGACATCATGGTCATCGACTCGGTGGCGGCCCTGGTGCCCCGGGCCGAAATCGAAGGGGAGATGGGCGATTCCCACATGGGGCTTCAGGCCCGGCTCATGTCCCAGGCCCTGCGAAAGCTCACCGGCACCATCGGCAAGACCATGACCACCGTGATGTTCATCAATCAGATTCGAATGAAAATCGGTGTGGTCTTCGGCAACCCCGAAACCACCACCGGCGGCAACGCCCTCAAGTTTTATTCCTCGGTGCGGATCGACATTCGGCGGACCGGCGCCATCAAGGAAGGCCAGGAGGTGATCGGCAACCGGACCAAGGTGCGGGTGGTCAAAAACAAGATCGCCCCGCCCTTCAAGGAGGCCGAATTCGACATCACCTACGGCGAAGGGATTTCCCGAACCGGGGACCTGCTCGACATGGGGGTGGAGACCAATATCATCGAAAAGAGCGGCTCCTGGTACTCTTACGACGGCAACCGGATCGGTCAGGGCCGGGAAAACGTGAAGCGCTATTTTAATGACAATCCGGACATCTACGATGAGGTGCTCGGCAAAGTGCGGTCCAACCTCGGGATGGTCAAATCCAAGTCCAAGGACGAATCCGAATCGGAGACGCCGGTCGCGGAGGAGACCGAATAACCCATTCAACCACGGAGTGATCCATGACAGGCAACGACGTACGCAAAAAATTCCTTGATTATTTTCAGAAACACGACCACCAGGTGGTTCGAAGCTCCTCCCTGGTTCCCCGGGACGACCCGACCCTGCTCTTTGTCAACGCCGGAATGGTCCAGTTCAAACGCACATTTTTAGGGGAAGAAAAGCGCGGCTACCACCGGGCCGCCACCTCCCAGAAATGCGTCCGGGCCGGGGGCAAGCACAACGACCTGGAGAACGTGGGCTACACCGCCCGGCACCACACCTTTTTTGAAATGCTGGGCAACTTTTCTTTTGGAGACTATTTCAAGGAAAAAGCCATCGAGTTCGCCTGGGACCTCCTGACCGACGGGTACGGCCTCGACCCCGACCAGCTCTGGGTCTCCATCTATCTGGACGACGACGAAGCCGACGAACTCTGGCAGCGGATCGTCGGGGTGCCGGCCGACCGAATCGAACGCTTCGGGGAAAAAGACAACTTCTGGGCCATGGGCGACACCGGCCCCTGCGGCCCCTGCTCGGAGATTCATCTTGACCGGGGCGCCGAATTCGCCTGCGGCCCCGCCTGCAAGCTCGGGTGCGAGTGCGACCGGTTTCTGGAAATCTGGAACCTGGTCTTCATGCAGTTCAACCGGGACGCCGCCGGCGAGTTGACCCCGCTGCCCAAACCGAGCATCGATACCGGGCTGGGCCTGGAGCGGATGGTCTCCATTCTTCAGAACGCCCCCACCAACTTCGAAACCGACCTGATCTTTCCGATCATTCAAAAAGCCGAAGAACTCTCCGGCAAACGGATCGGGGCCTCCCACGAATCGGATGTGGCCATGAAGGTGATCGCCGATCACAGCCGGGCCGCAGCCTTCCTGATCAACGACGGGGTGCTTCCCGCCAACGAAGGCCGCGGATACGTCCTGCGGCGGATCATGCGCCGGGCCATTCGCTACGGCCGCAACATCGGCCTCACCAAACCCTTTCTCCATGAAACCGCCGGGGTGGTCTTCGATATCATGAAACCGGCCTATCCCGAACTGTCGGAGGCATCCGCCTTCATCACCAACGTCATCACCAACGAAGAGATTCGCTTTTCCGAAACCCTGGACAAGGGGCTCGCGCTTTTGAACGACACCCTCGGGGAGATGAAGGCCCAAGATCGAACCGAGGTGCCCGGAGACGTCATCTTCAAGCTCTACGACACCTTCGGCTTTCCGGTGGACATCGTCCGGGACGTGGTGCGGGACCGGGAGATGACCCT
>CAZNLT010000199.1:0-10136 GCA_964573705.1 uncultured Desulfobacterales bacterium
CAGCGGGGTCGACTTTGATATTCCGGAAGCATATCGGAATCAGTTCGTGTTTCCGGTCAAACCGATCCATTCCCTGGTTCAGGCCCGGGAAAAACTGAAGAAAGCCCTTGAGAAAACGCCACAGACCCTTTGCGTCGCCGGCGGAGGTCCGGCCGGGGTGGAAATCTCGGCCAATCTCTGCGAACTGGTCAAACGGGTGAACGGAGAGGCCGACATCATCCTTCTGGCCGGAAAGCGTCTGCTCTCCGGATTGGGAAACCGGGTACGGAAAAAAGCCTTGCAGAGTTTGACCGGCCGAGGGGTGTCGGTTCGGGAAGGGGTGGGCCTGAAGGATATCGCCGAAAATGAGGCGGTCGTCACCGACGGCTCTCGTATAAAATGCGATTACCTTTTTCCTGCGGTGGGGGTGGTTCCGTCCCCCCTGTTTCGGGAGTCCGGATTGCCGGTGGCGGACGACGGCGGCCTGCGGGTGAACCGGTTTCTTCAATCAGTCGCTTTTCCCGAAATCTACGGGGGCGGAGACTGCATCGCCTTCGATCCCCGGCCGATCGACCGGGTGGGCGTGTATGCGGTACGGGAAAACCCGATTCTGTTCGAGAACATATCCGCATCTCTGGCGGGAAGCCGCGATTTGCGTGCCTTCAAGCCTCAGAAATCTTTTCTTCTGATACTCAATATGGGAAGCGGCGCCGGAATCGCCCGATGGAAATCGCTGGTGTGGCGGGGCCGGTCGGCCTTTCTGCTCAAAGACTACATCGACCGGAAATTCATGAGCCGTTTTCAGGTTTCGGGGGAGCAGGCCTGACCGGGCACAATTCCTTCCGCTTTATTCCATCCGCGCCAGCACCGATTGGTAGCTCTCCTCGGCCGTCCGGGCGAACAGCCGTTTGAACCGCCGTTGATCGGCCGTGGAAAATCCCTGGAAGTTGACCACCCCGCATCTTTTCAAAAATTTCAATAATCCCAAGAGCTTGTCTTCTATATAGGTGTGGAGGGATTCCATCTCCTGCGGGTCCTTCCGTGCCAACCCTTCCCGGGAGATCCGAACCGTTCCCGGGTTATAGAGATTGATGTCGTTGGCCATCCGGACCGTACGGTCCGGATCGGCGCAGAAACGATCCAATGCGGCCTTCAGAAGTTTGAACACGGCGGTGACGATGTCGGCATTGATCAAAACCGGGTGGTGAAGGTAGGAGAAATTGGCGGTGACCGGAAGACGGGTCAATTTTCGGATGGCGCTTCGGTAAAACCAGCTCTCGGTATACTGAATGAAATCGGGTTCGGTCCATTGTTCCTTATGGCGGAAATGGATCCAGATAATTTTCGAGAGATCATTGATGCATTCTTCGGCATCACTGTAATTGTGGCTTCCCAGCAGATTGGCGTCTTCCAGGATATCGATTCCCGGTTTGGCGGGGGAAACTTCGGCGACCAGAATTCGGCTGAAATCACCCACCCGGGTGACCACCACCTTGCGGGAATCACCGGAGGACCGCTCCAGGGTCTTCACGATTTCAGACGGGTTGAGTTTGTCGGCGGGCCCGGGCGGCAGATAGACCGCATAGATAAAAGGGGGAAGGTCAAGCGCCAGTTGAAGCCGCTGAAAATGGGCGTGGTCTTTCGGATTCAGGGTTTCCGGGGTAATGATCTCACCTCGCGTAAGTCGATCCTCCAGATCGGTCAGCATCGACTCCAGGGCCCCCTGCCAGCGGGACATACGTGGATCCCGTCCGGCCCTGATGCGGGATTTGGTTCGCTTTTCAACATTTTTCGATTCAGGGGGAGAAGCCACCTCGTTCATGGCCTCTCCATCCGCCTGCAGGAACCACAGAAACCCCTCATGGGTTAAGAACTTTCCCCCATTTGTCCAAGAGTACATCAAACCCCGGATTGTCCAGCCCATTGATATCGACGAACCGGAAAATATCATATCGGTTCCCCTGATGCCACCATTTTTTCAGAACCTCCCCGGTTTCCCGGCGATACATCCAGTCTTCACCGCCTCTGCGCCGCAAATCCGCTTCCAGAACCGCTTCTCCCATCCATCCCAGAACATAATCGAGGCAGTAGAACTCCGGCGCCAGATCGAACAGGTGGCTTTCGGGCTGGTAATAAAAGCCGGTGTATTTCAGCATTTTATCGGAATAGGGCTGTCCGTCGGAAAGGTCCCCTCGGGTGAACATTTCGTATTCCACCAGAAATTTGGTCGCATACCGACGGAAGACCGAGAAATCCCGAAGCGTCTTGTAATAAATCAGTCGGGAAGCCTCCGCAAGAGAGAATCCCAATTGCCGGTTCAAAAAAGGCCGGGAAAAGGCGATATTCTGAAGCAGAAAGGCATAGGCTTCGGATAAACTGAAATGGGTGGCCATGTTCCGTTCAACCGGGGAAAGGTCGGGATCGGTAAACACCGCCGACAGTCCATGCCCCAGTTCGTGCCACAGCGTCTCCAGGTCATTCCATCCGCCCTGGGGCCGCATCAGCAGATAGATCTCGTCGGGAACACTGACGAAGATGGACAATGCCTGGGCGCTTTTACCGGTTTCGGCGCCCAGTTCCAGATGAAGCCCGGCCAGGTCGGGCAGGTGAATGTCCCAGGCGTGAAAAAAATCGGTGACCTCGGTCAGGGCCAGTTCGGGATAAACGGGGTCGAACTGCTCCAGACTCAGCAGCTTCATGCCGTCGAAGCGGGTGAGCTGGTGAAGGGGACGGTTGAACCGTTCCCGGCTCCAGCGCTCCATGGCCGAAAAATAGAGCGGGGCGGTCTCCTCCAGGAAATCTTTCAATCCCCGATACAACCCTCCATAATCGATTCCGCCCTTTTTCCGGCGGCAGTAAGCCGCATAATCGGGAAACCCGAGGTCTTCCCGAAGCAGGGTGAGGAGCTGCTCCCAGTAATTCAGCACAAAGGGCTTGAGAAATTTACAGAGGGCGCTCGACTCCTTTTGAAGAAGCTGCCGCTTTTCATAGGTGGAGGATTTCTGACACCAGGGAATCACGTCCCGAAAATAGATCTTTTCCCCTTCCACATCGGCCGCGGCCCCCCGAATCCAGGACTGCATCTCCAGCTCCATGGGCAGCAGCTCCCGCTGAAGATAGTGGTCGATGAAGGCGTGCTTGACCCGAACCGCATCCCCGGTATCGGGGAACCGGTCCAGATAGTCCAGGGTCTCGAGGCGAAAGAAATCGTCGTAACCGTCATAGACCTGATGGGCCGCAACCGGCGGCCCGGCCCCCTTCCAGAGGGCCAGGGTCTGGGTGTTCCAACGGTAGTTGAGCCGATGAAGCACCGATTCGATTTGGGCCCGCCGGTCGTCGGCGACCGGCGGGGCCGCGGCGGTTCCGTTTCTCATTCGATGTCCGCCCCCGGGTACCAGAGATACTGAAACCCGGCCTTCCACCCCGGCAAAAGATCGGGCAGGGCCACCTGAATCAGGGAAAGGGCCGAGGGATAGCCCCCGTCATCGTAATCCAGGGAGGCGGTGTTATAGATGTTGTCCTCGGGGTATTCGGTGCGCCGGTAGATCACCACCCGGGCATTGTCGGGCAGACCGGCCAGGGATTTGGCCCGATCGACGGCATCGCTCAGGTACCCGATCTCATCCACCAGCCCGAGTTCTTTGGCCTGAGGTCCCAGAAATACCCGGGCCGTGGCGACCTTCTCCAGGGCCGCGGCATCCATGTTTCGGTGCTGAGCCACCAGTTTTAAAAACCGCTCTCCGAGGTCGTCGATCAGGCTTTGAATGATCGCCTGCTCCTCGGGGGTGATGTCCCGAAAGGGCGAGCCCATATCCTTGTTTTTGCCGGTGGTGTAGGCGTTGACGTCGATTCCGATCTTGTTCATCAGGCCGGTCACCGCGGGGCGCACGAAAACCACCCCCACCGACCCGGTGACGGTGGTGGGATGGGCCAGGATGTGGTCGGCGGGCAGGGCGATATAGTATCCGCCCGAGGCCGCCAGGTCCATCATGGCCGCCACCACTTTGGATCCGGTCCGGCGCTTGTAGGCCGTCAGCTCATGGTAGAGCATATCCGCGGCCGTCACCGGCCCCCCCGGCGAATCGATCTTCAGAATCACCGCCTTGATGTCCTCGTCTTCTTCGGCCTTTTTCAGGTGGGAGACCACCGTGCGGACCGTTCCCGGCTGAGAGCGAAGCGCCTTCCGCTTGGGGCTGTCGGTGATGGCGCCGTTGACCGGAATCACCAGGATTTTTTCCTCTCCGTCTCCTTCCAGGGTGTATTCCTCCAGCGGGTCCCGGGCATCGGGAAACAGTTTCAGGGTCGGAGAACATCCCGCCAGCAGCAGCGCGGTTACCGTCGCGACCAGGATCACATGCAATTTACTCATTCGTATCCTCTCTTTCTCATTCGTTGTCGGAAGTGATGATTTTACCGCCGGAAAATTCGCCTTCATCTTTCCCGCCCCGTTTCCAGGTATGGTATTTTTCGATCCACCGAAGCAGTTTTTCCGGAGCATGGGCCCGCTTCCACTCCCCGGCCGCCGCCTTGTTGGCCTCGGCCAGTGTCGGATAAATATGGATGGTGCCCAGTATCTTATTGAGGCCGATGTTGTGCTTCATGGCCGCGATATACTCTGCAATGATGTCCCCGGCATGAGAGCCCACGATGGTCACCCCGAGTATCTTGTCGCCGCCCGGTTTGGTCAGCACCTTGACCACCCCGTGATCCTCGGATTCGGCGATGGCCCGATCGAGATCGTCGATCCCGTAGGTGGTCACCTCATAATCGATCTCCTGCTCCTTGGCCTCCATTTCATTGAGCCCCACCCGGGCCACCTCCGGATCGGTAAAGGTGGTCCAGGGAATGACCCGGTAGTCGGCCTTGAAGGATTTCCACTCCCCGAACAGGGCGTTGACCGCGGCGAACCAGGCCTGGTGAGCGGCGGTATGGGTAAACTGATAGGGGCCGGCCACATCCCCGGCGCAGTAGATGTTGGGAAAATTGGTCTGAAGAAACCCGTTGGTATCGAGGGTTCCCCGCTTCGAGATCGCCACCCCCAGCTCCTCCAGGCCGAAGCCCTTCACATTGGGGGCCCGGCCCACCGCCACCAGAATATCGTCGAATGGCACCCGGATTTCTTCGCTATTGTTTTCACAGACCAGCACCTTTTGACCGTCTTCTTCGATGACCACCTCTTTGGCCCGATGGTCGGTGAGCACCCGCACCCCTTCTTCCGTGAACCGCTCCCGAATCATTTCGGAAATTTCTTCATCCTCCCGGCTCAGAATCCGGGGCCCCATCTCCACCTGCGTAACCTGAGAGCCGAACCGGGCAAAGGCCTGGGTCATTTCACTGCCGATGGGACCGCCCCCGAGCACGATCAAGCGTTCGGGAAGCTTTCGTATATTCCAGAGGTTGTCGGAGGTCAGATACGCGACGCGGTCCAGACCCGGAATGGGCGGCACAAAGGGCCGCGCCCCGGTGGCGATGACGATGCTTCGGGTGGTCAAGGTTCTGCCGTTAACCTCGATTTCAAAGGGGGATTTCACCCGGGCCTCGCCCTGGTAGACATCCACCCCCAGCTTACTGTAACGCTCCGCCGAGTCGTGGGGTTCCACTTTCTTGATGATCCGCTGGACCCGCTCCATGACGTCTGCAAAATCGAAATCGACCTCGGCAGACTTGAATCCGAATTCTTCGGCCCGTTTGGCATAGTTGAGAATCTTGGCGGACCGGATCAGGGATTTGCTCGGCACACATCCGGTATTGAGGCAGTCGCCCCCCATTTTTTCCTTTTCGATCAGGGCCGCTTTGGCTTTGACCGCTGAAGCGATATAGGCGGTCACCAGCCCGGCGGACCCGGCCCCGATCACCACCACATTGTAGTCGAACCGATCCGGTTTCTCGAATTCGGACAGCACCTTGCGGGTTTTGACCATGGAGACCGCCTTCTTGGCGATCCACGGAAAGATCCCCAGCAGGGCGAAGGAGAGCAGAAGATCCATGGACAGAATGCCGCCCAGGGATTGAATCTCGGCCAGCTGGGTGCCGGCGTTGACATAGACCATGGTGCCCGGCAGCATCCCGATCTGGCTGACGACATAATAGACGAGGGTACCGATAGGGGTGAGCCCCATGGCCAGGTTGATCACGAAGAAGGGAAAGATCGGGACCAGGCGCAGGGTGAACAGGTAAAAGGCGCCGTCGCGCTGAATGCCGTCGTTGATCTTGCGCAGCCGGCTGCCGAACCTTTTCTGGACCCAATCCCGCAGCAGAAAACGGGACACCAGAAAAGCCAATGTCGCACCGATCGTGCTGGCAAAGGAGACCACGATCGTCCCCACCCAGAATCCGAACAGGGCCCCGCCGGCCAGGGTCATGACCGCGGCGCCGGGCAGAGACAGGGCGGTGACCAGGATGTAGATCCCCATGTAAGATGCCAGGGTCGTAACCGTGTTTTCCTGGTAGAACTGATTGAATTCCTGCTGCCGTTCTTTAAGTTGGCTGAGAGTAAAATACTGCCCGAGATCGAAGACGAAAAACAATACCACCAGCAGCACAATTACCGATACGATTATCAACCGAGTCATGAGTGTTTTATTCATGGGCCACCCTCCTTTACTTTGGGAATGCTGTCACTGAATTGGGGTGCTGATACACCTTCAAGGCTTATTCCTCGCGGTTTTTGTCTGTAGTGTCGTGTGAAAACCGATTCAATGACATACAGGCGGGAGGAGGTATCGGTTGAAGGGATGGAAAAAAGGCGTCATTTTTTCTGAACAACCTAACGCTTTGGGAAGACCGCGTCAAGAACCGGCTTATAAGCCGTTTGTCCTCAACCTCGGAGGAGATTGCGCCGGACCGGGTCCAACTGATCGGGTTGAATTAAACCTCCATGGGGATCGTGGTTATGTTGGAAAATTCGAAAAGCCGCTTCCCCTCATTTCTCCTGTCCCTGTCACAGCTTTTTCTTCAGTATTTCCTCGCACCGTTTGAAATGGGGCTCTACACCGGGCACGCAAGTCCTTTGAATCGCCGCCGCCTTCAATAAAAATCCTTGCTTTCACCAGCGGGTCCCTCCGATGTCGCCACGCATCCATAATTGACCGAGCCGGTATTTGTTCAGCATCTCCTGTAATTGTTCATCCTCGACAAGCCGCTCCATCCGGGTCCGGTGATCATGCTTTTCCACCACCACCACCGACTCCGGCTGCTCGGTCATGGCGTCCACCAGAATGTCGGAATGGGTGGTGACAATCAACTGCATCCGCTCCAAGGCTTCCACCAGTAAATCGGCAATCTTAGGAAGAATATCCGGATGCAATCCGAGTTCAGACTCCTCGATACAGACCAGGGGCGGGGGATCGGGATCACATAAGATGGCCAGGAGACACGAATAACGGAGTGTTCCGTCCGAAAGCCGGCTGGCGGGGATCATAAAATCCTGTTCCGTCAGGAACACCTCCACCGTACCGCCTTTGACGCGGACGTCAAAATCGTCCAGTTCCGCATACAGATCGCGCAGGTGCTCGACAATGGTGTTTTTGGCCCGAGGAACCCCTCGAAGATGGTTCAGGAACAATCCGAAATTTGAGAAATTCTCTTCCAATCGATCGCCCGGCAAATCCAAGGGCTGGGGTACACGAGATACCGATGACCGCCCGAACGACCACTCGCGGTAAATTCGAACTCTGCTGTACATTTGTGCAAGCTGGCTCAGCGCGGGATACCGGTCAGGGTCTTTTCGCTGAGAGAGAATGGATGGCGGCGTCGATTTTGGCATATTCGTTTGCCGCGCCCTTCCAGATCCATTCCCGCACCCCGCCGCCGGTCCCCCGCATGGGCGCGGTGAGTTTGCCGGGGCATGAGCGGAGTAACCCGATGGCGTCCACCAAGTTGGATTTGCCGGAGCCGTTGGGGCCGATCAGGACGTTCAGGGGCCTTAGGGGCAAAGGCAAAGAATCAGGGCCGAATGACAGGAGCCCTTGCAATATGATTTCATGGATCAGTATCACTATTTTTCTATATCCCTTTTGGCCCAAAACAGGCAATGGTTTCACCGCTGACCATTTCCAGGCACCGATTTCCATTGCGGAATGCCTCTTTGACAAGGATCTTCTGGTGAACCCATAGAAGTTTCCATTGTACCTCGACGAGGTTGTATTTCTGGTGTACTTTGCTCACGTCTCGTCCTCGATATCTTGGATCATCCGGTCAAAATCGCTTTCGAATATTCGGTCTTGCACCACGCGGTACTTCTCGAATTCGCTTTCGGCGAATTCCCGGGCCATTTTCGCGGTGATCTGCCCTTTGTCCCGAAGGATTTCCCGGTCGTCGAATTCCAGGAAACGATCGATCCGCTCGGCCCAATCCTCCATGGTCATGGGGATTTTCCGGCGGGCGCGATCTTCGGCCAAATCCAGGAAGGCGTTGACCAGCCGGCCGAGAGATTCCAGCTCTTTCCGGGTCAGGTAGTTTTTGGCGATGGAAACGTCGGATTTCAGGATTTTGCCATCCGGGGCCTTTTCCCAGGAGGTGAGGCCCATCTGGTCCTTGGCGGCATCGGCCCGTTTCATGACGATTTCGGCGGCGGTGTGGCCGTGGATGGCGAAGTGAAGCTTGTTCTGGACCTTGGCGAAAAAGTCCCGGGTGGTCGGGGCGTCCTTGTTGTAGTCGATGGCGGTGGCGTAGATGTCGGTGATTTTCTGGTAAAACCGGCGCTCGCTGAGCCGAATTTCCCGGATTTCCTCCAGCAGACGCTCGAAATAGTCTTCGCCGAGGAACGCGCCGTTTTCCATGCGCTTCCGGTCCAGGACGTAGCCTTTGATAGCGTATTCCCGGAGAACTTGGGTAGCCCATTGGCGAAATTGGGTGGCGCGGACGGAGTTGACCCGGTAGCCGACGGAGATGATGCCGTCGAGGTTGTAAAATTGGGTGTTGTATCGCTTGCCGTCCGCAGCAGTTATCCGGAATTTCCGGATAACTGAATCTTCTTTCAATTCGCCGCTTTGGAAGATGTTTTTCAGGTGTTCGCTGATGGTTCGGACGTCAACGTCGAATAGGGTTGCCATGAGCTTCTGGGAGAGCCAGATGGTTTCGTTTTCGTAGCGGACTTCGATGCCCTGTTCGCCGCTCTGAGCGGTAAATATCAGGAATTCGGCGGTGCTGTTGCGGATTTCAAGCGATCTTTTTTTCATGGTTCGTCCGCCTCCGGGGAGAGGGCTTCGAAGAGGTTTCAAAAGTGATCCTTCAATTTGGAAAAACAGATAAATTCTTAATCCAGCCCGCCAATCCGTCCACATCCTTATCCAACCGCCGATCAAACTTCAAAACAGAAGATCGCTTTCGAATCTCACCAAGAAACGCTTTCCCTTGGGATGAGATCCGGTCTTCCTCCCGAAGCGCGGCCGCATTGGAGACGGCGATCAACAGCGTCGCCACCACCTGCTGAAGCAAAGTGACCACCTCCCGGGCGGAAAGGGCCGCATTCAGCCCCATGCTGACTTTGTCCTGATTGTGGACCTCGGTGGGCCGGGAGGTCACCGTATCCGGGGCGGTGCGTTGAATGGCCCGGGCGGTCAGGGCGCTGCAGGTGATCTGAAGGGCCTTGAGCCCGCATCCGTTGTATCCGACCAGGCTTTCGGGAAGGCCGCTGTTGAGCCGGGAGTCGACCATGAGGGCGAATTGGCGGTCGATCAAGTCGGCGACCGAAGCGGCGGCGTTTTTGAGAAGGTCCATGGCCAGGGCCACATGGCCGCCGTAGAAATTGCCCGCAAAGATGGTCTCGCCGGTGTCCGGGTCGACGATCGGGTTGTCATTGACGCTGTTCAGCTCCCGCTCGATCTGCTGTTCGGCCCAGGTCAGGGCGTCCTGGGTCGCGCCGATTACCTGGGGGGCGCAGCGAATAGAGTACGGGTCCTGCACCATACGGCCGCTTTCGTCTCCGGAATCCATAAGTCCGCTGCCGGAGAGTGCTTCCTGAATGGCGGCGGCCGAGGCGATCTGGCCGGGGTGGCCCTTGAGCCGGTGGGCGGTGGGATGAAAGGCCTGGGATCGGCCCAAAAGAACCTCGGCGGTGAGGGCGGTGGAGCGTTCGCAAAAAGAGAGGGTTCGCTCCAGAGCCTGGACGGCGATCGCCCCGATCACCGCCATCACCGATGTTCCGTTCATGATGG
>CAZNLT010000200.1:0-10070 GCA_964573705.1 uncultured Desulfobacterales bacterium
TCAACAGGAGGAAAGACATCATGATCGAATCCGCCGCATACGACATCATCAAAAAGGATGGTATCCAAGAGGGCCTGGAAAAAGGAAAAAAAGAAACCATTCTTGAATTTCTGGAAGCCCGCTTCGGAACGGTTCCAAATGACTTGGTGGAAGGAATTCAAAAAATCGAAAACAGGACCCGGTTAAAATCTTTGGTCCGCCTTGCGGCTTCTTGTGACAATATGGAAACCTTCAGAAAAAAATATATGATGAATGGTTAAATACCGGCCGACAAAGACTTAAATGCCCGTTCTCCTCGTCTCACTGATCCTCCTGGTCACCCTCTACCTGCTGATCACCGAAAAACTGCCGGTCGATCTCACCGCCGTCGGGATCATCGTGGCCCTGATGGTCACCCAATTGCTGACCCCGGTGGAGGCGGTGGCCGGTTTTGCCAATCCGGCGGTAATCACCGTCGGATCGATGTTTCTCATCAGCCGGGCCATGATCCGCACCGGATCACTGGGTTTTCTGGCCCAGCGGATCATCCAGCTGTCCCGGGGCAAAACCATGCTGGCCATGCTGTTGGTCCTGCTGATCGTGGGCCTGGCCTCGGCCTTCGTGAACAACACCCCGGTGGTGGTGCTCTTTATTCCGATCATTCTCAACCTGAGCTGCGAATATGGTCTCAGCCCCTCCAAATTCCTGATTCCGGTCTCCTATGCCTCCATCCTGGCCGGCGCCTGTACCCTGATCGGCACCTCCACCAATATCATCGTCCGGGACCTGAGCATCGCCGGCGGTTACGGCGATATCGGCATGTTCGAACTGTCGATGCTCGGGGTCCCCATCGCCGCAGTCGGAATTCTCTTTCTGCTGTTTGCCGCCCCCCGGCTGATGCCCGGCCATGCCGCCCCCACCTGCGATCTCGAAGACCGGGAAGACAAGAAATACCTGGCCGAAATCCGGATTCCGGAAGACAGCCCCTTTGTCGGTCAAGACCCGAATCTGATCTTTGCCGAAAAATACCCCTCCTTTGAGGTGTTCGAGGTGATCCGCGGCACCCATATTCTCTATCCGTTCCGACAGGAAGTACGGGTTCAACCGGGGGATGTGATTCTGGTCAAGGGAACCGCCGGAGACCTGGTGGCGGTCCTTCAGGAAAAAAAGGCGGACCTGCCTCACCTCGATCCGGAACTCAACTACAATGTGAAAGACAAGAATACGCTGATCGTAGAATTGATCGTACCGCCCCAGTCTTCACTGGTGGGTGAACACATCATGGAAACCGAATTGCGCGGCCATCCCGACCTCCACCCCATCGCGGTCAAGCGGCGGCGGCTCCATTATTCCGAACAGAAAATCCGAAATCTCACCCTGCGGGTGGGGGACATCATTCTGGTACGATGCACCCGGGTCCAGCTGAATCAGATTCGGGGCGACGGGGATTTCATTATCGTGGAGGATGTTCACCATGAGATCCTCCACAAGCGAAAGGCGTCCACCGCTCTGGCCATTTTCGCAGCCCTGGTCATCACCGCCGGCACCGGACTGGCCGACATCATGGTCTGCGCTCTGGCGGCGGTGTTTCTGCTGGTGGTCACCGGATGCCTTCACCTTCGGGACGCCTACCGAGAGCTTCGCGGAGAGGTGCTTCTGATCATCGTGGCCACTATTGCTCTGGGAACGGCCATGGAAAAGACCGGGGCTTCAATGCTTTACGCCCGGACCTTTCTGGGACTGTTTCAGGGCGCAGGGCCCCAGGTGATTCTTTTCGCCATCGTGGTGCTCACCAGCATCTGCACCCATCTGTTGAGCAACAACGCCACCGCCGTTTTGCTGCTGCCCATCGCCGTTTCCACCGCCCTGGGCATCGGGGTGGACCCGAAACCATTCATCATCGGAGTCTGCTTCGGGGCCAGCGCCTGCTTCGCCACCCCGATCGGGTACCAGACCAATCTGCTGGTTTACGGGCCCGGGGCCTATCGCTTCACCGACTACCTGAAGCTGGGCATTCCGCTGAACCTGATCGTCCTGATCATGGCCGGGCTGTTTATCCCGACATTCTGGCCGTTTTAGGTGACGACGAATCATCGGTAAAAGGCACCACCTGTTCCCGAATTCGGCCCGATGCCGTCCATTCGAAAAAATCATCGGCGAGCCGTCTGCCGGCCTCCATGACACGGCGCCAATATGCCTTGCGCTCCGCATCCCGCCCCTGAAAAGTCCGGAAGTCGTTTCGGTCGGGAATTTTCCCGAAGGGCAGCTTTTTTACGAATTCCCGGGAGGGGGCGACCACCAGTACGTTTTTCATGTATTCGGCCCTCGGCCTGCGCCACTTGAGCCCCTTATCGAGCCACCCGGGAATGATCCGATCGGTATAATGGGGAAACAGCACCAGTTTGCCGGGATTGTCACCGAAGGGGAGGTTGAGGTGATAATCCAGGACCCCGCCGTCCCGGTAGAAACCGGGAACCGCGCCGGGAATATCCCTTATCGCCTCCATAACCATGGGGATGGCGCCGGTAGCCATCAAGGCGGCTTTTAGGTTGTTGGCGGTCAGAGGGCAGGCTTGCATGGGAAATTCATTCATATGCCGAAACGGCGGCACATCCCGGGGATCATAAAACAGCCCTCTTTCAAAAAACATCCCCAGGAACCGGCGGCGAACCGCATTGGCCAGAATGGCGGCCGCAAACCCGAGCGTGAGCGAAGATGCCTGTCGAACCGCGGTGAGTCGCCGGGATCGAACCGATAATATGCTGAGCCGCATAAAGGGATGGGACAACACCTCCCGAACCCCGGCCTGATCCACAAAAGAATCGAGACCCCGCCGGGCCTCCCGGGTGACCTCCGCCGGTCCCGGCCGATCGGAATAGGCCTGGCTCAGATATGCGTTATGAAACCGCTCGATCGCTTCTTCGGGATCATTTTGGGCCGCGGCCGCAAACCGCCAGGCCCCGATGGAGGAGCCCACCAGGAACAGCGGTTCGGTTCTCGGCCCGAACCATCTTGAAAACAGCATCCGGTCCAGATGGGCCAGCACCAGACACTTGGGGCCGCCGGCGGCCCCGGCCACGGTGGACACATCCGCGGGGGTCAGACCGCCTTGCCGGATCCGATCCAATGCGTCCGCGCCGGCCATGCAGAGTAGATTTTTAGACATATCAATACACCTCCGATGTGTGGTTCACCCCTATACCTTCTTCCCTTTTTCACTGTCAACCGGGAGAATTAAAGATATATTTTTTTATTTACCTGTTCCCCGGGTTCGGAACGGTTGACACCCGCCCTTCTCTTTCTTAGAATTAGTAATAATTTTAGGGCAGAAAGCTTCATCAAAAATCAAAATCGCACCGGAACCACAGTCGATGCGAATTCATAGATAAGGGAGACCGACCATGGCGAATTCAAGGGATATGGGCAGCCCCCAGCAGGGCATGTCCGAACAACAGTATTTGGCGCAGTTGAAATCCACCTTTATGCAGATGCCGAACGATATTCCGCTGTATATGTTTATGCAAAAAGGCAAAGAGGATATGTTCGTTCAGGCCAACCGGCAGATCGTGCGGGCCTTTCGGGAACTGACGAACAAGATCACCTTCAAAGAGTTCAACCTCGACCATGAACTGGCAAAAAAATGGAACGTCACCCACTCCCCCACCCTGCTGGTGGCGCCGGAGCGCTTTTCCATCCGCTGGCTCGGCGCGCCTCTGGGGGAAGAAGGCCGCACCTTTCTGGAAACCCTGCTTCTGGTGGGAATGAACCAAAGCCACCTCAATGAGGAGGCCCGCAAAGTGCTTCGAAAAATCGATTCGCCGCGGGATGTCAAGGTGTTCGTGAGCCCCACCTGCCCCTACTGCCCTCAGCAGGCCCTCAACGGGGTTCAGACGGCGGTGGAAATGCCGGACCTGATCAACCTGGAAATCGTAGACATTCAGTGTAACCCGGACCTTGCGGAAAAATACTCGGCCCACAGCGTACCCCAGACCTATGCCAATGACATCCTGGTGGGCCAGGGGGCCCAGTCTCAGGAAATCTTCTGCCTGTCGCTCCAGAAACTGGAGCCTCAGAGCGTGTTTATCCCGGATGTGGATGCGGAGCTGGTGGAAAACGACCTGGTCATCGTGGGCGGCGGACCGGCCGGGCTCACCGCCGGCATTTATGCGGTCCGCAGCGGGCTGAACTCGGCCATCGTCGAACGGGAGGCCTTGGGCGGCCAGGTGGCCACCACCCCCATTGTGGAAAATTATACCGGATTCACCCAGGTGGGCGGCAAGACCCTGGTGGACATCATGGTCAGCCACGCCCTTCAGTACACCACGATTTTTCAGGGGGAAGAGGTACTCGACATTCAACCCGGCGACCCGGTGGTGGTGCAGACTTCCCGGCGGAAATTTCATACCCGGGCGGTCCTTCTGGCCACCGGCGCAGTCCACCGCCATCTGGGGGTCCCGGGCGAAAAACGGCTGTCGGGCAAGGGGGTCAGCTACTGCAGCACCTGCGACGGACCTATTTTCGTGGGCAAAAAGGTGATCATGGTGGGCGGCGGAAACAGCGCGGTCACCGAAGCCCTTCACCTGCACCACATGGGCGTGGAGGTCTCCCTGGTTCACCGGCGGGACAAATTGCGGGCCCAGGATTATCTGATTCAGAACCTCAAGGACGCCAGGATTCCCGTCCTCTGGAATACCGAGGTCCAGGAAATTCGGGGCGAAAACAAGGTGCAGGAGGTCCTCCTGCTCAACAATCAGACCGGCGAAACCTCGACCATGGCGACCGACGGCGTGTTCATGGCCATCGGCTACTCTCCGGCGGTGGAACTGGCGCAAAAACTGGGGCTCGAACTCACCCCCGACGGATTCATCAAGCATGACCGGCACCGGACCCACATCCCCGGCATCTACACGGCCGGCGATGTGGAGGGCGGTTACAAGCAGATCGTCACCGCCGCCGGCCAGGGCGCCGAAGCCTCCATGGTGCTGTTTGAGGATCTGCTCAATCCCTACTGGATGCAGAAAAAGGAAGCTTCATGAGTATATCGGAAAACTTCTTGAAGGTTCGGGAGGAGGTACCCGAAGAGGTCACCATCCTGCTGGCCTGCAAGACCCGCACCCCGGAGGAGGTGGCGGAGGTGATCGCCGCCGGCGCCACCGATCTGGGGCATAACTATGTGCAGGAGGCCGAAGAAATGCTCGAGGCTTTGGGGGATACCGCTTTTCAGGCCCGATGGCATATGATCGGCCCGCTTCAGAAGAACAAGATCAACAAAGCCCTTGGGCTGGTGGATGTGATCCAGACCGTCCACTCGGTCAAGCAGGCGGAAGCCATCGACCTGCGGGCGTCTCGAATCGACAAGGTCTTGTCGGTCTTCATCGAAATCAACAGCGGCCGGGAATCCAATAAATCGGGCATCGATCCGGATTTGGATGCGGTAAAGCGGTTGGCCGGGAAGATCTCCGAATGCAACAACCTGAAATTAGAGGGGCTCATGACCATGGGCCCCTTTCTGGATGACCCCGAGGAGATCCGACCCTATTTCCGGATCACCCGGGAACTCTACGATCAAGTGCGGGACCTGAACCTGCCGGGTGCCGACCTTAAATACCTCTCCATGGGCATGACCGATTCCTACCGGGTGGCCATTGAGGAGGGGAGCAATATGATCCGGCTGGGCACCGGCATTTTCGGACCGAGGCCGGGATGAAACCATTCCCGGACCAAAACGAGATTTCGCACCTTCACCACTTGCCCGCCGGAGGGGGTCGCCGTCCCGGCCGGGGCGGCGGCCGCCGATCGGGGCTTCCAGACCGTTCGGGACCGCCGGCCTGAAGGAGGAACCGGGAAAGCTGCTCCGGCGTCAGCGCCTTTCGGACCCGAAGCCAAAAATCGGTTTCCCGGGTCAGAATGTTCCACCGCAGGTCGTGGATCTCCCGCTGCTTGGCCTCGATGGCCTTTTCATCGGGGGACATCTGCATCCACAAAAGACGAAGCTCGGCCCGGCGTTCGAAGGACTGAATCCGCAGGGAATTGACCGCCCGGGCCAGTTCAGCCTGAAGCATCCGGACCTGCCGGGTCTGCTCCGGCGTCAATTCCAGGCAGGCAAGCCGCTCCATACCGGCGTCCGGGCCCAACTCGCCCGCCTCCCAGGGTGCGGCCGCGCCGACCCCGGCGGTCAGGGCCGCGCCGCACACCAGCGCGGCCAGAAACATTTTTCTTCGCATGATCCTTTTTCTCCTTTTTCGTCCGACATTTTCGCCCGTCGCCCGATCTCCTTTTCACATCCCTTTCCTACAATAACCTGTAGCTCCCGGAATCGGGAGGCATTTCCATGAAACCCAAGGCCTCGCCAAAGGCGACATAGACTCCGGCCACGCCGTAATTCCTCCCGTCCTTGTGGGTAGTGCCGGTCCAATAAAACGGCCAGTTGAGATCAGGGCGCTTTTCTTCTTCTCAGCCGGGGGAGTCATCGCCCCGCGTCCCCCGGGAGGAAACCATATCCGAATCCAAACCACTATCCGCCCCGAAAATCGGCCATCCCCGAACCCCCGGCCGGTTTACCCAACCCTTGGCCATCGTGGGCGTCTGCCTTGCCTTCATCGGCTTCTCCCTGGCCGCCGGGCTGGTGAACCTGCGGCGGTTGGATGCGGCGTTGACCCGGCTGGCGGCATCCCGGGCCGAGGCGGTGATTTCGAACATCGCGGCGGACGCGGAAGCCCGGTATGCCCGAATCAAGGCGGCGGAATCCGGCTTCGGAAGCGGAAACGGCCGCACCGATTCCAGCGGCGCCTACGATTTCCGAAGCGGCCTGCTCTCGGAGTTGACCGACCTGACGGACCGCATGGCTGCGGGAACGCTCCGTCCGAAGGAGGCTGTCGGCTGGAGCACTTCCGGCGCGGCCCTGCTGGACGCGAACGGCGGGGTGTTGGAACAAGCGGGAGACCTTCCTCCGGAAGTGATCGAGGAAGCCGGTCCCGTAGCCCGGGGGGAATCCGGGATCTCCATCCACCTGTTCGATCGCCTGTTGAACCAAGACCGGCCCGGCTTTCTCGCCCAGGCGCGCGACGGCGGCGCGGCCGTGGCGGCGGTATCCCCCGAATGGTTCCTGCGACGGGCCCGAGAGTACGCGCTGGCTGCGGCGGTGGAAAACTCGGGCGAATCCGACGCCGCCTGGCTGCCGGCCTCGGATTCGCCTTTGGGGAAAGACGGAGCGGTCCGCCGGGTGCGGGTGGACGGCCGGCCGGTGCTGGAGGTCATCGCGCCGGTTCCGATGGAAGGGGTTCCCGCCGGACGAATCCGGGTGGGCCTTCCGGCCGACACCCGAAGACAGATTTGGATTTCCACCGGATTCCTCGCGGGGCTCGCGGTTCTGGCCGTGGGGTTTCTCATCGTCAACCAGCGGCGGCACGAGACCCGGATTCGGCGGATGGAGCGGCGGGTGCAGGGCGCGGCGCGCTACTCCGCGTTGGGGCGGCTGGCCGGGGGCGTGGCCCATGAAATCCGCAATCCGCTCAACGCCATCAGCATAGCCGCGCAGAGACTGGCCCGGAAGTATCCCGATCCGATGATGGGCGTGGTGCGGGAGGAAATCCGCCGGCTCAACGACATCCTGGAGGAATTTCTGACCGTGGCCCGTCGGCGGGAACTCGCCCTTCGGCCCGGGGATCTGTGCGCCGCCGCAGAGGACGTCGCCGCGCTCATGGCCGAGGCGGCGGCGAACGGGGATGTTTCCATCGAAACCACCTGGTCCCTGAATCCCTGCCCGGCCGTTCTGGACCCGGACCGAATGAAACAGGCCATTCTCAACCTGGTGAAAAACGCGCTGGAGGCGACCCCGCCGGGCGGAACGGTTCGGCTCGCCACCCGGGAACGAGGGCGGAACCGGGTGGCGCTGATGGTGTCGGACACCGGGGCCGGCATCGAACCGGCCCATGCCGATCGGGTTTTCGACCTGGATTTCACCACAAAGGAACGCGGCGTGGGGCTCGGTCTTCCCCTGGCCCACGAAATCATTCGAGGGCACGGGGGCGAGCTGCGGCTGGTGGAAACCTCTTCCAAAGGAACATTTTTCGAAATCGTTCTGCCCAGGGTTAAGAAGGGAGGCGAAACAAATGCACATTCTCATCGTTGACGACGGGGCCAGCCAGCGGCGGTTGCTGGCCGGGGTTTTCATGGATGAAGGCCACGAGGGGACCGAGGCCGGGGACGGGGCGACCGCGCTGGGGCGTCTGAAATCATCCTATGCGGACCTGGTGCTGCTGGATTACAAAATGCCGGGGATGAATGGAATGGCGGTGCTGGAGGCGACTCTGGGGCTGAATCCGGAAATCGACGTGATCATGATGACCGCCTACGGCACCATCGACGCGGCGGTGGCCGCCATGAAAGCCGGGGCCGCCGACTATCTGTCCAAACCGGTGGATCTGGACGAGCTGACCCTGCTGATCGACCGGATCGCCGAGCGGCGGCTGCTGGTGCGGGAAAACGCCCGCATGCGCGAGGCATTGAACGAATCGGCGGTGACGGCGGAGCACATCATCTATCGAAGCGCGGCCATGACCGACCTGGTGAACCTGGCGGGGCGGGTGACGGACAGCGACGCCACGGTGCTGATCCAGGGCGAGAGCGGCACGGGAAAAGAGCTGCTGGCCCGGCTGGTTCACGCCCTCAGCCCCCGGGGCGACCACCCCATGGTGACGGTCAACTGCGCGGCCCTGGCGGAATCCCTGCTGGAAAGCGAGTTGTTCGATCACGAGCGCGGGGCGTTCACCGGAGCGGACCGGCAGCGGATCGGCCGGTTCGAGGAAGCCGACGGCGGCATTCTGTTTCTGGATGAAATCGGGGAGCTGACCCCGACCGTTCAGGTGAAACTGCTACGGTTTTTGCAGGAGCGGGAGTTTCAGCGGGTGGGGGGCAACCAGCCCCTGCGGGCGGATGTGCGGATGATCTCCGCCACCAATCGGGACTTGCGGGCGGAGGTGGCGGAGGGCCGGTTCCGGGAGGATCTGTTTTACCGGCTGAATGTGGTGACCCTGGCGGCCCCGCCCCTCCGGGACCGGCGGGAAGACATCGGACCGCTGGTGGACCATTTTCTGGACCGGTTCGCGGGAATGGGCGGCCGGGATCGCTGTGAATTGGACGCCCGAGCCCGGGACCTGCTGCTGAAATACGATTATCCCGGCAACGTCCGGGAGCTGGAAAACATCATCGAGCGGGCCGTGGTCATCAGCCGGGGACCGGTGATTTCGGCGCGAGATTTGCCGTTCGGGAGCGGGGAGATCGGCGACTGCGGGCGGGAGGGGAAGCCGGCGGAAGACGCGATCGACAATGACGCGCCGATTCCGCCCCTGAAGGAAGCGCTGGAAGCCCTGGAGCGAGACCTGATCCGGCGCGCCCTGACCCGCACCGACGGCCACCAGGTCCGGGCTGCAGAAATGCTGGGGATCAGCGAACGGATGCTGCGGTATAAATTGAAAAAGCATAGGGGGAAGTAACACCAATTCCATCTTCCCAATTTGGAGGGAAATTCAAACAATCCCCAGCCAAGATTGCGGTACGGAATAGGTGAAGATCGCCGGTATCCGGAATGTCTCGTTCGGTTGGGATCGTAGTGGCGGCTTTTTCTTCCTCCTTCCACGGAAAGGCGGGTGGGAAGCGATTCAACCCTGGATGCTTCTCCTACCGCGCCGGTTTGGCGATTTGGTGGAATAGAACGAAGGGTTTGATTCAGTCGCGGAAGGGGCTTGCCGTATGGATGGAATAGTGGCGGAGGCGCATGAGATTTCGGATATCGTACAATAACTTACGGCTGTTTTTTCTTGACATTACATCGGCCCTTTGGATATAGATCTTGAAAATCACTTTTGCTTCATAGGTGCGAATAAGGGCTGGCGACCTGGCACCTTTTGTCATTTTTCCCTGATAATGCCTTTATTTAACTATTATCAAGGAAAGTTTACTTCCATATCAAAATTACGCAGGCCATTTTTCCCTGTTTACTCCTCAATATCAACTTATCAGGGAAAAAGTGCTTGAGAATCAATGGTTTGTAGGCATAAACCATTGATATATTTGCAAATATTAAATGGGTT
>CAZNLT010000201.1:0-10067 GCA_964573705.1 uncultured Desulfobacterales bacterium
TGATCGTTTCGGATCAGGGCGGCCCCTGCGAAAACATCCTGCCGGATCAAACCGGTCTGGTGGTGCCGGGCAAGGATGCACCCCGGCTGGCGCAGGCGATTCGGGACCTCACTATCAACCCGCTCAAACGAACCGCCATGGGAACCGCGGCCCGGGAGTTCATGGAAGAACGTTCCTTTGAAAACGCCTTTATCCGCTCCTGGGAAATGCTGGAGGAAGAAACCAGCGCCGCCGACCTATTCGCCTTTCAGGCCGCGGTATAACCGGGTCAGGTTTTCATGAAACGAATTGAACATTTCTATCAGGATGCCGCAAGCCTTCTTCGAGGTCGGATTCCGGGTCAATTGGTGATTCAACTGACCGACCACTGCAATGCCCATTGCCCCCAATGCGGAATGCGCACCACGGAACCGTTCCAGCGGTCCCGGCTCTCCTCGGATGCGGTTCGGGGCATCATCGACGCTGCGGCCGAAAAAGAAGTCCGGGCACTCTCGTTTACCGGAGGAGAGCCGATGCTGTTTCGCAAAGAGCTGATGGCGCTGATCCGGTATGCCGGGCAAGCGGGAATCCCCTTTCTACGAACCGGCACCAACGGGTTTTTTCTCAGGGGCGGCGATCACCCCGGTTTCGAAGACCGAATCGAAGGCATTGCCGAAGCCCTGGCCGAGACGCCGCTTCGGAACTTCTGGATCAGCCTCGATTCGGCCGTACCCGCCATCCACGAATCCATGCGGGGATTTCCGGGAGTGGTCGCCGGTATTCAAAAAGCGCTTCCCATCTTCCACCGGCATGGCATCTATCCCTCGGTAAACCTGGGCATTAACCGAAACATTACCGAAGCCAGCCGGTCGGCCCCGCCCGGAGGGATGCAGGAAAACCCCGAGGAGTATGCCGCCTATTTTCATGAGCAGTATCGAAATGCTTTCCGCGCCTTTTACCGGTTCGTCATCGAGCTCGGGTTCACCATCGTCAACAGCTGCTACCCCATGTCGGTGGAAGCGGATGCGGATGCCGACCGCCTGAGCCCGGTATACGCGGCCAGTTCCGAAGATGCGCTGGTGCGGTATACACCGGCGGAAAAGGCCCTGCTGTTCAAAGCCCTGCTCGACGCCATCCCGGAATTCCGATCCCGTATTCGAATCTTTTCTCCGCGGATTTCCCTGTACACCCTTCACAGACAGTATTCGGGAGAGGGGACATTCTCCCCGTATCCCTGCCGGGGCGGCATCGATTTTTTCTTCATCGACGCCCGGGACGGCATGACCTATCCCTGCGGGTATCGGGGTCATGAAAATCTGGGGGATTTCAGAAACCTGGATCTCAATGGAATCGATAATAACAGCGGATGCCTGGAATGCGACTGGGAGTGTTTCCGGGACCCGTCGGAGCTTTTCGGCCCCTTGCTTCAGGCCCGGTCCGCGCCGGGATCGGTGCTCAGGAAATATTTCCGGGACCCGGGGTATCTTCGCCTCTGGTGGGAGGACCTCAGGTATTACCGGGCCTGTGATCTGTTCGACGGCCGGCGTCCGCCGGATTGGAAAAGGTTGCGCCGATTCGACCGGAACGGGCTTGGGGGGCAGGCGCCGCCCAATCCTTCCGGCGAATGCCTCAATATCCCTCCCAATCCTCCCCCGAATATCCCCCCGAATATTCAATGGATACCGGTGAAAGACCTGTAATGACCACCGCTCCGCTCAAATCGCACCGGGTGCCGCCCTCATCCCCCTTTTCCCTCGGAATGGAAAGAAAGACCCGCGGGGCCGGTCACGAACAGATCGACAAACCAAGCCTGCGGACCCGGCTTCCAAAGGCGATAAAAGAATTTCTCAGCTTTCGCGGCGCCCCTCGAGAAATCGCCCTCGGGTTTGCGACGGGCATATTCGTGGGAATGAGCCCCTTCATGATGTGCCATTCGGCTATGGCCATCTGCCTCGCCTCCCTTCTCAGGGGCAACCGGCTTTCCGCTGTCGCCGCCGTCTTCATCACCAACCCGGTTTCCGCGCCGCTGGTGTATGGATGGACCTACCGGGTGGGAAAGGCCTGGCTGGGGATCGAATCGGCCCGGACCCTGAATGTCGAGTTTTCACTGGAGGGGCTTCTATCCCTTGTCCGGTGCGCGCCGGAGATCGTCTGGATTCTGACGGTGGGCGGTTTTGCGGCGGGGTTGCCCCTGGCGGTCCTGAGTTATTTTCTCTGTTATCATGCAATCCGCCGATACCGCATCGACTCCGGCTAGGTCCCTTGGGCCAGCACCTCCTGAATTTTCTCCGACAGCACCGACAGCCGATAGGGTTTATGGATAAACCCGGCCGGCGGCGAGTCTTTGAACCGAGAGGAGACCTGTTCTTCGGTGTATCCGCTGGAAAGAAGCACCGGAACGTCTTTCCGAATGGTTCGAATCTCCCGAAAGGTATCCTCCCCGTCCATTCGAGGCATGGACAGGTCCAGCACCACGCACCGCAATGATTGCGCCTGTTCCCGAAAAACCGCCACCGCCTCGAATCCGTCGGCAGCCGTAACCACCTCGAAGCCGAGTTTTTCCAGCATCCTTTTTCCCACCCCGAGCACCACCTCGTCATCATCCACCAGGAGGACCTTTCCGCTGCCCCGCCAGGCCTCGGCATCCTTCGGGATCGGCTTGGGCCCGGTTTTCGATTCCTTCTCCTTGGCCTGAACCGCCGGAAACACGATTCGAATTCGGCTGCCTTTTTCCGGTTCGCTGGCTACGGCAATGCCGCCGTTGTGGGCGCGAATCACCCCGAGGACTGTGGCCAGCCCCATGCCCCGGCCCATGAATTTGGTGGTGAAAAAGGGGTCGAATACCTTGGGCAGGGCCTCGGGATCGATTCCGCAGCCGGTGTCGGCCACCTCCAGAAAGATATACTCCCCTTCCGGTAATCGGGTTTTCAGGGCCGGGTGCCGGTAGCGCCGGGGATCGCAGAAACCTTTGTCTACCGTCAGGGTAATGGCGCCGCCCTCATTTCCCAGGGCTTCGGAGGCGTTCATCATCAGCTGCATGATCAGGTCTCGAACCTGAATCGGGTCTCCGTAAAGATAGGCCGATTCGACCGCCCGGTTGAAGGTCATCACCGCCTTCCTGGAGACCGAAACCTCCTCCAGCACCTCGATCATCCCTTCCACCAGATCCACCAGCTCCACGAGGGTCTTGTCGGCCTGCTTTTTACCGGTATAGGTCAGCATCAGGGTGCTCAGCTCCGAAGCCCGCTTGGCCGATTTGCATGCTCCGAGCAGACTATGTCGAATGGGAGATTCCGCATCCAGGTGGCTCATGGCCAGGTCAATATTTCCCATAACGCCCATCAGAAGATTGTTGAAACTGTGGGCGATGCTGCCGGCCAGGACGGTGAGGCTCTCGAACTTTTGAATCTGGGTTTCCAGCTTGAGCCGCTCCGCCTCGGCCTGTTTCCGGTCGGTGATGTCCCGGAACACCACCTGAGAAGCGGGTTTGCCCATGTAATCGATGCTGGTTCCCGCCACCTCCACATCGAAGGATTCGCCGCTCAGACGAAGAAAGCGCTCTTCGATCATCGGCACCGAGGCCTTTCGGGAATACATCAGCCGAATCCGCTCCATCACCTTTTGATGGTCTTTCGGATGGACCAGATCCAGCACCGGCTTGTTCAACAGCGCATCCTTGGACGGGGAGCCGAAGGCCTTCACCGCCTCCTGGTTGACAAAGGCGACCCGTTCACCGGTATGCACCAGGATGGGAACGGGCGATCCCTCCACCAGTTTTCGGTAGCGGTGTTCGCTCTCGCGAAGGGCATCCTCCACCCGTTTCCGCTCAATGGCCAGGGCGGCCAGCTGGGCGGTGCCGCGCATGAACTCCGAGTCGGGGGCGTCCGGACGGCAGGGCCGCCGGGCCAGCATGGCCAAAACACCGTAAGCCTCCCCGTCCGAAGAAACAATCGGCTCGGTCCAAATGGCGCAAATACCCTGGGATTTCAGGAGCGCTTTTACACCCTTGTGCCAATCCTCCTTTTGAACATCCCCGACGACCACCCGCTTTCGCCGACAGACCTCCAGGAGCGGATGGTCCCTGAGCAGGTCCGGGTCCCCGCTGCGAATCACCTGATCGATGGCATCGGCCAGGCCGGGCGCAATCCAGTGCCGAATTCGGCCGGTGTCGCGGTCGAACAGCAGCACCATGCCCGACATGTCCGGCTTCACCGCTTCGGAAGCCTCCACCAGGGTAGTCAAGACCTCGGGAAGAAAGACGGAGGAGGTCATCTTTTCCAGCACCCGGGATCGGCCGATTCGAATCCGTTCATTCCGTTTCTGCTCGGTGATATCCCGAATCACGCAGAGCCGGATTTTCTTCAGAATCGGGTCCGGCGCCACCTCGCAGTTGACAAGCAATTCCATGACCGAGCCTTCTTTTAGGACATACCGGCAGGGCATGTCTTTGCACCCCCGGGGACCGGTCAAAAATTCGAAGGGGTCAGCCGCGGATGCTTCACCCGGCTCCCGAATCAGAAGCGACGCCAAGGTTTCTCCGATGATCTCCTCCCGTTCATACCCCATCTTTTCCAGTAATTTGCGGTTCACATCGCAGATTCGGCCGGCTTCGTTCAGGGAGCACATCATCTCCGGCGCATTCTGAAAAACGGTGCGGTAGCGAATCTCGCTGTCCCGCAGCTCTCGGGTCCGGGCCTCCAGGATTTCCTCCACATGGAGCAAGGACCGCTCCCTTCGGGCGTTCTCGCAGAGGGTGATCAGGTAGGTCGGGTCGAAGGGCTTTCTCACATAAGCGGCGGCGCCGCTTCGCATCCAGTTGAGGGCCAGTTCGGGCCGGGGATCACTGGTAATCATCACAAAGACGGACCGGGGGTTGAGGGCCTTCATTTTCAGCAAAAGACGTTCTCCGTCCGTATCCGGCAGATGAAAATCGAGCACCGCCATCTCCGGGCGCAGGGTTTCGAACAGGCGCAGCCCTTCGGCACCGTTCGCGGCGGTATAAGCCCGGTACCCGTTGTTTTCAAAAAATGCTTTCAGAGAACCGAGCAGGGAGGTGGAATCATCCACGATCAGAACCTTGGAGGTCAGGCCCGGGACGTCTCCCCGAAGCAGGGCCCACACCTGTTCGACAAAGCAGGCGCCGTGGATCGGCGAGGGCATAAAGGCGTTCGCCCCCAGTTCTGCCGTAATCTGGCAGGCATCCTCTCCGGAAAAGGTCGCGGAGTTGACCAGAATGGGGACCCGATTGAACTGGGGATATTCGGCCGAGCGAAGCAGACGGCAGAACCGCCACCCGTCGATGCCCGGCATGTGCAGATCGGTCACGATCAGATCGGGCGGTGCGTCAGGGTCCATGCGGGCCAGGGCGTCGTCGGCACTCCGGCAGGAAAGCACCTGAAGCCCGCTCTCATGGAGAAGGCCGGTCAACACCCGGAGTTGAATGATGTCGTCGTTGACCACGGCGACCCACCCGGCGTCTCCGTTGTCGGTCCGGGCCGCCTCCGTATGAATGCTTGCAGATTGACTCGACACAGCCGTCCTTTCGGTTGAGAAGATTGGCGGAACCTATCGATCCGTCGGCCATGATCACCGTTTCGGCCACCCCAGGATATGTTGCCGGACCGGCAAGAACTCGCTTTCGCTCAAACAGCTTCCCGGCCCGGCAAAATATCCTGGGGTGGCCTGCCGATCATTCCAGATTCAGCCAGATTCAGCCAAAAACCAAAAAAAGGATTAAAGCCGATCCGTCCGGTCGATCTCATGGCCGCTCCCGCCGTATAGGGTATAGGCCATTCGCAGGTCCTTTTCAATATGCGAAACAGGCAACCATTCGCATAGGCAGCAGTCCACATTCTATTGCATTGAAATATCAATTACTTACCATACCCCCAATTTTATGTTGACAGAAACGGAAAAACCTCTACATTGAAGCGACCGGCGGGCATATCCCGCCTCCGTCACCCCTGATTCGACGAACCGGATCCATTATGAAAGAATCTGATGAGAAGAAATCGGCCGAGGCATTCATCGCCCGAGACCGTTTCGCGAGGGAAATGGGAATACAGCTGGTGAGGATCTCTTCCGGCAGGGCTACGGCCCGACTGGAGATTACCGAGGCCCATCACAACGGGCTGGGGATGACCCAGGGCGGCGCTGTTTTCACCCTGGCCGACCTGGCATTTGCCGCCGCCTCCAATTCACACGGTACGGTGGCGGTGGCCATCAACGCCTCCATTTCCTTTATGAAGGCCACGGCCGGCGGGGTCCTGACCGCCGAGGCGGAAGAGATCACCGCCAACCCGAAGCTGTCCACCTATACGGTTCGGGTGACCGACGATGCGGATGAGGTGGTGGCGATCTTTCAGGGAATGGCCTATCGAAAAAAGGAGCCGCTGGTTCCGGCATAAAGCCGGGGCGGCCGACAGCCGCCCCAGTTTTCAATTTCGGTTAAACCCGCTGCCGAATCACATGAAAGGAAATGGAGGAGCCGGTGACCCGGCTGCGGCCGGTGTGGAGAAACACGGCCGCCCAGAGAATTTGAAGAAAAAGAATTATTTCCGGCCGCCAGAGATACCCCAGCCCGGTCCCGATCGCCGGCCGAAGAAATATCGGGTCGGAAAAGAAAAAGAGGAGGATCAGGCCGTAGAGGATGGAGATCCCCCCCATGATCTGATAGGCGGAAATCTTTCCGCCCCCCCGGTAGTCGGCCCGAAAAAACTCCGAGGCGGTTCGCCAGGCCTGGGTCACCGCCAGGGTGGTTAAAAAGGCGGTGAAATAGAATCCCTTCAGAAAAAGATAGACCCCGAGGACCCCCCACCCGCAGTAGATCACCGCGGTCACCGCCTGAATCGGAATCACCCGCTCCCCTTCCAGGCCGTCGGCATAGCTGATCTTCTTGGTCGCGCCGAGAAACACGAAACTGCGCTTTTCAAAAAGCTTTCGAATACGGAAATGGCACCGGCACAGGGGTTTTCCGTAACAGCACCCGAAGCTGATGCAGGCCAATCGTCCGGTCCCTTCCCCAAATGCATAGCCGAGCGCCAAAGCGGCCAAAAAAGGCATCACCGGAATCACTGCCGACGGGGCCATGACGGCATTGAGCCCGGTCACCAGCCAGGGCGCGACCAGGATCCCCACAAATGAAGCCCCGCCCACGGTAAAGGTATACCGCTTCTTTTCCACCACCCGGGCCACCAGGCTGGCGGCCGGAATGCATACGGCCAACAGTGCGGCAACCGCAACGACAATACCGGCCAGGGGCAGGGACAAGGACCCCATCAGCAGAATAAACACCGCCACTCCGAGCACATAGGCGTTGGCGGTGAACACTCCGTAATAGGTAACGTTTTGCCCGATCCACCCGCCGTTTCCGTCCTTGGCTTTGGGCAGGGCCGCCAGGATCTGCCATTTTTCCTGAGGCAGGGTGCGAAATCCCCAGCTCAACACCAGGGCGAAAACCGCCGAAAGCCCCAGGACAAAACATTCATCATTCATCGCTGCTCTCTCCTTCATGGTTGTGTATTTTTCGTCCGATCCCCGACCGCAGGACCACCTCGGTCTCCACCAGAGGCCGGCCGAAACCCTCGGAGAACCGGGTCCGCACGCCGGGATGAAACATATTCATGACAATATCGAAAGAAAACCGGACTCGATTTCTTTGAAAAATGAGAACATCGGTGGAACTGCCGGGCCGGTAGAGACTCTTGGGCTGACCCCTTTTCACAAACATGCCCGGCGCCACCGGTTTCGGATCATCATATTCGTGTTCACTGTAGCACTGGACGATATCCCCGATCATCAATGCCGCCACCTCGATCATGGCCACCGGCCCGATTCCGGAACCGCCTTCCACATCGGTGTCGATCACCGTCACCACCCGCCGGTTTTTGGAATAGGGGGTGGCCAGGGTCATCACCGCGCCGGGATTGCAGGGATAATAGGCGCCGGGAATATCGTAAATATCGACCACCTCACCCGAGACCGGCGAATGGTTGTAATGATACTTGTCCGGGGTGAGCCGAAAGATAGCGAAATCGCCGTCGGCAAAGGCTTTCAGCCATCGGGTTTTGTCTCTCCCCAGCAGGGCCTGAAAGCTGAAAAATTTTTCTTTGAGGAAAATCCGGGAGGTTTTGGAAAAAGACCCGACCAGCATTTTGGCGTCCGCCGGAGAGACCACCACGGCCGGGTCTTCGTCCATGGGCCGGCAGGCCCGGTACCGGATCTTTCGCTCAAACAGCTTGCGAGGGGTATTCAGGGTTTCCGGCGAATCGAGGCATTCGGACAGGTCGATGCCGAGCTTTCGCGAAAAATGCCCGGCGCCCGAGAGTCTGGCCCCCAGCAGGGTGTCATAGGTCAAAAACCCCAGCAGGCTCGACATTCGGGCCGAGGTCAGGGCCCGAAAGAGGTGCGATCCCCGTTCCCGGGTATCCGAATAGAGGGCGTTCACCAGGCGATCGCTGAAAAGATGCTCGGTTTGAATGCGGGCGGTTTCCCGCTGAATATACTGATGGGGCGGCAATGGGTTCATTCAAACTCGCTTTGCTCTGCTTTTCGAATGTCATGGTGAATGGACAACAGGGTGAGATGAATCAGACGGACCAGGTCCGCTTCATCCATCCGCTCCTCGGCCGCCCGGGACCGGACCCGGTCCAAAAAAGACCCGGCGCTTGCCCGCCCTAAGATATGGGCCAGGGAGTCCCGAAAAATATCCCGTCCGAGAATGGCATAGGCATCCATATTCTTAAAATCGGTTTCCAGAAGGTCCAGGGCCGCCTGCATCTGGCGTTTGCGAAGAGTGGACCGGTAAAACCGTTCCGATGCCAGGCCGAATTCCTCCCCGCCCAGTTTCATGGGATGGGCCGACCCGGCGCTCTCCAGGATTCCCGCGGTGAGGCGGCCGGCGGCGGAACATCCTTTGGGGTCTTCGATTCGTTGGGTGAGGTCCCGAAGGGTTTCCTCGGCCCCCATCATCTCGATCAAATCCGGACCGTCTTCCCGAATCACGCTCAGAAGCGCCCGCCGATACTCGTCATTGTAAACCCGAATATAGCCGGGATAGCGTCGGCTCAACCGGTTACGGCGGGTGCGGGTCACGATTCGATGCATAAACCGGTTTCGAGTGTGTTTATGGACATAAAAGGTGGGAATCCCGATGGCGGCGCCGAAAAAGACCTGCCGGCGTTCGCTCTCCAGGGTGGGGTCATCGGGAATATCCCCATGCGTGATCTGTCCTTCGAGAATGTATTTATAGGCCAGTGCGGTCATCAGGGTCTGGAAACCGGCGGCCGCTCCCATATCGGTCATGATGTTTTCGAACTGGCTGTAATAGCGCCCCTCAAACCCGGAAAACCCCATAGCGGCAAACTCCCGAAGGCGATACAGCAGATAGACCGGCATGGCCGCATCAAACACCCCGAATTCGGAGAGGTCCTGTTTCAGGCGGGTCTGGTTTTCGAGGGCGCCGTCGAGAGCCGGGCTTCGGTCGGTGCTTTTGACCGCCACGAAATAATCGAGCAGCCGGAAATCATGGACGAAATCCCCTTTGAGACCGAATCCCCGGCTGACCCATTGATCCAGGACCTTGGGGCCGAAAGGGGTGACCGGACGGCCGAAGACCTTGAGCTTGGCCTTCTTTTTCCACCGCCGCCAGATCATCCGCAAATGGGTGAAATCGAGTTCATGGGGTAGAAACCCCAGGGCTTTTTCCGGATGGAAGTCCCAGAAATCGAGGCGATAGGGAGCGGCGCTGTAAGTGCCCACAAACAGCGGGAGAAAATGCTCGATGATCTTGATGGCCAGGTCCCCCATGTATTTTTCTTCCCGACATCCGAATCCGGACCCGGGATCGGCCATCAAGCCGCTGAGTTTTCGGCTGCCCAGACTGATATGGGTGCCGTTGTTGGCCAGGCTCAGGTTGGACAGGCAGGGCATCACCACCAGGTTTCGGGTGATGATCCCGGCCTCCCGCAACTGAGATACGGCATGGAGCTGACTTCGGGACAGCACCTGATGACAGAGCCCCATATAGCGGTGTTTGTCTTCCCCTCTGTCCCATCCGCAGAGGCAGGGGCTCATGAAGAGTTCCCGGT
>CAZNLT010000202.1:0-9961 GCA_964573705.1 uncultured Desulfobacterales bacterium
CCGGGTCAGCCGGGAGCTGGAGCGGCTGATGATTCAATACGGGAATCGGAAAGACGGGGAGATCCGATTCGCCCGCTTGTCCCCGGACAACCTGGCTGAAATCGATTATCTGGTCACCGGTACCATCGGGTTGGAGGACCTGTCGGAAACCGACATCGACCGAGACCGGCTTTACCACATTCAGGCCGAGCTCCGAAACCTTCAAAAGGTGCAGGTCGTCGGATCGGCCGATGCCTGGGTCTCGAACCGGAGTCTCGATTTCAGTCCCATTCCTGCCTACCGGGACAATCCGTTTTATGCCCAGGTCCGACCCGCGGATATAAAAGATGAACCCAAGAGTCTGGTTCCGGCACCGACCGACTCCCAAGATGAAGGCATGGACCTGACCACCCGGGCCCTGCTGACCGAAGCGGAACAGATTTACGGGGCAGGCGATTACCAAAAGGCCCTCCGCCTCTTCCAACAGGCCCGGGAAACCGAAGAAGGCGGCGGGTTCAGAACCTGGGCCGGGATCTATATGGCCAATCAGAAGCTGGATAACCAGGCTGCGGCTGAAAAAGCGTTCGGACGGCTGGTGGCCATCAGCGTAGAAGAATACAATGCTCTCACCGTCAAGTTTTTGTTTGCCGTCAATTCCGCCGAATTCCGAAAAGAAACCGGTCTTCAGGCCAAATACGATCTCTGGCTTCGACAGATCGGGCGGTATTTTCAGGGGACCGACCGGTGCCTCAGGATTGTGGGCCACAGCAGTCGAACCGGCGGAGAGGCATGGAACCGAGAGCTTTCCTTAAAGCGGGCGAAAAACATTCAAGAGATGCTCAAGCCCTCGTTTCCCGATGTCAAAAAACGATCCATGGCCGTGGGCAAAGGGTTTTCCGAAAACATCGTCGGCACCGGCACCGACGATGAACGAGACGCACTCGACCGCCGGGTTGAAATCATTCCCATCGATTGTGAGGAGCTCTAAACCATCTGAAAAGGAGACGCGCCGATGAAATGGATCCAGTGGATGATGCTGATGATATCGATGCTCACGCTCACCCTTGCCGCCAATGCCGCCGAATCCGGAACCCCTCCGGACCGGGACGTCCTGAGTCGGGATCTCGCCCGGGCCCTTCAGTTCTATTATGACGGGGATTACGCCCGGGCATTGCCCATTTTTAAAAATTTATCCGATCAGATGGAAACCATCGATCTGTTGTTCTGGACCGGCACCAGTGCGGCCCGGGCCGGCGAGTGCGATCTGGCGGTGGAAAAACTTCAGGAAATCCTTGAAAATCAGCCCGATCTGCTTCGCGCCCGATTGGAGTTGGGGATTACCCATTACCGGTGCGGAAATCCGGAAAAGGCGACCGCCGAATTCGAGGCGATGCTGGCCCGATCCCCTTCACCGGAAGTGCGAAACACCGTCAACAGCTATCTTACCCGCATCGAAAAGGGCGAAGATGCGCTGTATTGGGGAATTCGGTTTTCCCAGGGATACAAATATGACGACAACATCACCAGCGGCCCGGACGAGGCGGTCATCGACGACGGGAATATCCCCCTCTTTTTAAGCCAGGGGGTTCGTGAACAGAGCGGAGACAACTGGGTGACCGGCCTGCGGGCCGACTTGCTGTATGATCTGGGTCAACCCGGCGGATTTCTATGGAACGGCGGCCTCGATTTCTACTACAGCCATAGTTTCGAGGATTCCGTTTTTAACTACATGAAAACCGACCTTTTCACCGGGCCCTGGTGGCGCAATGACAACCAGACGGTTCAGGCGCCTTTCGGGTTTACCTGGCAGCGGTATGCCGGCGACTCACTCTCCGGCACCTTTCACCTGACCCCCTCCTATGAACGGCTTTTCTCACCGAGCATTGGACTGGCCGCCTCCTACCGCCTGGAAGTGGAGCGATATGATGAGGACCGGTACACGGATGCGGGGTATGACAACGAAAACCATACCTTTGCTCTCGGGCCCAATTTCTATGTCATGGACGGACAATACCTGATCTCCGGGCGGGTCGCCTATGAACGGCACGAAGCGGATGCGGACCGGTACAGTTTCGATGCCGCCCATCTGTGGGCCTCCTTTTTCACCACCTTCAAGACGAATACCGAACTGTTCTTCCTCTATAAATGGTCGGACAAAACCTACGACGGACCCGCCGTCACTTATTCGAATGATCGTGAAGATACCCGGCACACCCTTCTGGGGGTGGTCGCTCAGAATTTTCTGGAGCACTATTTCGCCGCCTGCGAGATCGCTTATGTGAGGAACCGCTCCAATGCCGATCTCTACGACTTCGACAAGACATCCCTTACACTCAGCCTCGGGCTCAACTACTAGCGAATGAAGGAGGATACCATGAAACGGAATCTGTTCCATGCAACCCCTGGGCGCGTGTTCGGGGCCTTGTTGTTCTTTTTCAGCCTTTATCCGACGGCCGGTGCGGCGGAATACGTCATCGGCACCCAATCTCGAAATTTGCTGGAGCGCTTCGAAAACGAGGATGCGGACAATTACGCAGTGGCCTACTATTTGGGCAAGGTCTATTTTGCCCAAGGGGACACCGACTCCGCCATCGAGGCTTGGGAGGGATATGTCGCCATGGCCCCCGAAGACGGCAAATCGGCCGCCGTCCGGGAGCGGCTAACCGTCATGAAGCTTCGGCAAGCCGAACGGTTGGCAGAGCAGGCGGCCGCCGGCAAAACGTCTGAAGGGGATATCGAAGAAAACACCCTCGCCGTTCTCAATTTCCAAAGCCATAAGGATACCGAATCGGCCGTGATTTCCAAGGGTCTCACCGCCATGATCATTACCGATCTTTCCAAGGTTCCCGAACTGAAGGTGGTGGAACGGGAAAAAATGCAGGCCCTGCTTCAAGAAATCCGTTTGGCCCAGACCGGTCTGGTGGATGAAGACACAGCCGTGGAAACCGGCCGAATGCTGCTGGCCCGAAACCTGGTTCGAGGGACCCTTACTCCGCCGGCTGCGGAAAAAATAAAGGTTTCTTCCACCATCACCGAAACCCGGCACGGCACCGATCTCGGCGGCCCGAATGCCGAAGGGCCGGTCGAGAATCTGTTTGAAATGGAAAAAGATCTGGTATTCGGCATTCTGGACACCCTCGGTCTGTCCATGGAAGAAAACACCAAAAAAGCGGTCGGATCTTACCACACCCGCGATATGGAAGCCTTTCGGAGCTACTCACAGGGGCTCGATTTTCTGGATCAGGGACGATTCGCCGAAGCCAAAGGCGCTTTTCGGAACGCGGTCGAACTGGATCCCGGATTCGATCTCGCCAATGAGGCCCTGATCGCCACCCCGGCGGATCTTTCCGGCCTGGAGGGAATAGAGGGATTGGAAATGATGGAGCTCGAAGATGAAGAATCCGGCGGAACCGCGACGGGAGAAGAAACCGCCATCGGCCTGGCCGATCTGGAGGTCGTTGACATCGCCCAGGATGAGATTTCGGCGGAGCTGGCCGAGGAAGCCCACTGGCGGGAGACCCCGGCCTTTCCGCCGAAACCGGGTGCGGTCGGCGATTCCGAATTGCAGTGGTAAAACACTGATGAGCCGAATACCAAAGAGGAGGAATGCGATGAAACGGCATTGGATCTTTATCTTTTCCATCATTCTCATCATCGGATCTTTAACCGCAGGGGCCGTGCAAGGTGCGGTTCCGGCGATCGATTTAGGAGACACAGGGGCGTACACGTATAATACTTCCAACGGCGCTTTTATGGCCTTCGAGATTATCGTGATCGATCAGGACGGCATTTCAGAAGACGGCACTTCGCATCAGGTTACGGTGACCTATCCGGATGGAACGGTGGGGCAGATCGATTTTTACGGGCTGAATTCACCTGTGTCCGGCAATTACTGGCGATACCAGGGAGATGTTCAACCCGGAACCTATATCTTTACAGCCACCGATCCGGAAGGCAATACGGTGACCGAAACGGATGAATTGGAGGTAAACATCCTTGACCCGCTCGATTCTGTCTCATTTACCCCGACGCTGAAAAACCCGGTTGAAGAATTCATCACGGCCAGATACGACAATGTTGTCGTAAACGGACAATTATTCGATGATTTCGATGCTTATGCATCCGTGGAAGAAGTGGATTCGGAGAAATGGAATGTAGGCTCCTGCGAAGGCCAGAGCGGTATCAGCATCATGGATGGGGCGGTATTCATTTCACAAAGTGAAATTTTCGACAGCAATTCATGCTGGCTCAGCTTTCAGAACCCTGAAAACATCACCTCCATTCAAGCCGACATCACAGTGGAAAATGCCAGTTCCGGTATTCCACGGGGAAGAATCGGGAGTTATTTTTTCAACAGTAATCAGATCGATATGTGGGCCCAGATCAACGTCACCACCGATCGGGTCTATTACGATGTGGGGTATGAAAATTACCGAGAATACAAAGGCGTCCAAAACAGCCAGTGGGTTTCAGTCTTCAGTGGCGATCTTATGGAAATCACCCCGGGGCAGACGGTGACAGCCGCCATTTCCTGGGATGGGTCCACTTTGACATTTACGGCAAACGGAAATTCAGTCTCTTATAACCCAACCGGCGCCATCAGCCCGGTACAAGACGACTTTAAAGGCCTGTCCGACAGAATTAATTTAACCACCGCCGATACCACCCCGAGCTTCTCTTGGGACCCCATCTCCGGTGCAGATCGATACCGGGTCAGAATCTATAATTATAACGGCAGTGATACCGTTTGGCGGGGCTGGGCCTATAATCAGAGTTCATATATCGTTCCTCCCGGGGTCCTGCTCCCCGATACCGATTACCGATATCGGATCGATGTGCGAGACAACCATGTCGGCTTTGATATCGAGAATTTCTCCAAAGCCCCAGCCGATAATAATGATAATTTTCTTTTTACCACAGGTCGCGAAACGGGCGAACCGTTCATCGACTTGGACAGCACCGGCATCGAAACCTGGACGGACAATCTGATCGGAACTGGTCTGGATATCTGGATCAAGGTGCATGACACTCAAGGGGTTCCCGGGAATATCAAATCGGTGACGGTTCTCCATCCCTCCGGCGCCATCATTCCGCTTTACTGGGATCAGGACAACTCCGAGAACACATCCACATCCGGCATTTACAGGAACCTTTCCTATCTTCCTTCTCAACAGGGAATCTACACCTTCACGGTGGAGGACACAGACGGAAATACGGCATCCCTTCAGGAAGAACTCAATCCGAATCCGATCGGGTATCCGGCTTTGGATTCGCTCCAGCCGGTAAACAATGCGGTAATCAATGGAACCGGAGTCGAGTTCGATTGGGCCGATGTGGACGGCGCGGCCTTTTATCAGCTTCGAATTTACGACCAGAATTTTGATTCGGTCTATACATTCTCCGCAACCGAGAGCGCCTATTCACTTCCCGCCGGATTTCTCAAAGAGAATACCTTTTACCGATATCGCATTCAAACCCGAAGGGAATTCTTTGATGAAAATGTCGATAACGGCTCTACTATTCCGGTGATTTATCGCAGTCTGGCGTTCCGGACAGGACCGGTCACCGACGGCAGCCATTCCCCGACCATCGATCTGGACGACAGCGGGGCGAGTATTTCTCAATTTTTCAAATCCGGCTCCGGAGAACCGGTGTATGCGACGGTTTTCTATTTTATTGTCGGGGATCAGGACGGAGTCCCCGGAAACATCGACTCGGTTCAGGTCATCTACCCGGACGGTGTCACCACTCGCGAATTAACATTTTTTGAAGAGATCGATTCGACTCATGGGTATTACTGGCTGGAGGAGAGATTCGAATCACCGGATCTGATCCCATCAGGCACCTATACCTTCCTCGCAACCGATTTTGACGGGAATACGGTTCAGGCCGCCGATGAGGTTGCGGTGAATATCTTGCCGGTCGCCGAAAATTTCAATCCCATTCAGGATTCGGTGGTGAATACGGCTACTCCGGTGCTTTTCTGGGATACGGTGCCGGGTGCATCCCGCTACCAGCTGCGGATCAACGACGGCTGGGACGGAGAAATCCACCGAAGCGATGATCTCATCAACAACAGTTATCCGGTGCCGAGCGATTTGCTGCAACCCGGAAGAACCTACAGCTACCGGGTCGACGCTTACCGAGAACCGGCGGATGCGGACAACACCTCCAAGACGGCTACCTACTGGAATGACTGGAATCATTTCACGGTTGCAAGATCCACCGGCGAAAATAGTCCTCCGGAAGCCCCGGTGTTGACGGGGCCGCCGTCCGAATCGGTTCATTCGGACGGCCTGGTTGTCCTCTCCGCCGGCGCCTTTTCCGATCCGGACGGGGATTCCCATGCCCAGACCCACTGGCTGGTTCGCCGGGCGGACAGGCCCTTTCATGCCGACCCGGAACCGGATTTCAACGAAATCACCACCGGAGACGGATTGACCTCGTATACTTTATCGAATCTCGATCCCGGCATGAAATATGCCTGGAAAGCCGGCTACATGGATACCGGCAGCAGCGAAACCACCTGGTCGGCTGAGTCGAACTTCAAGATCGGCAATTCCGTGACCGACAGCGGCCCCCCGATTCTACCCGGACAAACGGCCGCCGATTTTCAAATGGTTTCCATCACGCAATGGCCGGATGACCCGACCGCCGAATCGGTGATCGGGGATGACATGGACGGGGAATACGATACACGACTTTTCAGAATCGGCACCTATGACCCTATGAAAGCGGGCGGCAGCTACCGTGAGTACGGAGAAGACCTGGCCATTCAGCCGGGCCGGGCCTATTGGATTTTTGCTCGGCAGGGGCTTGATCTAACGGTGGAAGGCGTGCCGGTGAGCACTCAGCATGATATCGAAGTGGAACTCTATTTCAACCCTGACACACTGGACGGGTGGAACATGATCGCCCCGCCGAATCATCGAGCCTATGATTGGGCTTCCGTTCAGATCATCGAATATGACAGCGAAGGCGGAATTCTCTTCGGACCGACCGCCGTCGGCGACCTCGCAGAAGACAACCCCTATCTCGACAAAAGGCTCTGGCGGTGGGAATCCGGGGCTTATGAGTCTGATACCATCCAAATGGTACCCGAAGAAGGCTACTGGGTCAAAACCTACAAACCGAATGTCTATCTGCGGTTTCCGGCGGGGATCGTGGTGCGCAACCGCATCCTAACCCCTGATTTTACGGAAACACTTCTGCCTGCCGGCGCCGATTGGATGCACCGGCTGTTGCCATTGCCCGGCCTGGCACAGGCCGCAGCGGATGACGAACCGCCGGCGCCTATCTCCGGCTTTTCCGGAGAACCGATCGAACTGTCTTCGGGATCGGATTCCGGAGGCGGCACGTGTTTTATCCTTTCGATCACTGAATCATTCTAAACCGTTCTGTTATCGGGTTGTTTTTATCATTCTGGAGGAGGATTAAGATGATTTCCGGATTACCAAATCGAAAAAGATTTCCTATTTTTTGGGTTGCATGCATTTTTTTTCTGATCCTTGGCGGATGCAGCGGCAATGTCAGTGACGAAGACGGCATCACATTCGCGGACGGAACCGAAACAGAGGATACCGGAGCAGGCGCTTTCAGTGTCCGGTGGGAAGATCTCACTACCCAGGAAGGGGACTCGCAAGACCGTTTCCTCGCCCAGGATGAACCCATCAACTGCACGGAAACCGGTGTCGCCGAGGTCCATGCGGAGGTCTACGACGAGACCGGCCGCCAAGTAGCCACCGGCGGGCCCTGGCCCTGCGACCTCCACTCGGGCGCCATTCGAGGAATTCCGGCGGGAGACAACCGTAAAATCGTGGTGAAAGGGGTGAGCACCGAGGGAGAGCCATATTTCGTCGGAGAAGTGGCCGATGTCACCATTCTGACAGGCGCCACCACCAGCCTCGGCATGGTCGAGATGGCAGCCAACATCTATGTGGAATCCGGGAAATTACAATATCGTACCTACCCGGACTCAAGCAGAAACCAGTTCAGGGGTGATATCGATCTGAGTAAAGCTGGTAAGGTTTTCATGCCGGACGACATTCAAAAATTTGAATTGAAAGATAATACCGGCAGCATTATTCCCATCCAAACCCCAAGGTATGCCAAATACACCTATTTTGAAGGTACATTGGATACGGGCACCGGCTATGTTTCTCTTTCAGAATCCAAAACCGGTTCCGGATTCAGCATTCGATTCCCATCGGAAACATCCATATCGGCAGGCAATTACATGTATGAAATCACCACAAAATCCGGACAAAAGATCCAACATGCCATGTCCTTCCCCGGAAAGCTCGCAATCCAACCGGTAAATCAAAGCAGCATGCAATATGAATGGTTGGAAGACGGGGGTCTTCGGCTTTCCTGGCAAAATCCCTCGGATGCGCATACCACGACCAGTATGTGGCTGAGTGATGAGAACTGGAAAGATTTGTTCTATATCCGCATCCCCCCTGAAGTAGAGGAGATCACCATCCCGGCTCAAGAAATTTCAAAAATCACCAACGAAAGAGGCCCGATTTCCGCGAAATGGACTTTACGGGTGGGAATCCGAAATGAAGAGGGAATAGAATATGCCCGGGCGTATTCCGATACCGTGGAATTTAATTGGAATGAAGTAAAATTCGATTATCTAGATTATTTTCCGCTTTCGGAAGGAAATCGGTGGTCTTACACATATGGAAATACTATCGACAGAGAAATCAGAATGGAAAATTACGAGGTGGTTCATGGGGTAGACGCCATCCAACGTGTTCATTATTCAATAGAAAATGAGAATATTAGAATAGCAGATGATGGTTGGCTATGGTCGTATGATTCCGAATTCCTGTATATTCACGGAGAGAGACAAATCAATGATGTGGACTGGGATGAAGATCTGATTGGTCTATACGCCTACGATCCACCTCTTCGAATAGAGCGATTTATGGGACCAGGAGATTCCTTTTCTACTGAATTTACCATAACTGCACCCGATAATGCCCAATATGCCGCATCCGTTGTATGGGAGAATTTAGGCTTTGAAGATACTGCCGTTCCTGCAGGTTTCTTTCCAAACACTCTTAGATTAAGAGTTACTCAGCGATCGGAAAAACCAGGAGATGAGTTCGAAGAATCTCTTTTATGGCACGCCAAAGGTGTAGGTGAAATTCAGGAAGAGGAATCTGAAAAAGAGTGGAAAGGTTTGATGGCAGCGGAAATAATCGGAAACTCCGAAAACCTCTCCATTCCTTGGACACCACAATTCCAATTTCAAAATTACGCGGACTCGAGCCAAAACCGATTCGGTGGGTGGCTTAATATCCGAAAAAACGGAATCAGTGTTATTGAATCCGATATTACGAACATTCTATTGAGACGTCATAATTACACGGAGATACCGATTACTAAATATGAGTTTGGGAAATATGCGGATTTTTATGGTTCCTGGGACGAGCAGAATCAGCAGGTAAATATTAATGGGCCGAATCATTTCACTGATTTTGGCATATTCTTCCCAGAAGGCCTAGACACCATAGAGGGAAATTATATTTGGGAAATCACCTCGGTAACCGGAGAGGTATTGACTTATCCCTTTTATTTCCCTGGAAAAGAAGTTCTTCCAGTTCCGGAATCATCTTTGATGGATTACGAGTGGCTTTCTGACGGATCCCTGAAACTCGGCTGGATAAACCCCTTAGGGAATTATGACAACTTACAAATTGCCCTAAAAACACCTAATAAAATCGGTGGCTTTTATATGCATATTCACCGAAATCAAGGTCTTCAGGAAGTAATTATTCCAGCTCAGTGGGTGAACCAAATGTCGAAAGAGTATGGAAACCCAGATTTCATGAACTGGACTGTTCGAACACGGGCTTATTCAGATGATGGAATGAGTTATGCACGAGCTTTTTCGGATACCGTTGAAATTCCTTGGCAAACTAAAGCATGTACCAAATGACTTTGCGGTAAAATGTCTTGCTTTTTATACTTT
>CAZNLT010000203.1:0-3231 GCA_964573705.1 uncultured Desulfobacterales bacterium
TGGCGGCTCCAGAAAGATGATATCTGGCAGGTCCGGAACACGGAACATCTTCATCTGACCAGCAGCGGCGATCCCAAAAAAACGGAACTGATTCAGCAAAACGTCACCGGCGGCTTTCCCGAACCGGTATTCCGAGAACTCAGACAGAATCCGGCTATCGTGCGGGAAATCGTTCAAGACCTGCTGGATACCAACTTCCCTGAGACCATTCACGAAGACATCCTCCAATCCGTCGGCATCGACATGGCCCCGACCACCGCCCCCAACCGGCCCCGGGATCCCGCATTCCGGGAGCGAATCCTTCGGGCCTACGAATACCGCTGCGCCATCTGCGGATTCGATGTGCGCATCGACCATTTCCCCGTCGCCCTGGAAGCCGCCCATATCAAATGGCATCAGGCCGGCGGTCCGGATACTGAAATCAACGGCATTGCCCTCTGTTCTCTTCATCACAAACTCTTTGACCGGGGCGCCTTCACCCTCTCCGACAACCTGGAGATCATGGTTTCGGACCGGGCCAACGGCAGAGAAGGATTCCAGGAATGGCTGCTCCGGTTTCACGGCACCCGCATCCATTCCCCCCAGCGCGCCACTTACGTGCCCAATTCCGACTTCCGCATCTGGCACGTCCGGGAAGTCTTCAAAGGCGGCTTCCGCGACCCCGCCATCTGAAATCCCCGAATTCCCATTTTCGTTTTCGGGCCTTTTTGTGGTATTATCCTGTGATTAGACAGACACGAGAACCATAAACCCGATATCGGGCGGCGTGCGCGCCGGTATCCGCATTCACATCGTTTTTTGAAAGTTCAGTTGTATGGTCATTCGACAAGCATACCCTTTCGACGCCCCGTCCATCGCCGCAGTCAGCATTGAAAGCTGGCGCACCACTTACGACGGCATTATTCCGGCGGATTTTCTGGCCCGTCTCTCCCGAAGCGGCCGGGAAGCCGCCTACGAGGACCGGCTGTCGTTCATCACCGGCCCGACCTCGGAGTTCGCCTACGTGGCCGAAGACGAGGACCGAATCGTCGGATTCGCCTATGCCGGCCCCCGGCGCACCCGCCGGGTCGGATACCTGGGCGAAATCTATGCCCTGTATGTTTTGGAAGAATACCAGCGGCAAGGCATCGGCCAACGGCTGGTCTCGGCGGTAGCAAATCATTTTCTCTCCCACGGCCTCGACTCCCTGATCATCTGGGTGCTCATCTACAATCCCGCCTGCGCGTTCTACGAAGCCCTCGGCGGCAGCATCGTGGCCCAGAGCAGCATCGACATCGGTACCACCACCCTGCTCAAAATCGCCTACGGGTGGGAAGACATCCGCACCATCGCGCTGCCGGTCCGGACCTGATCGCAGGCGGCGGTCGGAGGTGACGGCATTTACCGACCGCCCCGCCCGTGGGATGGATCCTCCGGTATGAATAGAAAATCCTTCTCCTTGCGATTATTCAAATCATCCCTAAGTTTTAAGTAGCGGTCCGACACAGGGCCGACCTCGATTCATCCCGATACTCCGTCAATTCTCAACACCGCTCTAAAAACCCCAACCCACTCCCGTTTCGGGATTCTCTCAGCAAGGAGGGAACGAAATGGACCCAACGGATCTGAATCTGGTGCTGCAATGGCGCGCCATCGAACGGTTTGCCGACGTGGTGATCGGCGCGATGGCCATCTACCTGGGATACAAACTTTTCATAAATCTGCCGGAAAAGCGGGAGACCCAAGACGGTGAAATGAAACTGCTGCTGCCCGGCAATATTTCCGTGTATGCCAGCCGGGTCGCCCCGGGCGTGTTTTTCGCCCTTTTCGGCACCGCGATGGTCCTCATGTCGTTTGTGAGCCCGCTGAAGCTGGACGGCGGGTCTCTGGTTTTAGCCCCCTCGCCCGACCAGCCGCGGGATCAGACTGAAGAAGACCACCGAACCATAAAGACTTCCTTTTCCTACCTGACGGGAAAGCTGGAAACCGAGCGTATCAGCACCGACCGGTCCGCCGTGCTTCGGGACCTGGCGGCGCTTCGAGAGCTGGAGACGGCCCTGAACGCTTCTCTGGCATCCGGCGAACCGCCGAAGATCGGCCCCGAACAGGCCGCCACCCTGATCAACACCCTGCAGCGGGTGAAACTGAGTCTGATGCTGACCGTATGGGATGAAGCGTGGGGAGATCCGGAAACATTTGCGGCGTGGGCGGGACAGGGTGCCTTTTCTCAGCCGCCTGCATCCGTTCAACCGGCGGCGGACCTGTTTCTGGCGCCGCCGAAGGAGGGATCGCCATGATGAAAAAAAGCCTTTTGATATTGATCATGATCGCCCTGGTGCTGCCCCATTCCGCTGCGGCCTGGCGGCTGGGGGATCTGTATACCGATGCGCACCTGGAGGACTGGCGAAACCGGTATGTCGACAACATCCGCTGGAACTTCGATCATCTCGTTCTGGGCAAACTCACCCCGGCGGAGCGGAGCCGGGTGGCGGGGGTTCGCCTGGATTTTCCGCTCAGACCGCCCGGCGAGCTTCGGGACCATCTGCTTCAGTTCTATGCGGCGGGCGACACCATTGTGGTTCCCGTCCAGTCGGTGCGGTTTTTCGACGATCTCACTCAGGCCTGGGGATGGCTCTGGTCCAACGGCCATCCGCTGGCGCTGGTGGGGGATTACCTTTCAATGATCAAGTACCGGAATCCAGAAGAGTTCCCGGGGGGACGTTTTCCCCCGCCCCTGGCCGCCCTGGGGATTCCCGAGGATGCCTGGAAGCAGGACCCTCGCATGGACGATGTCTCTCAGAAGGCCCTCAAATCGGCCATGGTCTGGATTCTGGCCCACGAACTGGCCCACATCTACCATGGACATCCGGGATACGGCCCCGGCGTGACTCGGTCGGAAGCCCGGGAAAACGAAATCGCCGCCGACCGGTTCGCCGCCAAGATCCTGCGGCGGATCGGGGTGGCGCCGGTCGGCATGCTTCAGTTCTTCATGGCCCAGGCCCATCTGGAACCCGGCCGCGGCGATTTTTCCTCAACCGCCGAGTGGCGCCGCTATATCGAGACCGAGGCGACCCATCCGGTCACCCCGAAACGCCTCGAAGCCGTCGCCGAAGACCTTCGCCGATCCCCCCATCAGTTCACCACCGAGGAGACCGACCAGTCAGCAGCCCTGGAACGGCTGGCCTTTGTGGCGGACCAGATCGAATCCATCGGCGCCATCCTGGCGGACCCGAACATCCACCGGCTCACCAA
>CAZNLT010000203.1:3331-9877 GCA_964573705.1 uncultured Desulfobacterales bacterium
GGGGCCTGGGCGCTTTGTCCGGCGGTGGGGCCGTAAACCGGAAAGCGGATTCGAAATCCTGCGACCTGAAACTCCGGAAAAACCTCCGAAAAAAGCAATAGATGACTAAAATTATGAATTTATTTCTATTTTCTCCGGTGTCAGACGGTATCCCATTGAATTCATGATGGCATTAATATTCTCTAGTTTCGGATTACCTCTTTCAGAGAGGGCCTTCTGAATGCCGTTTCGCGTCATACCGACCTCTTCCGCGATAACGGAAATCCCTTTTACACGGGCAATCATCCGCAAAGAGGAGAGGAGCGCCTGGGTCTGGCCGTCTTTTGCATATTCCTCAAAACCCCTTTCCCACGAAACCTCTGCCGATCATGCAATCATCAGAAAAGATCTACGGGTTCTCTGCTCCCCCAGGCACTTCCGGAAACTCCTGAATCATCGCCCGAATAAACCAGGAACCCGCACCGGTGAGGGTAAACCGATCCGGGGGTCGATCATCAGGCTCAAGCATCCCATGGCGGCGCCAGTGATCCATCAGCGATGGACCTGCCGGACCGGGAATGTCGTAGGCATCGATGGCGGCGGTCATCAGCCGGGCGACGATTCGTGACACCCGGCGCTCACGGGCGGTCTCCATCAGGCCGCCTCAGGCGAATGAGTAAACTCCCTTTTTCGCCAGATCGGCACCGGCAATCCCCGGTCGGTGAGGGCGTAGACACCGGCGGCGGCCCGGGTTCGCAGCCGGGCGATTCGAGGGCCGTCCAGCCGGAACGTATCGCTTGTCCTGATATGGGATGGTGTACAGGTGCATCAATTCCTTGGGGTGGTGCTCGGCCCCGGGTTTTTCCCCGGTTTTCCCTCTTGCCTTTTACCCTGAAAAAGGCTTTGCTAACGGACAAGTCCCAACAGTTCCGGTATGAAATAGACGATGCCCGGAAATAAAGCGACCAATACAAGCACCCCCACCGATGCCCCGATATAGGGCCAGATCTCTCGAACGATGGCTTCGACTTCGACGTTTCCGGTGCCGGAAGCGGCAAACAGACAGACCCCCAGCGGCGGGGTGATCAGCCCGATGTTGACGGTTAAAATCATCACGGTGCCGAAATGGATCGGGTCATACCCGATCAGCTTCATGGCCGAGGTCAGGGTGGGGGCCAGGAGTACGATGGTGGCATTGGTCTCCAGCCAGGTGCCGACAAAGAGCAGAAACAGAATCACGATCAGAAGAATCAACAGGGGGTTCCGGGTGAAACCGAAAAGCAGCTTCACCAGGGCCATGTGGGCCTGGGTCCGGCTCAGAATCCATCCCAGCACCGATGCAGACCCCATGATAACCAGAAGAGAGGTGTACTGGTAGGTGGCCCGCTTAAAAATCACCAGGAAATCCCGCGGTTTGAGCTTTCGATAAACGAAAACGCCGAGAAAAAAGGCATACAGAGAGGCGATGGCGGCGGCTTCGGTAGGGGTGGTAATGCCGAACAGAATCCCCCCGAGTATGATCAGGGGCATGATCAGAGCCAGTGCGGCGTCCCGAAAGGATATCAGAAATGCCCGGGTGGAAAACTCAACCTGCTGCTGGGGAAAGTTGTATCGCTTGCCCTGAATGAACACCACGAGACATTGGATTATCCCGATCAGCAGGCCCGGAATGATGGCTGCCGCAAACATGGCGGCCACCGAGGTGCTGGTGATCGCTCCGTACACGACAATGACGATGCTGGGCGGAATGATGGGCCCGACGATGGAAGAGGCGGCGGTCAGGGCCGCAGCATAGCTGCGGGTATACCCTTCTTTTTCCATACTGGGTATAAAGATCGTTCCGAGCGCGGATACATCAGCAACGGCTGCACCGGTGATACCGGAAAAAATCAGGCTGGCGACGATGTTCACATAAGCCAGACCGCCCCGAAACCGCCCCACCAGAAAATTGGCGAAATTGATCAGTCGGCTGGTGACCTCGGCTCGGTTCATCACCTCGCCGGCCACCATAAAAAAAGGGATCGCCATCAATACAAAGGCGTCCATCCCCGCAAAGAACTTATCCGGAATAATGATCAGGGGTAACCCGCTGTTGATGACCCAGATCGATGCCGCCACCCCGATGGCGATCGCCACCGGCAAGCCGAGGAACATCAACCCGATCAGAAGCAGAAAATAGAGAAGCAATTCCATCGACGGTTTTCCTTGGTGCGGGTTACTTGTTCAGGGGCTTTGCCAGGAACAGCAGAAACAGCAGGCCCGCCCCGACCGGGACCGACAGATAGATCCAATGGTAGCCGATACCGAGGGCGGGGGATTCCATATTGGCCCCCATTTTACACAGAAAATAGCCGTAGTAGGTCAGAATCCCGGTAAAAAAGAGCGACAGCAGAATTCGAACGACCCGAAGCACCGACCGGATTGTATCGGGCAGCTTGTTCGAAAAATAATTGATGGAAATCAGGTACCCCTTCAAAAAGGCCAAATTGACCCCCAGCATCACCCCCCAGATCATCAGATATCGGGCCGCTTCCTCGGTCCAGGGCAGGGAGTTGTTGAGTATATACCGGGTGGCGACCTGAGCCCAGACGATCAGGAGCAGACCCGCCAAAACGGCGGATGTAATCCATTCCAGCCCGATCTCGATGATGTCGATGATGCGTTGAATGGCGCACCTCCTTTGGGGGCTCCGGAGGGGAGGGGGGAAATCTCCCCTCCCCTCCGGATATCGTCGGGGTGGATTATTCGGTATACCCGAGATCTTTCATGGCCTGATCGGAAGCCTTCAAAAGATCATTCACCAGCTCGTCTCCGACCTGTTCGCGGATGAATTTCAGAACCGGCTTCTGGGCCGCTTCTCTGAAAAGCGCGATTTCGGCCGGCGAGGGATCGTATATTTCCATGCCCTTTTTACGGAACTGGGTTAGAAGGGTGGTGCGCAGAATACGGGTCATCCGGCGGGCCGTTTTGCTGGCCTCATCCGCCCCCTGCTGAATGATCAGTTGATAGACCGGCGGCAGATTCTCGAACCATTTGGCATTGACCGGAAAGATGTGATTGGAATACACATGCCGGTCTAAGGTGAGGTATTTCTGCACCTCTTCGAGATTTCCCAGAGCGATCGTGGGCACCGCATTTTCCTGGCCGTCGACCACATTAAGTTGCAGCGCGTTGTACAGTTCCGTCCAGGCGATCGGGGTCGGGTTGGCGCCCAGGGCTTTGACCATTTCCATATGGGCCGGAATCTGCATGGTTCTGATTTTCAGCCCCTTCATGTCCTCGGGGGTTCTGATCTGCCGTTTGTTGTTGGTAAAACATCGGAACCCGCCGTTGTCCCAAATCGTCAGGACCTTCAGCCCGGTCTTCTTCTCCAGATCCCCCCAGAGTTTTTTCCCGAAGGGGGCATCCACGTCCAGGGTATACAGGGCATGGTCCACAGACAGGAACAGGTAGGGAATCGCCAGTACTTGAACCCCTTTGTAATAAGGGGCGATGTGGCCCTCGGCCATAGACATGGAGCCTTCGATCACGCCCATCTGGATTTGTTTTGGCATTTCGGCCGAATCGCCCAACTGGCCGCCGGGAGCGATACCCACCGATATCTTGCCGTTGGAAGCGTTCTCGACATGGGATTTAAATTTTAAGGCCGCCGAATGAATGAAATTCTGCGGATCCGGTGGTTCCGGATGCGCGATGGTCATCTTGATCGGTTTCTCTTTTTCAAGGGCGTTCCGGACCAGTGAATTGGAAGCCGATGCGGATACCACGAATGCCAGAATAAAAATCAACCCCCAAAAACTCATTTTTCTTACCATCTCGTGCGCTCCTTTCTTTTAGGATGATATGGGTGAATAAAAGACCGACGCCTATTCCTTACCCCGAATCCGCCCTCCTTGACAAGGCCTGAGAGGAGCGATCCACCGTAAATGCATCACAACCGGCGCGGATCTCTACCTGAACATCGGTCACCTCCCGCGGAATGATCCCGCTTTTCGGTCGGCAGAGCCTGTAGAACGAGCCGGACCGCGTCGGATAGCCCAAATAAAAAACCGAATCGGCATTGCCAGCCCGCGGGGAGAGGTTTCCCTTGACACCCGGCAGAAGGAGCTCTATTTTCCCGGCCATGCAGCCGGTCAGAAAAACGTGCTTTTCAGTGCTGCTGCTTCTCGATGACACCCATCTTTCTTGACGTGCAAAGGAACACTCACAATGAAATATCTTGTATACGCCGGTATCCTCACGGGTCTGGTACTGATCCTTTTCAAGCTTCCTGTTCTCGCCCAGCCGGAAGGGTTGGACAATCGATTTCGCCTTCAGACCTTCTACACCGCCGACGCGGATCTCGATGTGAACGGAGACGCCGGTTCGTTTTCGGTATTCGGCGGGCAGGCGGACCTGGAATTCGGGTGGCTGACGGCCGATTACATCTATCGCCGATATGAATGGAGCGATGCAGGCCGGCTGCCCTTCGGGGACGGCGCATCCGACCCGTGGGAAGAACTCCACAAAGCGGCGACGGGGATTTCCCACGACGATATGTGGTCTGAAAAATGGGGCTATTTTTTCGCGGCGGAGGTGTCCACCGCCTTTGAGGAAGAAATGGACGACAGCTTCGGGACTCGGGCTTGGGGCGGATTCATCTACCGCATGCCGGCCTGGAACCTGGGGTTCCGTCTAGGGGCGCTCTATGACTGGAATGAAGTCAAATCCACCGTCCTGCCGATTGTCGGCATCGCCTGGAAAAACCCCGGGGTGCAGGGGTTTTCCGCCATGATCGGGATTCCCCTGACCGCCATCACCTACCGGTTTTCAGAGAGATTAGCCCTGCAGGCCGGAATGGCCTTTGATTCGGATACCTTTCGGCTGGCGGATGACAGCCCGGTCTCCCCCGAGGGGTACCTGGAGACCCAGGACATCGGCGGCGAAATCGCGCTTCTGTACACGCTCTCCGAGACCCTTCGGCTGAGGGTAGCCGGCGGCGGCTTTTTCGACCGAAGCCTCACCATTTACGATCCCGACGGCAACAACGGGGAGGAATACGACATCGACCCCGGCGCCTTCGGCCGGGTGGCACTGTCTGTCGCCTTTTAATCGGTTCTCATCCATCTTCATGGCGGATGCCCCTCCGCCGGAGCGTAAATCCTGCCCGAAGTTGCATCTCCGTCCGCAGCGTTCTATCATTTGGGTATGGCAACTATCTTCCACCCGGCACTCATTCTATGGGTCGCCTTCTTTTTCAGCGGATGCGGGTTCACCGTCATTCCTCCGCCCGCACCCGCCGATTCGGCCCCGGTGTTTCTCCTCGACCACGGCCGCCACGCCAGCCTGGTGCTGCCGGTCGACGGCGGCATGGTCCGATACGCTTACGGCGACTGGGACTGGTACGTCCTGCGGCAAACCGGCATCACCCAGGGAAGCCGCGCCCTTTTCGGCCCCAGCCCGGCCGGTCTGGGGCGTAAAAAACTCGACGCCTCCCCGACCCCGGCCTCGGTGCGCCGGTATGTGCTGGTGCCGATCGAAAAGCTCTTCCCATTGTCGTCCGAAACCGACCGGGTGACCCGCCTGAGAGACCGCCTGGACAAGATTTTCACGGAAGCCGAAGATACCGCCCGCTACAACCCCGCCTTCGATCTCGAGTTCGTCCGCCACCCCGAGCCTTATTCTATGAATCACAACAGCAATACGGTGGTCGCCGATTGGCTTCGGGAGATAGGGGTGGGAATTCGGGGGAATGGGCCGATGTCGCGGTGGAAGGTCGCGTCGGAACCGTAATCAAAAGCGCACTCACCGGGAAAATTCGGTGCTGTTTTGAATCAGGATGCTCAGGATTTTTGAAGGATGGCCAGGATGATCCGGGCTTATCCTGGCCATCCTTTGGCATCCTGGATATCCGGGTTCAAATATCGTTCAAGTTTGGAAAGGCAGCAGGATCTGGATATCCTCAAAGCCGCGGCACGATCGCAAGGTTCCGTTCCATGTTATTCGGGAAAGAACCCGTCCTCCAATAATTCATCGGATGAAAACGGGCATGCCGACGGAAAATCGGCCTTGTCGATGCCGATTTCGATTTCGGCTGCCAAGCGGGCTCTTTCGTAGGCTTTTGTGATTCTTGTTTCAAGTTCATGCCGAAGACTCGGGCTGTCTTCCAGAAGCTCTTTGATGTCCATTCGCTGCGTCAATATGGTATTCTTCCAGCTTCGGGAACGTTTGACAGCCTGAAATTTCCACTTCAGCAGGTGGGCGATGAGGACGCTCAGGCGGCTTGTCAGCTCCCGTTTTTCGCTCCGGCCCATGGCTTCAAGCTCCTCTGCAATATGTTCCGCATCGACGTCCGCGAGCCTGCCTTCCCGAAGCATGCCGGCGTTTGTCATCAGCCATGAATAATAATCCTTTTCATAGTTCACTGTCGCGTCCATGACATTTCCTTTTTTTGAAAAAACATTTGCCTCAAGCGGCGGTCATCGCCCAGTGGCAAAATACTCTTTTGTGGAGCTGATCAGGCCCGATCCATCCAGTGAATCTCCACCCGCAGAGCGGGTGGCCTCAGGAAGCCCCCCGGAGGGGGGC
>CAZNLT010000204.1:0-9780 GCA_964573705.1 uncultured Desulfobacterales bacterium
TTTCTGTCTCTCACCCACGTGCTGAACCGGGTGGGCCTCTTTGAAGCGGTGGGCGGGCTTCAATCCCGATTTACCGCGGCCAAATTCCATGTGGACCGATTCATCATTCACAGTTTCGATGAGGGGCGCACGATTCAGGAGGCGGAAAAGGAGGCGTCCTTTACCGCAGTGGAAGAGGCGGTCTCCGGCATCGACGCTACGCTCGCCGCTGAGGCGCCGCCCCCCGAGGCCGCCGAAAAACTGCAAACGGCCCGGGCGATGGTCCTGAATTATCTGGATGCCTTTGAAAGTTACGCTATTGCCGAAACCCTCAAATCGGAGCTGGAACTGGGGACCCGGGCCACCTATGAATACCTGGCGGATGTGATTCGGGAAGGGCAATTTCTGATCGAGGAGATGGAGACCCGCAATCAGCTTCTGTATGCCGCCGTTATCGCCTACTTCGACCGGAACACCCCGTCCCGACTGGCCCGGATCGAGTCGGCCATGAAAGAGATGGATGCGGCCATCGAGGCATGGATCGAATTGATTCGGGGCAGCGAAGACTATTTGGCCCTCGGAGAGGAAATCCGGGGCGGGTTTCGGCAATTCCGCGAGCATATCGAAGGATACCGCGCCCAAATCGCGATTCAGCATCAAAAGCGCCAAGAGATGACCGCTCTGGAAACCGAACTGAGCGATCTCTTTTCCGCATTTATTCTATCCACCACCGAACGATTGGCCGAGGTCAAGCGGCTGGCCCTCCGGATCATCCTCGGATGCACCGCCGCGGCCCTGATTCTGGGAATCCTGTATGCGGTTCTGTCGACCCGTTTTCTGGTCGGAGACCTTCGGAAAGTCGGCGGCGGAGTGGGTCAGGGCGCCCGCCAGGTGGCCTTTGCCTCGGACCATGTCTCCGAGGCCAGCCAGGAACTGGCCCAGGCATCCTCGGAACAGGCCGCTTCCCTCGAAGAGACCGCGGCGGCCCTTGAAACCCTCTCCGCCATGACCGGGCAAAACACCCGAAGCGCCCAGGAGGTGAAAACCCTGGCCGGCGGCATCGCCGATCTGTTGAGCCAGGCCCTGAAAACGGCATCCGAGCTGTCGGCATCCATGGATCAGGTAACGGCGGCCGGAGAGGCCACCGAAAAGATCCTCCAATCCATCGACGAAATCGCCTTTCAGACCAACCTGCTGGCCCTCAACGCCTCGGTGGAGGCGGCCCGGGCCGGAGCCGCGGGCGCCGGGTTCGCGGTGGTCGCCGCTGAGGTCAGAGAGCTGGCCATGCGGGCCGCCCGATCCTCAGGGGAAACCCGCGACCTCATCGAAACCGCAACGATGCAGATCTCCAAAAGCGCACGCCTGGTCGCGCTCACCCACGAATCCTTCTCCGAAGCCGCGGATGAAGCCGCCCGCATGGACATCCTCATTCGGGAGATTTCAGATGCCTCCGAGGAGCAGGCCCGCCGCATCTCCGAAATCAACACCGCCGTGGCCGACATCAATCAGATCACCATGGCCAACGCCTCCAACGCCGAAGAGTTCGCCTCCTCCTCGGAAGAGATGAACGGCCAGGCCGGGGCAATGCTGGGGTATGTGGATCGGTTGGCGGCGCTGACAGGCGGAAAAAAGATAGAACGGGCGAAACCGGAAGACACCGGAACCAAAGCCGAGGAAACGCCGCCAACGGAGACTACTTCAAACTCCCAGCCCTCTTCAGCCGATTCTCCCTGATTCGCCGGGGAGCATTCCCCGGCTGACAGTGATAAAAAGCCTCCCGAAGGGCGCTCGGGAATGCTTCCGTATCGATACTGTGCTGCCTCTCTGCCCGGTCTTCTATCCTTATAAATCCTTGACCAGGTTCTTATCTGCGTATAGAATCAAATTGATATTTCAATATTTTGCGCTCGATTCAGCAATACGCTTCCGAAAGGATAAAAACCGATGTCTCACGTCAAAAAAGCGGAAACTCTGCCGGAAATCCGCCGGGTATGCCGGCCCATGCCGCTGACCGGGGATGCGCTTGCCACCTTTTTCGTCGAAACCGATTCAGCCCGAGACCCGCATCAACACACCCGCCGAAGATTGTCCGATGCATTAGACATGGGGGAAGATGTCCATCTGCTCTTCTATGGTCACCGGGGCTGCGGCAAATCCACCGAATTGAACAAATTCATCTCCGAGCATAATGATCGATTCTTCACCGTCAACTTTTCCGTCCATCGTGAAATGAACCCGGTGGCGGTGCGGGCTGAGGATTTAGTGCTGATCATCGCGGATCGGGTCCTGAAAGCCGCCCGAGAAGCGAACCTCGACGTCGATGAAAAAATCCTGAAGCCGGTGCTGGATTACTTTTCCGAAACCACGCAAAAAGTTCAAACGGCTCGCGACACCTGCGCCACAGCCGGTGCCGGCATTTCGACCAAAGACAGCCTCCTCGGCCAGTTGATCGGGCTTTTCGCTACGCTTCGAGGAGAAATCAAACTCAATGTCCACAGCGAAGATACCGCGGTTTCCAAACTTCGAAAGAGACCGGCAGACCTACTGGTGCAGGCCAATTGCCTGATCGAAGCGGTGCGAAAGGCCCTTCCGGAAGACCGGCGTCTTTTGATCATTGTCGAAGATCTCGACAAGTTGGATATTCATCAGGCCCGTGAATTATACGTCAACAATGCCAGCCTGCTGACCGGCATCTTGACCAATATCATTTACACCATTCCTGTTTTCCTGTTCCATTCCCCGGAAGTCAATGCCTTCAAATCCAGCTTTGATGATGTGATTGCCCTGCCCATGATCAAGGTAACCGACCCGGCCAAAGGGATTACCCGTGGTTTTGAAACCATCCGCGACATTATTCACTGTCGTATTCAGGAAAAAGTTATTGAACCATCGGCTGCAACGACATTGATACAACAAACCGGCGGTGTTCTGCGGCATGTTTTTGAAGTGCTTCAGACTACAGCCTTGATGGCCGATTCTGAAATCCCCTTGCGAGATGAGCACATCGAATATGGGTTGAAACAGCTTCAGAAAGAATTTTGGCAGCAGGTTTCTCTTCCCTATGATACCCTTGCCGGGGGTCCCGAATCGGTCGATCAGTTATACGACAGACTGACCGAATATGCTGTGAAACAACAAAAGGGGGAAAGGAATGTACCAAAGGCGGATGCAATTAACCAGGTCTTACTCAGATCCTGTGCGCTTGTAGAATACAACGGGGAAGGATGGTTTGGGGTTCACCCCCTGGTGATCGAAAACTTAAAAGCCCTGGGGCGACTGTCTTGAATGGCGATGAGCAACAACTGACGGCCCTGAAGCGCTCCGTTCGCGAGCCTTTGGCGGCATTAACGGCTGTCGAAGTGGATACGCAAACTCGAGCGGCGGATCTGATTCATCTCCTGCGGAATGAAATCGGGGATCGCCCCGTTGCGGAAATCAAAATCCAAGGGTCGAAAAGCGCGGGCGAACTCCATGAGGAGTGTAAAAAAGCTGTTCAAGGGTGGGCTCCGGATTCCGGGGTTTTGTTCTTAGTTGATTCCGGGGGCATGAGGCAAATTGAGGCGCGGGAATTCTGGGTTGAAATGAATGCCCTTCGAGAATCCTGGGCGTATCTGCAATGTCATATCGTTTTTTTTCTACTGCCCGTGAATTATCGCCGGTTGTTGCAAATCGCGGATCATCTTGCTGATTGGGTTCCACTGAAATTCCATTTTACAGGTCCGCCTTTTAACTTCGCGGATTATCACGGTGAAAGTTCAAGAGATTTTTTTTCATCTGATTTATTAGATCTCTCTCCAAGGGCCGCTCACCAATTGATCTCTGCTTTGGAACCCGAATTGGCAACAGCATTGCAAAAAGGAGAAAAGAAGACCATTCTTACACATAGGTATTATTTCCCCCTTTTCAAAGCAGCTTTGGCTTTAGGACAAATTCAACGAGCTAGAAGTTTAAAATCTCATATTATGGAATCAGAGATTCGCCAATCAGATCTACCGGAATGGTGGGATCTCAATTTTAAACTGAATCTATTTTTAAGCAATACAAACGCCTTAAAGGAAAATGCGGAAAAATTAAAAATATGGGCGGAAAAACACCATAATTTAAAATGGATGGCCCGGTCTTATCATAATTTGGGAATCGCTTTTCAAGAAAAAAACAGCCTAACAATTGCCAGAAAGTGGTACCAGGATTCTTTGAAGATCTGCGAAGAAATTGACTACCGGTATGGGATTGCAAGCATTTACCACAATCTTGGAATCCTTGCCCGAAAGCAATCCAAATTTGAAGAAGCTGGAAACTGGGTAAAAAAGTCATTGGAGATTTCTAAATCAATCGGCAACAAAACAGGGGAGACCAGCAATTATTTTTTGCTGGGAAGAATTGCAGAACAAGAGGGTGATTTTTCGGAGGCCAAAAGGTGGTATCGGAAAGCCATGCATTTAAATGAAGATCAAGGCGATCAAGATGGACTGGCGATCACTTATCATCAATTTGGAAGGATAGCTGAGGTCGAGGGGTATTATGAAAATGCTGAAAACTACTTCCGAAAAGCAATAGTAATCGCTGAAAAATTACACAATGAACTTTTAGCGGCAAACGCTTATCTCCAATTAGGCAAGGTTAATGGGAAAACGGGAAATTTGGAAGAAGCCGGCAAGTGGATTATAAAAGCTCTTTCCATATACCATAATTTAGAGGAACAAGTCCCATATAAGACAGCACTAAAAAATTACACCGAATTAATTGAAAAAGGTGGTCCGGGAACTCAAACAAAACTTCGACGACTATGGAAAAATTCCGGGCTACCCCCTCTCCCACAACCCCAATACGCTATAAAATCGCAAAGCACCCCTTTACTTCGGGGCGAAAGAGAAAATGACAAAACCGTTCAAGAGACAAAAACCCATCACACCGAAAAGGAGCTCATTCCATGATGCCTTTGTCCCGTTCGCTCTATCTTGGTAGCATTTTTTTCCTTGCTCTTTGCCTGACCATCGCCCTTCTCCCCTCCCCCGCCCGATCCGCCCCCCAAAACCCCGACACCTTCGTCATGGCCTCGTACGGCACCGTGCGCACCCTCGACCCCTGCGTGGCCTATGACACGGTGAGCGGGCAGCGGGTGCTGAATCTGTATGAGCCGCTGGTTTTTTTCGACGGTGACGCCACCGACAAGTTCATTCCGCTCCTGGCGGCGAAGGTGCCGACCATGGAAAACGGCGGGATTTCCGAGGACGGCAGAACCTACACCTTCGAAATCCGCAAAGGGGTGAAGTTCCACGAAGGCGGGGAGCTGACCGCCGAGGATGTGGCCTATTCCTTCAAGCGGAACATGATCGCCGACCCGGACGGCGGCCCCATGTGGATGATGCTGGAGGCGCTCACCGGCGAAGGCTCCACCCGGGACGAGAACGGGAAGATTCACCCGGGGATCTTCGAAAAGATCGACAAGGCCGTGGCGGTCCAGGGCAACCAGGTGATCCTTCACCTTCCCAAGCCCTACCCGCCGCTGATGGGCATTCTCGCCTACGCCTCCTCGGTGATCCTTCAGAAGAACTGGGCCATCGTCAACGGCTGCTGGGACGGAAACATCGCCAACGCCGAGAAGTACAACAACCCGGCCCCCGGCCATGAACCGCTTCAGAAGATCGCCAACGGCACCGGGGCCTACCGGATGAAGGCCTGGGAGCCCTCCAAGCAATTCGTGTTCGAGCGGTTCGACGGCTACTGGGGCGGTGCGCCTCAGGTGGAGACCGCCATCTTCAAGTATGTCAAGGAGTGGTCCACCCGCAAGCTGATGCTTCAAAACGGGGACGCCGACCGGGTGGTAGTGGACACCCCCTACATCCCCGAGGTCAAGGCCATGAAGGACCTCACCTTCTACGAAGTGCCACAGCTCGCCATGACCGCCGCCTGCTTCTGTCAAAAGATCAATCCTGCCGGCAATCCCAATATCGGCAGCGGCAAACTCGACGGCGAGGGCATTCCGCCCGATTTCTTTTCGGATATTCATGTGCGCAAGGCTTTTCTCCACGCCTTCGACCGGGAGACCTACCGGGACGACGTCTTCAACGGGCTGGTGATCCTCCCCTCCAGCCCCAACATTCAGGGGCTGCCCTATCACAAGGAGGTCCCCATCTATCCCTTCGATCTGAAAAGGGCGGAGGAGCACATGAAGCAGGCCTTTGACGGGCAGGTCTGGGACCAGGGATTCAAGATGGTGATCACCTACAACACCGGCAACGCCATGCGGGAGGCCGCGGCCTTCATGCTGGCGGAGAACATCATGTCGCTCAATCCCAAGTTCAGAATCGAGGTCCGCAACGTCGACTGGAAGGACTATCTGGTCCAGTACCGGAATTTCATGTACCCCGTCTTCATCATCGGCTGGGGCGCCGATTATGCCGATCCCCACAACTTCATGTACACCTTCATGCACTCCCGGGGGGTTTACGGCCGGTACATGGGCTACAAGAATGAAGAGGTGGACAAACTCTGCGAGGCCGGCATCGACACCGTCGATCCGGTCAAGCGGGAGGAGATCTATTTCCGGCTTCAGGACCTCTGGTACCTGGATGCCCCGGCCATCGGCCTCTATCAGCAGATCGACTTTCGGGCCTACCGGGATTACGTCAAGGGCTACCAGCCCAACCCGATGTTCAATTCCGAGTGGGAATACCTGAAGCGGCTGACCAAGGAATAGGCCGCCCATGGGGCCCTTCATCCTTCGGCGGCTCTTTTTTCTGATTTTCGTCCTCTTCGGCGTCTCCGTGCTGATCTTCGGCATCCTGATGTCCTTCAGCCCGGAGCGGAGGGCCGCCGCCTACATCACCACCCCCCAGCAGGCCAAGGACCTTCCCCGCCTGGTGCAAAAATACGGCCTGGACGATCCCTTCTACATCCAATACGGCCGGTGGGTGGGGGAAGTGGCCGCCGGCAACTTCGGCTGGTCCCTGGTGGCGGCCCAGCCGGTCTGGACCGCCTTCTGGATGTATTTTCCGGTCACCCTGGAGCTGAACCTCTATGCCGCGCCCCTGATCATCTGGTTCGGGATCTGGCTCGGCACCCAATCGGCCATCCACCGGGACGACTGGTTCGACCACCTGAGCCGGGTCTTCGCCATCGTCGGGTGGTCTTTGCCCACCTTTCTCTTCGCCCTGGTCCTGCTGATGGTCTTCTACGGCTATTTTCGAATGTTTCCGCCGGGGATCATCGGGGATGAGACGGCACTCTACATCATGAACCATCCCGAGGCCTTCACCCGGTACACCGGGATGGTCACCATCGACGGCATCCTCAACGGCAACGGGCGGGTGGCCCTGGACGGGCTTCGCCACCTGGTGCTTCCGGTGACCACCCAGGTGATCGTGGTGGTGGCCCTGCTGATGCGGGTGATGCGTTCGGGCATGATCGAGGAGCTGTCCAAGGATTACGTCATCACCGCCCGGGCCAAGGGGGCCGACGACCGCACCGTCCACCTTCGCCACGCCCGCAAGAACGCCCTGATTCCGGTGGTGACCGTGGCCGGCCAGCTGGTCGCCTTTTCCATGGAGGGATCGATCGCCGTTGAGGTGGTCTTCAACCGCCAGGGCATGGGCTGGTGGCTGGCCGAATCGGCCACCCAGCTCGACATGCCGGTCCTGATGGGGATGTGCCTCTTCATGGGGCTGGTCTTCGTGATCACCAACCTGGTGATCGACATCCTGTATGCGGCCATCGACCCGCGGATTCGGCTGGTGTGACCATGGCCGTCGATTGGGAACGCCATCCGCGGCTGCGGGAACTCCGGTTCACACTGGTCAAAATCTTCCGGAACCCCACCGCCGTGCTCGGGGGGATTCTGCTTCTTGGTTTTGCGGCCACCGCAGTACTGGCCCCGGTGATCGCCCCGCCCAAATACCCGGACAGCCCCTACCGAATGCCCCGCAAGGGCTACTCCCCCATTCCCAAACCGCCCAGCGAAACCAACGTCTTCGGCACCACCTCGGGCCAGTACGACATCTACTACGGGGTGGTCTGGGGCACCCGAACAGCGTTTAAAATCGGCCTCTTCGTGGTGGGATTCGCCGCAGCGGTGGGGATTTTTCTGGGGACTGTGGCCGGGTTCTACGGCGGGCTGGTGGATGAATTTCTGATGCGGTTCGTGGATGTGGTCTTCGCCGTGCCCACCCTGGTCCTGGCCATGGCCATCGTGGTGGCCTTCGGCCGGGGGTTGGAGAACGTCATGATCGCCCTGGCCCTGGTGGTCTGGCGCAACTACGTCCGGGTCATGCGCTCGGGGGTGCTCACCCTGCGGGACCAGGAGTACGTCCAGGCGGCCCGGCTGATGGGGGTCTCGGATGTCAAGATCATGCTCCGGCACATCCTGCCCAACGCCATCTACCCGGTCCTGGTGATCGCCACCATGGATATGGGCTCCATGGTTATCACCGCCTCCTTCATGAGTTTTGTGGGGCTGGGCGCGCCCAAGGGGTATGCCGACTGGGGCCAGATGGTCGCCCTGGCCCGGAACTACATCGTGGGCCCGCCCGAGGACCCGCTCCGGTTCTGGTACACGATCGTGATTCCGGGCGGGTGCATCGTCCTCTTTGTGCTGGCCTGGAACCTGATCGGGGATGCGTTGCGGGACGCCTTTGATCCGAGGCAGCGGCGGCGATGAGTGCGGATATGGCCGGAGATGACCGGCGGGATGGGCGCAGTGAGGCCGGTGCGGGGGTGCATCCGATCCTCGAAGCCAAAGATCTGGTGGTCAATTTCTATACCTACGAAGGGGTGGTGAAGGCGCTCAACGGCGTGAGCCTGACCATCCCCCACGGGATTACCTTCGGGCTGGTGGGGGAATCGGGGTGCGGAAAAAGCGTGTTCGTTCGGTCTTTGATGGGGCTGGTGCAGGAGCCGGGGCGGATCGACGGGGGGGAGCTGATCTTTTATCCGGACCCGCCGACAGGAGATGCGCCGCCCAGAGGGGTGGATCTGCTTCGGCAGCCGGAATCTTATCTGCGCCAGCTTCGGGGGGACCGGATTTCGATGATCTTTCAAGAGCCCAATGCGGCCCTGAACCCGATCATGACGGTGGTCGAACAGGTGGCGGAGAGTTTTCTGTTTCACCGGGTCCGGGGGATGAGCGAAAAGATTGCGGCGGATCTGGGCGCGGAGGGCGGACGGAGGTCGGGACCGGTGGCGGCGGTGCTGCGGGTCCTGTATGGAATCTCGGCCCGGAATCCGCGTGCGCGGGTGCTTGCCGTTTTGAATCGGATTCCGGTGCTGAAGCGATGGCGGCGGCGTCTGCTTCGGGAAGCCCTGGACCGGTCGGCGGAGTTGCTCGGCAGGCTGGGGATCTCCAATCCCGAGGAAGTGATCCGACGCTATCCCCACAACCTCTCCGGGGGGATAAAACAACGGATCGTCATCGCCATGGCATTGGCCTGCCGGCCGGTGCTGCTGATTGCGGATGAGGCGACCTCGAACCTGGATGTGACGATTCAGGCGCAGATTCTGGATTTATTGAAGGGGCTGAAGGAGACCGAGATCTCCTCGGTGCTCCTCATCACCCACGACCTGGGGGTGGTGGCCGAGACCTGCGACCGGGTGGGGGTGATGTATGCCGGAAACGTCTGCGAAATCGCGGATGTCAAAGAGCTGTTTCGGAATCCGCGGCATCCGTACACCCATGCCCTGCTGAACGCGGTGCCCAAAATGGCCCAGACCGGACCGCTGGAAAGCATCGAGGGGACCGTGCCGAACCTCGTGGACCCGCCGCCGGGGTGCCGGTTTCATCCGCGGTGCCCAAATGCGGGGGAGCCG
>CAZNLT010000205.1:0-9741 GCA_964573705.1 uncultured Desulfobacterales bacterium
AGCGCATGACTGGCAGTCATGAGGTCAGGGGTTCGATCCCCCTCAGCTCCACCAAAAAGCCAAAAAAAACCGGCAGGTAAAATCTGCCGGTTTTTTTATGGCTCAATTCCCTGCCATAATTCCCTTAAAATGTTGTTGGGGCTGCTGGTAGACCGGAAAAGTTAACCCCTCTATTCGGTTTTTGCCCACCTGCTTTATCACTTCGCCAAACACCGGTCTGCTTTAGCAGCGGCTCTCGGTTCTCTCCTTCGGCATCATCGGGGGCAGGATCTATCAGCCCGTTTCCGTAAGCGTAGCGACCTATAGCGGTAACAAGGCCGATGTGAGCACGTATGTCGAACAATGGATGAATCTCATCGATCTTCTGGATCGTAAAGATTTTCTCTACGTGACCGACTGCAAGCTGATCAGCAAAAGCAGCTGATTGGAAATTGGAAGGGGCGGCGGGAATGCCACATTGAATCCTGTCTGGTCGTTGATTTATATGGGATTCTTTGGCAAACAAGCCACTATTCACCGACTATTGCCGATTCAAAGAGAACTGCTGAAAATTACCGCTTTATAATAAAAGTTATAGGACGGTGAGTTTTTGCTTGACACCAGTGTGCATTGTTTTTAAGGTTTTCCCTGATATTGGATATTGGCTGAATTCTTTTGAAAATTCAACATATTCGGAAGGTACTTAATTCTTAATAACAGAGGCCGAACGCCGGAAGTGCCGAAGACACCTCAAACGGCCGTACCCCTCGAATCCTGAATCAAATTATAACCAAAGCCGAGATCGCGCCAAATCGATCCGTCGGCTCAGCCGCAGATACAAGGAGGCGTGCCATGACAAACTGGTATTTAAGTTATGGAGGCGATCAGATCGGCCCTTTTGATGATACGCAAGCCCGATTTCAGGTGGAAATGAAAGGCGCCAACGGATTTGCCTGGCGGGAAGGGTTGGCCGAGTGGCTGCCCATCGCCCAGGTTCCCCAACTCGGCAGCACCGCCGACGGCCCCTCGGCGCCCCCGCCCCCGGGGGTGTCGCCCAAACGGTCCGCGAGGTCCGGGGAACCGACCAGCGCCGATGAAATCGACTTTCAGATCTTCGGCTCCGAAATGCAGTTCGTGGAGATCGAACTCGACCCCGGCGAAAGCGCGGTGGCGGAAGCCGGCGCCATGATGTACAAGAGCCAGCCGGTGGAGATGCAGACGGTCTTCGGAGACGGGTCGGCCCCCAGCGGAGGCGGCGGCGGATTCATGGGCAAGTTGCTCGGGGCCGGTAAACGCCTGGTCACCGGCGAAAGTCTGTTCATGACCGTTTTCACCCACACCGGTCAGGGGAAGGTCCATGTGGCTTTCGGCGCCCCCTTCCCCGGAAACATCATTCCGGTCTCTCTGGCCGACGTCGGGGGCATGCTGGTCTGCCAGAAAGACAGCTTTCTGTGCGCAGCCAAGGGGGTCTCCATCGGGATCTATCTGCAGCGGAAGATTCTCACCGGCCTGTTCGGCGGCGAAGGCTTTATCATGCAGAAGCTGGAAGGCGACGGAATGGTCTTCATGCACGCCGGCGGCACCGTGGTGGAACGTCGGCTGGAGGCCGGGGAAACCCTCCATGCCGACACCGGCTGCGTGGTCGCCTTCGACCCGGCCGTTTCCTTCGATATTCAGCAGGCCGGGGGGATCAAAACATCCCTCTTCGGTGGTGAGGGGCTCTTCTTCGCCAGGCTTACAGGCCCGGGCAAGGTCTGGCTTCAGTCCCTGCCCTTTTCCCGGCTGGCCGGAAGAATGCTCAAAGCGGCCCCCCAGCGCGGCGGCAGCCGGGGTGAAGGCTCCATTCTGGGCGGCCTGGGCGATCTGCTCGACGGGGACAACGATTAAGATCGCCTATACAGACCGAAGTACCCCGCCTTCCGGTTAATATCGCGCCGGAAGGCGGGTCTCCCTCCATGGAAAGAAGGAAAAGACAATCGACAGCGGGTGAATCGTGCCCGGGAATCTTCCCCGGCGGCGGGTGTTTGCGCCTCCGGATTCAGGAGAATGTTCCCGCCCATGGTCTGCATCCGCAACCGGAAAGAAAGGAAACGCATTCTCATGAGTTATCGATGGATTGCCCTCCCGGCGGTGTTCGTTCTCGTTCTCCTGCCGGCCGTTCATACCTTTGCCGCAAGCCTTCAGGAAGATTATCGGAGTTTCGAGGCCCGAAGACAGTCCCTGGAGGAGACCCGCAGGGGCTATGAATCCCGCATGACGGCCCTGGCCTCCCAGGTGAAAAGCCTCAACATGATTTTCTTTCAGTGCGTCTCTCCCAAGCAGCCCGACTACTGGGAGGAGAAAATCGCCGAAGCCAAACGGATTCGGGATGACCTGGAAGCCGAACGGAAGGAATTATCGACCCTCCGAAAATCGGTCAATGCGGAAGGCAGACGGCTCGAACAGCGCCGGCAGGAGATCGAGGAAATCCATACCCGAAAGGGGCCGGGCACCCCCTACGAAACCGATTTTCGCACATATATGGCCGCGCTCTCGACTGAATACTTTCAGCCCATGGAAACCCGGTTGTTCGCCGGTTACGATGCCTATCTTTCAGGGGTGGAACAGTATGTGGCCTTTCTCAAAGAATCGGTCGGGCCCTGCATGAAACGCGACCGGAATTGAACCCCTTCTCTTTTCACGAGGACCGGCGAACCGATGAAGAATCCATTCTCCACGATTTTCCGCAGGAACATCACCCGAAAACTGCTGGTGATCAACCTTTTGATCTGCATCACCTTCTGCCTGATCACGGGGGTGGTGCTGTCCTCTTTTTACCAGGTTCGGAACATCCTCCAAACGGTGTTCGCCTCGGAAATCGAACGGGTGGCCGCCAACGGGAGCCTGGGGAGGGACCTGGCCGACCTGATCGGCGAAGCCAATCTGGTGGTGACCGCCTTTTACGGCAATGAGGACCTCCTGAACAGCCGCGGCGAATCTCTGGTTCAAAAGGTGACCGACCTTCAGGCCCGGACCGAAGATGACCGCCTGGTCGCCGCTCTCGCCGGATTCACCCGGGCCATCGAATCGGTCATCCACCAATGCCGAATGGTCAACCGGGTCCGGGCGGAACTGGAGTCCATCGACCGAAGCCTGGACAGCCGCCTGGCCGACCTGGGCCGGTCGGTCTCCGGAAAGATCCTGGACCGGGTCACGGAAGGCGAAGACGCCTCGGACCTGGAACACCTCACCCTGATGGTCACCGACTACGGCAAGACCCTGTTCCAGATCGCCATCCGTTTCAACCGGCTCGGGCTGGACCACTTCATGAAAGCCATGGAGGATGCGGAACACCCCTTGATCGATCTGCTGGACGGGCTTCTGCTGAAACTCCATGCCCTGGATGTGTCGGATGCGGAGATCGCCGCCTTCGGGAAGGAACTGGTTACTGAAATCACCGCCTACAAGACCCAGGTGATCCGTTTTCACGGGGTGGCCGGTCAGCTCTCGGTCCGTCTCAAAAAAATGAACAACGAAAAGGCCTCCCTTCTCGGGCTGCTCGACGCCATCGACAACCGGGTGCTGGAGATTACGGCCGCGGCAAACCGGAATCTCACCCGAGACATTTCACAAAGAAGCCTTATCCTCCTGGTAGTTTTCGGGGTGACCCTTCCCCTGGTCCTGACGGCGCTTCTCATGAACCGCTCCATCACCCGCTCCTTGACCACCGTGATTGAGGGTCTCAAATCGGCTTTCGAAGGCACGGCGGCCAACTCCAAGCAGGTCTCGGCAGCCAGCCGGCAGTTGTATCACGGGGTGAATGCGGTAGCCGGTTCACTGGAAGAAAGCGCCTCCTCGCTGGAAGAGATCACCTCCATGACCCGAAGGAACGCCGACAACGCCGAAAGCGCCAATCAGATCGTCGGCCGTTCGGCCGACCATATTCGGCAGGCCACTTCGGCCATCAACCGGTTGTCGGATTTCATGTCGGAAATCAGCCGAGCCGGGGAAGAAACCCAGCAGATCGTCTCCACCATCGAAGGGATCGCCTTTCAGACAAACCTCTTGGCCCTGAATGCCGCAGTGGAAGCGGCCCGGGCCGGAGACCAGGGGGCCGGGTTCGCGGTCGTGGCCCGGGAGGTGCGGAACCTCGCCGTCAGCGCCGCCGATGCGGCCCGGAAGACCGCCGGAATTATCCACAGCACCGCCCAAAAGATGGAAGAAGGGACCCGGTTGTTTTCGAATGCAGCCCGTGCCTTTGAGGACCTGGAATCCGGCGGCCAGAAAATCGGCCACTTGGTGGGGGAAATCGCCGTGGCCAGCGACGAACAGGCCCGGGGCATCACCCTCATCAACACCGCCGTCTCACAGATGGACACCCAGATCCACCAAAACACCGACTACGCCGAAAACCTCGCCGACACCGCCCAGGAGATGAACACCCAGGCGGACCAGATGGACGGGTTCGTGCGGGCGTTGGTGGATCTGGTCGGGCGGCGGTCAGGCAATCACAGGCAGGGAAAAGATATTTCAAACAGGGAACGCATTGAGGCAAGGCGAGAGACGCTTTCAAAAGAAGCGGAATCTTCTTAATCCGCTAAGATTTTCCTATTCTTCGCCGGATCGCGATCCGTATTTCGCATCAACAATCAAAAAATCCGGCGTTATCATTAATTCACGAGCTTTTTTGCAGAAGTTTCTGTCAAATGTATATAAAGTTGCTTGTTCGCAAGCCGCCAGATGCATCGCATCAGCAAAATCCGCTCCCAGAGCGTACCAGGTTACCGCTTTTTCATATTGAACAGGTTCTTCCAAAACCACATTCTCAATTTCCGGCAGCATCTTAAAAAAATTCACCAATTCATTCCGCTCTTTTTTGTAACGAGATCGTAATACCCATTCGGTTTCCAATAAGACGGTATTTGGCAAGAATATCGTATGCTCTCGCATTAAGTTTTCTGCTATATCTGCCTGCTCTGGATCATCTTCGGCAAGAAACCGAACCAACAGACACGTATCGAATGCAATCACTCAGCCTCCCTGAGATCAACCGGCGCGCATAATTCTTCATTCGATAAGGGTTTTCCCTGATGTTTGAAAAATCCGCGTAGATCCTCAAATCGTTTGGTCTGCTGAGAATATTTGGGATGAATCAGCAGACCGGACGAAGTTATTCGAATTTTTAGTTCCAACCCGCTCCGCCATTGTAAAAATTCTCGGATAGCCGTTGGGATGTTTACCTGTCCGGATTCAGACAAGTGGGTTGTTGCTTCAGCTTCCATTATCTCATTTCCTTTTTGATTCTTGAAAAAGGTACCATTCCCTTCTTCAGAATCTATGGGTTCAATACATCTTTGTAAAGCAAATAATGTAAAAGATATTCGACTAAAGCCGTATCAGCCTCAAAACCTTCGATTGCTGAAAAACCGATTTGACCTCCCGGCGAAACGCCGGAAAACGGTTGTATTTGTCAGAGTAGAACTCCTTCACCAGGCACTGCGCCTCATCCGGTCGGTCCGACAGGATCAGGCATTCCGCCAGGGCCCCGAGGGTCGATGCCGCCCGGCCGTATGCGTTTCGGTGTTTATTGGAAACAATACGGTCGATTCGGCCCCGTCCGATCTTGTCCGCCCACTCCTGGAATTCCCTGATGTCCGCCGGGCTCACCTCGGCTCGGTCGATGCCTTTTAGAATTTCCGAAAAAAAGGAGGGTTTTCCGCTTGCCTCGGTGTTCGAATAGAACCCGATTTTCCGATTTGCATAGCTCTTCAGGAGTTCCCGGATGACCGTGGCCGATTCGGATTTTCCACAAACGACATACAGGGTGCTTCCGAAAACCAGCCCGGCCTTGCCGGAGGACCAACCAACCGAATCTGCGTTTTTGGCCTCCTCGAATGCCGCTTTCAGCTCTCCGGCCATCAACAGGAACTTCGTATAGAGCGGGCCTTCCATGAGCGGAGTTCCCTTTTTCGGATTTGCATAAACCTTTTGTATATTTTCCAGTTCGGTTTCCCGAAGGTCCTGACGCTCCGCCTCTTCCATCAGCGCGAGAAGGTTTGACTCCTCCGGGACGGAGAAAAATTGCTCCCGCTTGCTTTTCAGAATCAGGTCCGGGTCTGACAGGTTTTCGGCGGCTTTCTCCAGATAACCGGCCACCTGCTCCCGAAAGGGTCCGCTGTGCAGAATCTCCAGGGCCTCGTGACAGGCTTCCGACAGGCCCTTCCAATCTTCCCTTTTGAAGAGCTCCTGAACCCAGAACACATAGCCCCGGGGTTGGGTTTTCCCCCATTCCCGGGCCAGCTTTGCGGGGCCGTCCGCCCCTTCGAGAAGCGAGGATGCTTCCAGGCGCAGGGTGGCGGCGCGGTTGAACTTTTTCTCTGTCAATGCGTCGGCCCAGTCGCTCAGGAATTCTTCCCGGTCCGGCATCTTCCCCGGTTTGGCGTCGATAACATCCCGAAGCATGGGGAAAGGTTCCTTATCCAAAATCAAGGTGTGCAACGCAATGGATGCGCCGACATCCATGGCATCGATCATCTCTCGAACCCGGTTTTCTTTATCGGAAGTTTCGTACACGCAGCGGCAGTACCGGGCCCTGGCCTCCTTGAAATCGAAATCGTTTCGGTTTCCGCTCAGCAGATGACCGAGATCATCGACTTCATGGAACAGGTCGAACAGACGCCGGTAAATATCCCGAGCCCGGGTCGGATCGCCTTCCAGAAAAAAAAACTCGGCATTCTCGAAAATGTCGATCAATTCGTCGATTTGTTCCTCCGAGACGAAATCCGGATTATCATCGTAGAAATCCTCTTCGCCTCCGAAATAATCTGAATCCCAGAACGAGCCGTCCTCGATGCTTTCAGCCCGTTCCAGCATATCTTCTTTCAACGCTTCGATTCGGTCATAGACGATTTTTTCAAATGTTTCGATGGTTTCCGCATTCGGTTTCACCTTTTCGCCCGGGCAAATGAGCCTGAGCTTTTCAAGCCAATCCGCTCGTTCACCCACCGGGACCTCTTTTGCAAGGGTCAGGATCGTTTCGGTCAATTCTTCATGAGACATGCCGTTGCAGAGGTTTTCGATCGATTCGAGAAAAGGTTTTAGCGTTAGTTTACCTTTGGCCATAGCGAATTTCCCTTATGGGTATCTGGATTTCAGTTGAATTCGATTTTCAAAACTCATGATGTAAAGGTATATATCCAATTAAGATCACCCGAATTCTAACACATTTTACTACACCCAAAATGGATATGTGACAAGATGGATGGAAGGGTTTTATTTTATAGGCACAACCTGGAAAAGCTCCCCTGATGGCACATTGAATAGAGGAAATGGCGCTCCGGCAGAGTGCGAGAAGTGCGGGCGGCAACACCCGGATACTATGGAAAACTCAGGCCCAACGCCGTTTACAGAATGGCGATCGCATCTTCAGTCCCCAGCCTGCCGTCCTTATTCTCCACTGCGGATGCTTGCATTACGATTCCTTGACGGTGTAAAACAGAAATTAAAGATTTTATCTTGGCAAATAAGCCTGAATTAATGGAGAAATGGAATGAACTCAGCAATTAATACACCGTGGAAAAAAGCGGTCAGGGTGGAGCCGTCCAAAGATTACCGGGTTCATGTCACGATGGAAGATGACGAAACGTTCGAACTCGATCTAACGCATCTGATTACAAACCGGGAAGCCTTCTGGCATCTGAAAAATGATCGGTATTTCCGGAAAGTTGCCGTTGATCCTTTAGGCGGTTTGTGCTGGCCCGGGGGAGAGGACATTTCTCCGACCCGAATTTTTCATTATATGCGTTCTGAACCAAATAAAGGTTGAGATCGCAGGGCTTGGCGATCGTACCATTAAGGCTCAACTCCTCCATGAGGCACCGCGTTTTTTCTTACCGTTCCACCAGAATCGGTCAATCCGGAATTCCCCGGGTTGATGCCGCTCGGCTGCAACTGTCTTTATCCGGACATTGAACCGGACATAAATACTCTTTCATTAACAATTTTAATCAATATTATTAAAGATATTAACCGGACATTAAACCGGAACAAAAAGGAACCCCGATTTGAATCTGTCATTCCATCCGGCGATCCCGTCCAAACGGATTGGTGAACTGAAGGACCTGGCACAGGAAGTGGCGATCGCCTCGGCCACCCTGGACGGCCGTATTGCTGAAGCGACCGCAGAGGCCCTCGGGGACCGTTTGCGCTATCTCAACAGCTATTATTCCAATCTGATCGAGGGTCACAAGACCTCCATTCTGGAAATCGAAGCCGCGCTCCAGAAAAATTTTTCTACCGATGATCAGAAAAGATACGCTCAGGAGCTTTGCGCGGCCCATGTGGAAGTCGAACGGGAAATGAGGCGGGAGGTGCTGACGAATCCACCGATGAACATCTGTGATTTCGATTTTGTGGGAAAAATCCACCGGCGCTTTTTTGAAAAGCTGCCCGAACATCATCGATTCACCCATACCGGCGACGGATTCACCGGCTACCGGGTGATGGCGGGCCGAATGCGCAACGGGAATGTCTCCCTCGACGGCGGGAAAACGGCCCACGGACCGGATGCCGCCGAACTGCCGCCGATGTATCAGGAATTTGCCGAATTGTATCATCCGAAAAATTTCCATGGGGACGAACGCCTGATCGCGGCGGCGGCAAGCCACCACCGGCTGGCCTGGCTTCACCCCTTCCGCGACGGCAACGGCCGGGTGGTTCGCCTCTTCTCGGGGCTCTACATGGCGCGGACGGGCATCAACAAGAGTAATCTTTGGTCCTTATCCCGCGGGTTTTCAAGAGAAAAGCAGTGGTACATGATCAATATCCAATCAGCGGATTCGCCCGATGAGAATCGCAAAGGGTTTGACCAGGCTTTTTTCGCCGATTTCTGCCTTTTCTTTCTTGAAACCTGTCTGGATCAGATCCGCTTCATGGAGCAGATCCTATGCCTGCAACGGATCGACAGCAGAATCGATGGATACATTCGAGACCGGGACAAAAAAAGAGGCGCGGTGCATCCGCTGGACCCGAGGTCGGCAAAATTGCTGAAAGCATTGTTTTTACGGGGTGAAGTACCCCGGGGCGAGGCCCGGGCGATCATGGGGATGGAAGACCGCACGGATCGCCATGCCCGGCGGATTGTCAGCCAACTGGTAAAGGAAGGCCTGGTGATGTCCGATTCTCATCGGGCGCCGCTGGAAATCGGCTTTCCGACCCACATTCTGCGCTACTATTTTCCGGATCTTTTTGATCCGTCCGTTTTCGGGGAAACCCCGATCCCCTGAAAGGGCTTTGTCTTCAGGCTCACGTATTCGAGCTTGGACGCTAAGGAAAACGGACCCGCCTGCGCTCAGATTAGTTGACCCACCGTGCGCACAGTTTTTTCTTCCACTGAAGATACACTACGCAGGAGTGCTCTTGTTTGAGGTTGGACAAATGTACTCTGGAGTTCAGAAATTACTTTGGGAGAGACTTATTTTTCCGCCGTATCGTTTTCCGGTACCCTGAGTGAAGGGCCGTCGATGCTGATAGTGATGCATCTGTGTTCGAGCAGCGTTTTGAGCTTTAGCCTGCCGATGCCTCGGGTCCGTTTTTTTAACCCGGCCACATATGTATGCGTGCGCGGGTACCGTCGGCCTTGTTGAAGTTTCTCTCGAGGAGGCTCTGACAAATCTCGAGCGTTCGCTCGGATCGACCATGTTCCGCAAGAACATCGCCAATACCCCGGAGATGGGAACCACCAAGTCCAAGATCGACCTGATGCCGGTGCTGGTGCCGGCCACC
>CAZNLT010000206.1:0-9690 GCA_964573705.1 uncultured Desulfobacterales bacterium
CGGTAGAACCTCTTGGGGTCCACCACCAGAGGTGGTGGTTTTATTTCATAATAAGCAGGCCGGAGAAGGAAGTGAGTTGCTGGTCTTCGAATCGAATATTCGGTATTTTGTAGAATTTTGCATGAATTTGTGATTTGCTGGATTTCACTTGCGGTGGCCTCCTGAATGGTGGTATAGGTTTTCCTGTAAAACAACTTATATCCAATATTTGCAGACCTTTGCAAGCTTTTTTTCCTTATTTCCCCACTATTTTATGCAACCAAAGGGTTTATACGCAGGAGGAATTGGACGCGGCAGTAATGTCGGAAAGAAGGAAATTTGATCCGGACGGAGATGGAAAGGTTGGTCTCGAAAACGTCATCTATTTTCTGCAGATTCTTTCCGGGACAAGGGCTCCAGGGTTCTACCATTTTCCCGCGTGGTTGCAGGAAAAGATTCTCGGCATTCTGGATTCACCGCCGGCAAACCCTCCGGTTCAGATATTCCGGACGGTCTATCAGTCGGAAATCGCTTACTACATTCCGCCCCGATGCTGTGATATCATGAGCGAGCTTTACGATAAAAATGGGAACCTGATTTGCCATCCCGGCGGCGGGTTTACCGGGCAGGGTGATTTTCGGTGCCCCGACTTTTTGTTGACCCCGGGCAGCGAATGTATCTGGCATGATGATCGATCTCGTTGAAAGATAGGAGAAATGACAGTGGATCAGTCTTGAAGAACATCTATCCTCTTCAAAGCCAAGAACCGGTCCGGAACCTGCCGGGCACACAGCACGAAATCGAAGCGGTTCAGATCCAGGCAAAGATCAAAATCCCGCTCGGGAGCCCATTCCGCGGAGGGGTCGAAAAACTTCCGAGCGGCGGGGCACGCCCGTAAACGCTTATAAATAGTTGCAAAATCAGGTGGGCTCTCCCCTTCCAGAGCGCTTTTCAGATATTCTGCGCAGAGATCATCCTCCTCCGAAGGGGCCGCCCCGCCGCTGCCCATGGGAACCAATGTCACCACTTCCGGTTTCCGGCGTTTCAGATACCGGGCCACCGCATCGGCGTTCACGAAGCTGCCGGTCAGGACCGTTTCTGCGCCGGCGGCCTGCACCAGCCCTCGGGTGCCGGCGCTGGTGGCATGGATCAGGGTTTTGCCGCGAAAATCGGCATGCTCGATTTCGGCGGGGGAATTGCCGAAATCGAACCCGGGAAGTTTTCTTCCTCCGCGCTCACCGATGAGCAGATATTCCGGATGGGCTTTTTTCAGGTTATATGCGGTGTCCGTGTCATCCGCGGGGATAATCCGGCGGGCGCCGTTCTCAAAGGCATAAGGCGCCACCGAAAAGGCCCGGAACACATCGATGATCACGGTGATGCCTTCGGCCTTTCGGGCGCCTTCGAGAAGCGGCAGGATTCGGATTTTCACAAGGTTTCCACCGGGTTCAACAGCAACAACCGATATAGGGCTGCCATGATCCCCAAAAACCGCTTCACCCGATGGTATCTTTCACTACTTTCAACAGCTCATCCCGGTCAAAAGGTTTTTTGATATTGGCCACCGCGTCCCTGACCGCGTGGTCGATGCCGGATAGACCGCTGACCACGATGATCGGGATGTCCCTGTACTCGGGCTTTTTTCGAAGCCGCCGGTAAAATCGGGGCCCCCACTGCTCGGGCATGTCCAAATCCAGGGAAATCAGGTCGGGCCGCTCCTTTTCAAATACCGCATAGGCCTGGTGTCCATCCCTGGCGGTCACCACCTCATATCCGGCATCGGTGAACAATGTTTCCAGGTATCTGACGATATTGGGGTCATCATCCACCACCAGGATTTTTTTGCTCATAGAAGTCCTCCTTTTGATCTGGGGTTCTTGGTTAGACCCGTCTTTGGCGGCCACCACCTCGTACCCGTTTTCCTTGAAAAGGGTTTGCAGATATTTGACCACACATGGATCATCCTCGACGATCATAATTTTTTTGCCCATGGTCCGTCTCCTAATCAATCTTCGGAACAGATGTCCCGTTTTTCGGAGCATCGGTATCCGGGGGAGAATTTGGAATCAATACCGAAAACCGGGTTCCACGGCCAGGTTCGGAGTCCACATGGATTTGCCCCCCGTGCTGTCGAATGATGTTCTGGGTCACAAACAATCCGATGCCGGTGCCTCGGGTGGATTTGGAGGAAAAAAAAAGTGTGAATATTTTCTCGCGGGTCTCGGCATCCATTCCGGTGCCGTTGTCTTCAATGTCGAACGTCAATCCCTCCGCATCTCGACGAATCCAAAATCCGACCCTATGATCCGACTTTGAGAGGTCCTCCAGGCAGGCTTGCATCGCATTATCCAGAATGTTGACCAATGCGGTCTGGATTTGTTCGGAATCGAAAGCATGCCGCCCATTTCTGAGCTCGGTTTGAATACCCGCCTCGAACGCGATACCGTTCTGGGATATTTTTGGTTCGATCATATTTACAATTTCATCGAAAAAGGATCCCACCTCGACCGGTTCGATGTTCAACTTTCGTTCCTTGGCATAATACAGGATGTCCAGAACCATGTTCTTGATCTTCCCGGACAGAAGCTTGACCGTTTCCAAGCCCTCGGAAACCCGTTCGGCATCGCCTTTGGTGACACCGGTGTCCAACAGGTACACCCCCGCATCCAGTCCGGTGAGCAGCCCTTTGATGCCGTGGGAAACAGAGCCGACCATCAATCCGAGGGAAGAGAGATGGTCCTTCAGGTCGAGTATGCGGGTCACATCAGTGGACATCACCATCACTCGCTCGGTTCGGCCGGCCTCATTCCGGATGGGACTGGTCCAGGCCATCACCTTCCGTATATCTCCCCGCCGATCGACATATTCAGTTTCAAACTGACGGGAATCTCCGGAGTCGAGGGTGCTTCGGGCCGGGCACTTTGCACAGGGTTCGGTCTGGTGTTTCAACACCTGATAGCAATAGGCATCGGTTCCCGGTTCGAAGTCGAAATCCTCCTTGAACTTTCGGTTGGCTGCGGTGATTCTCAACTCCCTGTCTAAAACCGTCGTATACCCCGGAATTTCATCAAAAAAATGTCGGTACAGGGCTCCGGTTCCGGTTTCCCCGCGGGCATCGAGCAGGTCGCTCAGGCGTTCGGTTTTCTGCTGGACCAGGCTTTCGAGGTGTTCGGTATATTCCCGCAGTTTATGACGCAGACGGATGTTGTTCACCGATTTTCTCAGCGCGTTTTCCAGTTCGGCATCGTCCACCGGTTTGGTGATAAAGTCACTCGCCTCGTTTTTAAGGCTTCGAATGGCCAGGTCCATGTCGCCGTGGCCGGTGATGACGATGACCTCGGTCTCGGGATTTTCCTGTTTGATTCGTTTCAGGACATCGATCCCGTCCATTCCCGGCATCTTGATGTCCGTCAGCACGATCGGGGCCCGCTTTTGCTGAAAGATCCGCAAAGCCTCGGTCCCGTTTGCCGCGGTGTCGACCTGGTAGCCCATCTCCTCCAGAGAGATGCGAAGCACCCTTCGAATCCCGGGTTCATCATCCACCAGCAATATTCTTTCTTTCATCCTGCCTCCCCCGAAAGACCCGGGACGGCACCCCGGCGCCGGGTCATTCCGCCGTGTCTTCGATCTTAAATTTCTTCATCTTTCTCCACAGGGTGGTGCGGTCCATGTTCAAAGCCTTGGCGGTCTTCGTCTTATTGGAATTGAACTTGTGCAGGGTGCTGATGATCATCTCTTTTTCATCTTCGATGTCCTCTTCTATTTGAGAGCACCTATCGCGTATGGAATCCCGATCGATGCTTTTCAAAACGGACACCGGGAAATGCCGTTTTTCAATCGCCTCCCCCTGGCAGAGGATCAGACAATGCTCCAGAATGTTTTCCAATTCCCGGACATTTCCGGGATAGGAGTGATTGAGCAGGATCTCCATCGCTTCTTTGGACACCTCGGGGGTCGGCATGTCGTTGTCCACGCTGAGCCGCTTGAGGATGTGATAGATCAGCAGGGGGAGATCCATTTTTCGATCTTTTAAAGGTGGTATCTCTATCTGTAAGACTTTGATCCGGAAAAACAGATCCTCCCGGAACCGCTTTTGCCGGACCAGGTGTTCCAGGTTCTGGTTGGTGGCCGATATGATCCGCACATTCACTCTGGTGGTGTGTTCGCTTCCCAGGGGATAGAATTCCTTGTCCTCCAGCACCCGCAGCAGTTTGGCCTGAAGCGAGAGGGGTAGATCACCGATTTCATCTAGAAAAATGGTGCCGCCGTCCGCCTCCTCAAACCGTCCGGTCTTGTTTTTCTCCGCTCCGGTGAATGCCCCTTTTTTATATCCGAACATTTCCGATTCCAGGAGGTTGTCCGGAAGCGAGGCGCAGTTGACCTTGACAAAGGGTTTGTCGGCTCGCGGGCTGGCATTGTGAATGATGTGGGCCAGCAGGTCCTTGCCGGTGCCGGTATCGCCGTTGATCAGCACCGTGGCATAGCTGGCCGCGATCACCGGAATGATTTCGAATAACCGCTGCATGGCCGGGTCTTTTCCGACCATATCATAAAAGGTGTACCGTTCCTTGACGGCCCGATCGAACTGATGGCGCAGAGTCAGGTCGTTGAAGGTGATCAATCCCCCGACGAAACGGCCGTCTTCGTTTTTCATGGACATGAAGTGACACCCGGCCGGTATGGGCTGGCCGTTGGCGGTGCCGACCTCGGCCTCCAGCCGGTATTTGATGATTTCATCCGGCGCCGATTTCTGCTTTTTCAACATGCCGGCCACCCAATCGGGCTTGAAAATCATGCCGCAGGGTTTTCCCAGCACCTCGTCCCGGGAAAAGCCGGTGATGGTTTCCGCCATCTTATTGTAAAAGGATATGTGGTTGCTGCGGTCGACCGTGAACACGCCCAGATCCAGGTTGTCCAGAATGAGCTTGAGCTTGATGTCTTCAAACCGGATGCGGTTGATCAGTTTTTCAAAGGTGGTTCGGTCCTGAAAAATTTCGATACACCCGACGAGCCGGTCCCGGGCGTCGTAAAGCGGAGATTCGATTTTGGTTAATGACCGCTCCCCGCGGTTTTCATCAAAAATCTCCACATTGGTCACCAGGGTTTCCCGGTTCTCCAGGCCGGATTCAAGGTACTTGCATCGGCCGTTGCACAGGTAATCCTTGAAATAGACATAGCAGAATTTTCCCGCCAGATCGGCTTCCCGGTATCCGGTGAGCATTTCGGCGGATCCGTTCATGGTGACGATTCGCCGATCCGGAGAGAGGATCAGCACTCCCAGAGAGAGTAGATCGAAGATTTTGCCCAGCTGAGAATATTTGACCAGGATCTTATCCATGTGTCATCTCGATGCGGTTCCGTATTCGAGCCATTCTTCCTCAACGGCCTCGTGCACCGGAAACCGGAGTTCGAAGCAGGCCCCTTCGGATCGGTCCGCCCGGGCCTGAATGGTGCCGTTGCAGTCTTTAACAATGTTATAGGTGATCGACAGCCCCAAGCCGGTTCCCTTGCCCACCTCCTTGGTGGTGAAAAAGGGCTCGAAGATCTTGTCGATCACGGTTTCCGGAATGCCGTGGCCGCTGTCCTCCACCTCGACGCACACGGAATGATTTCGGCGCCGGGTGCGGATACGAATCTGCTTGGCCCCTGGTACGAATCGTCTGTCTTCCCGGTCTGTTCGGGTCTCCCACCTGCTTTCGATGGCATCCCGGGCATTGATCAGCAGATTGATAAAGACCTGCTCCAGCCGACCGGGGTCTCCTAGGATGGGCGGCAAGTCCTCCTCCAGATCCCATATCACCTCGATTCCCCGTACCTTCAGCTGCTGACTGAACATATCGAAGGCCCGCTGAATGAGGTTATTGAGAGAGACGCTCACCAGCTTCATATCGGATTTCCGACCGAATTCCCGCATGTGGTTGATGATCCGGGTCGCCCGGTTGATGTAACTATCGATTTCCGTTGCCAGGGTTTTCTGGATTTCCGGATCAATCGGTTCATTCTTGTCGATCTTCTTGATGAAATAGTTGCTGGCGGTTTTGATCACCGACAGGGGCTGATTCAGCTCATGGGCGATCCCGGCGGCCATTTCTCCGAGGGTGGCGATTTTACTGGCCTGAATCAACTGCTGCTCCGCCTCCAATCGTTTGGTGATATCGCTGGTGGTGACCAGCAGCTCGGCCCGGCCGGCATATTCGGAACGTGAGATCCGGATATTGACATGAAGGGGGCGCCCCTGCTTGTGCCGATGGCGGACCTGATTGATTTCCCGGGCATCATGGATCTCCAGACCGTATTTTTTCCGTTCGTCCTCAAAGAAAAGGACCATGAAGGTTTTCTTGATCAGCTCTTCCCGGGCGAAGCCGTACATGCTTTCCACGCTCTGATTGCAATCCCGGATCTCCAGCGTATTCGCGTCGAGAACGAACACAGAATTGGGAATGTTGTTGAAGATGGCCTGGTATTTCTGCTCGGAAATATGAAGCTGATTCTCCAGAATTCGGGTGTTGGTGATGTCAATGGACATCTCCATGGCCGCCTCGATTTCTCCCTGGGCGTTCCGAATGGGTGCGGTCACCAGAATCCAGTGGGCGATCTCACCGCCTTTGTTGGTCCCGGTCTCCTCCCCGTAATGGGGCAGCCCGTCTACAAATGTCTTTTCCAGTGGACAATCGGTGCATTTATGATCCCGCCCCTTGTAGGCATGATAGCAGAAATCCCCGGGTGTCGGGTTGAATTTTCGGGCAAAATTGCTGTTGAACCGAAGCAGCCGGAAATTTTTATCCAGAACCGTAATTTCGCATGGCACATGTTCAAAAAGGCTTTGGAATTCGTCCTTCTGTTTTTTGAGCTCCGCTTCGTTACGCGAAATCTCTTCTGACATTTTGTTCACCGCCCGAGCCAACTGCCCGATTTCATCTTCGGAGCCCACCTCGATGAACGTATCGTAACGGCCTTTGGCGATCTCATCGGTTTCCTGAATGAGTTTATGAATGGGGCTCCTCAGGAACTTCAACATGATGAATGCGATCATGCCGGAAGCCAGCAGAAACACGACCACGGCCAGGAAAATGATCCCCCTTTCGAATCGGTCGATGTCCTTGTAGGTTTCCGCCAGAGAAAAAACGACGTCGATGGCCCCCAGCACGGTCTGGTTTTTGTCATGGACATGGCAGGGGCCGGCGGCGCAGCCCGGCTCGTTTTCGACAGAGGTCAGAATGCCCAGATAACGCCTTCCCGTTTCACTCTGAAACAGTCGGGTCCGCCGGCTCAGTTCCAGTCGAATCAGGGGGGGATCGGTTTTGTGACAGACATCGCAGGCTTCAGCTTTGATATTGGTGTATTCGTCCACCTCCTTGATCCGGTTTGAAAATTTGATCTGCCCTTTCTTGTTGTAGATCCGAATGTTCCGGATCTCCTTCTGGCTGGCGATATTATTGATGATCTGGTTGATATCGTCCCGGGCGTTGGTCATCATGGCATAGTGGGTTCCCAGTTTGATGGTGTTGCAGAGCCGCACCGTATCTTTCAGGATATGTTGCATCAGCCGGTCTTCCTGAATACGGAGGTTGAAATAGGCCCATACCGAAATGCTCACCAGCAGGGTCGCCCCCACCGACAAGATCAGCTTGGACATCAGGCTGTATCGAATATTTTGCACCCATCGGATCATGGCACCCCCCTTACGGTTACAGGCCGTATTCGGCCAGGTCGGGGCCCAGGTAGGTCCGCTCTTCTTCTCCCAGAACGCCCAGTGAGAGGCAGATCAAGGTCCAGAGATGAATGGTGTGGTAATCGGCGTCATAGTGTTCGGCCAGGTCGTGGATCTGGGCATGGCAGTTGTGGCAGGCGGCGATACAGTAGTCGGCACCGGTGGCCAGGATCTGATCCAGCTTCAGTTTGCCGTATTGCCGGCGGGCATCCGCGTATCCGGATTGGAGAAACCCTCCGCCGCCCCCGCAGCAGTAATTGTTGGAGCGATTGGGGGCCATATCGACGAAGTTTTCCTCTCCCACCAGCGACTTTACCACAAAACGGAGATCCTCCGCAACCGGTTCACCATAGCTCTTTCGAATGATCTGGCAGGGATCCTGAACGGTGAATTTGATTTTCAGGTCCTTGTTCCAGTCGGAATTGACCTTGAGTTTCCCCTCACGAATCCATTTGGCGTAATATTGGTAAATGGATGCCACCTCGAATCGATGCTCGATCTTGAATTTTTCCAGTCCGGCCCGGACTGCGTAGGTGACGTGCCCTCACTCGGTATTGAGAAAGACCTTGCACCCCAGTTCATGCACTTTGTCGACACTGGTCTGGACGATATGCTTCCAGTTCTCGTCGTCCGCCAGAAACATGCAGTAGTTCTCGCCGCCCCAGCCGGCGCTTCCATAGGTCCAATCCGCCCCCACCATGTGCAGGATCTTCCAGAGCGGAATCATCTCTTCCGGCTCGGTGACCGGCTCTCTGGAATTCTGGTTCAGAAAGAAATAGGCCCCCTGCTTGTCGATAGGCGCCTGGAGGTCCTCAAAACCGGGCTGGTTTTCCCGAACCTCCTCGCTGACATCCTCCACCACGAACTGGAAATCCTCCGGAGAGGCGCCCATGGCGCTGCAGCTTTCGTTTCTCATGGCCATATCACAGGAACCCAGAATCCCCTTGGGCCGATCCTCTCTCGGCCAGCCGGCACGGGCCTCATACACCAGCGCCGGAATGTCGATATGCATGGGACAGACATAGATACACCGCTGGCACAGGCTGCACATCCACACCCAAGCGGTGCTGCAGATCTCTTCATCCATCCCGAGGGCCGCCATTCTCAGGAATTTACGGGGATCCATGTTTTCCAACCCGGTGGCCGGACATCCCGAACAGCAGGCCCCGCAGGTCAGACACATGTTTAGATTCCCGCCTTCCGGCAGCATCTCGGCCACCTTATTTAAAAAACGGCTTTCCTGTTCGTTCAGTTTCAATGCGGGTTCACCCATGATGCTAAACTCCTTTATATTGGTGATCATATCCCGGCCGCCGAAGGCGGCCGGTTCCATTCGAAACCAGACAAACACCGGCACCCTGGCGGGTTTTTGTCAGGCAACGGCCCGGGCCGGGGTCGACTTGAGGCGCAGCAGAAATTCCCCTGTCGGCGAGAGATTCAGGTGAAGGCCCAGCATGTTCTCCGGCAGGCCGAGGGCCAGACCGATCAGCTGGGGCAAATAGAGCACCGACTTGCTCAGGTCCCGGCCGCCCGCTTTGGACACCAGTTTTTGATATCCTTCCAGGTTCATCTGGCACATGGGGCAGACGGTCACGATGACATCCGCGTTTCGGCCGGCCTTCAGGATCTCGGCCACCAATTGAACCGCCACCTCGGTTTTGGTATTCATGTTGGAGGCCCCGCAGCATTTTCCGCCCATGGGCCAGGGGTAGACCGCCGCACCGGTGGCTTCGATGAGCGGCGCCATGGACCGTGGAACCTCCGGATCATCGAACACGGCGTAGGGCCGCAGGCATTGGCATCCGTAGTAGGGGGCCACCGAAAACCCGTGCAGGGATCGCTTCAGCCCCTGACGAATGGGTTCCGGACCGATATCCCGGGCCATCACGTCCAATAAATGGCGCACCCGGATCATGCCTTTAAGTCGGAGTGATTTTTCTTCCAGGATCCGGTTGAGCAGATTCCGCAGGTCCGGATCGGCCCTGGTTTTCTCTTCCACC
>CAZNLT010000207.1:0-9678 GCA_964573705.1 uncultured Desulfobacterales bacterium
CTTTGCGGCGCATCAAATACCGGAATTTCGGTCCGGGTGGCCGAAACCACCACCGAATCCAGGCGATGCACTTCATGCCTCTTCTCCTGAGCAGGCAGCGATAACGGGTATCCGGAAATCGCAAGAGCCACTGCAACACAAATCCACTTGAGCCGTCTCATCTTTTCCCTCCTTTACCAACCGTTATTTTCTTCGCACCCTCGGCGGGTCCTTCAGTTTCCAACAAAAAAAGGCCGCAAAGGCAGCGCCCCCTTTTGGGAGGGCGCATGGACCTTCGTGGCCTCTTTCACTGTCTATGAAGTATATCCCCCGTCATGGCAGAGCAGAGGATATGATCACTGCCGAATTTTCCCTGAAGTTCAGAAAAAAACCAACGGCTTCAGCCGCAATTTGAAAAACGTTTTTTACTGAAATTTTTTCTGACTGTCAATCTTTTCCCGCCGCTTTTGCTTTTAAAAAGACACAAAATTCGTACAGGGACCCCATCCATATGCGTTTCTGGTGATTTCCGGCAGCCACGCAGTGAAATCCAAGATCCGCAAAATTCAGAATAAAGCCGCCTTCAATGCGCGCAAGACGGGCAAATCCCCGACAGGAAGATCTCATGGTCTTCCACAATGAATCCTTCCGGGGCGGCCTCCTTTTCCTTCAAGGCGCATCCAGGCAGTTCATAAACCCGATTGCACGAATGGCAATGAAAGTGGTGGTGGTGGGCCTTGTCGGCGAGTTCATAAAGGGACCCGAGGGAAGGATGGCTGATTTGCCGGAGCCAGCCGCTTTCCACGAGCAGTTTCAGGTTTCTGTAGACCGTTGCCTGGTTGAGGGATTCCACCATTCGGCGGCCGTGGGCCAGAATATCTTCAATGCGCAAGGCTCTGTTCTGCTCCTTGAAGACCTGTTCGATGGCGCTGCGCTGCGCCGTTTTTCGCTCCATTTGCGTCTCCTTCTGATGCGGTAAACAACCCGGTTCCGCTTTCTGTCCTAAAATAGTCTTTTTTCCTCGGTATGACAAACGGATTTCAATTCTCTCTTGACAAGTCTGTCCTCCCTTGCTTATAGCAAACGCATTTGCATTATCATAAATAACATACAAGGAGGTCGCACATTCATGAAGAATTCCCTGAAACGCTTGGCGTATCTGTCTGCAATACTCTTTTTATTTCTGCCGCTCTTTTGGGCCGGGTGCAGCTCGGACAGTTCCGATCCCATCGGAACCGCTCAGGAAGGCGACGCCGACCATGATCACGGTCATTCCGAAACACCCCTCGCCTGGGTCTGGGGGTATGACGCCGAGAGCGATATCCTCACCGCTTACCATTCGGAGGGCACAAAGCGGGCGACCTTTGCGGCGCATATCCATCCCATGATCCGAATCGCTTATGCACCATCGGACACCCGTCCCACCATCTGGATGGCCAGCGGCCACATGGCCCAGGCGTTCACCGCCGGCTTTGATCCGCACATGGACCACGGCCACATGGCGACGCCGGAAAAGCATGCGGCGCTTTCGGTGGTCCACAATCCCGCCCACATGAGCATATCCCACGACGGTGTGAACGCCGTAATCGCCAATGATGAGAACGAAACCCTCACGGTCGTCGATGTGGAAACCGGGTCGGTTGTCGCCACGGTCACCCACGGTTCGCCCCATTCCTCGGCTCTCATGACCGGCCGGGGCCACCTGGTCACCACTCACATGCAGGAGAACTGGGCAAAAATCGTCGACCCGCTGACCGATACGGTGCTGGCGGAGATCCCCATCGGAAGCGGCGCCCACGGCGACGCCTACTATGCCCCGACAGGCCGGGCCTTCATCGCCTGCGTGGAGGGCATCGAGGTGGTCGACACGGTCTCCATGATGAAGACGAAGCGTCTGCCATATCCGGCGGCGGGGCGGACCAGTTTTCTTTACCATTCCGGGGAGACATCCGCTGCCATCGGTCTGCACAACCTCTCCGTGGACGGCGAGCGCCGGGAGACCGACCGATTTCTGCTCATCGACATGACGGCGGAAACGATCGAGGCGATCCCGATTCCCGGCGCGTCCCTGGACTGGAGCAGCCGCGACGGCCGGTTCGCCCTGTCCAAGGACGGACGGACGGCGGTTTTCTCCGACCTGAACGCTTCGCGAATCTATGTGGTGGATGTCGATCCGGCATCGGAAAACTTCCGCACGGTCACGACCATCACCGTTCCCGCACCGGGTGTTGCGGTGGGGACGGGCGAACGGGGCGAGCACCTCTTCATTCTGGCCGGAACCACGGTCTATCCGGTCGATCTCGACCATGGCGAGGTGGACATGGCGGGCGCGTTCGCCGTCAGGGATGGGACGGACTGGATTTACGTGACTTCGTTTTCCGGGGAGGTGATCGACGAGAGCGTGGACAGGGGCGATGCGGTGCTGAACCCCGAGGACGCGGGATCGGAGGCATGAACATGAAGGAACGGAATCGTTGCGTCCATTCCTGGAAATCGACCCCGGAACGTCATTGGATCGAAAAGGAGGCCACACTACCATGCGAAATCTAAACACATACGCTTTTCCGGCAGCGTGCTTGGTCCTGTCGATGCTCCTGATGAGCGGCAGTGCGGGGGCGGTCTCGGACGACCCGATCCTCGGCCCCATCGACAGCGCCATCGGGGCCTGGCAGAACCCGAATCTCGGCTTCGCCTTCGATATGGTGACCGATATTTCCGACGTCGAGGGCGACGAGTGGACCTCGCTGGGGTTCAACATCCGATCCGCGGAACTGGACGTCAACGCCAATATAGACCCCTTCGGCGAACTGCACGGCAATTTCAACTTCTCGGAAGACGGGGCCGCGCTCCACGAGGGGTATTTCCTGCTGCCCGCCCTGCCCGGAAACCTGAAACTGAAAGGCGGAAAGATGCTGGCCAACTTCGGCCGGTGGAATCAGTTCCATACCCACGCCATGCCTTTCGTCTCGGAGCCCCGTATTTACATGGAATATTTCGGGGGACATTTCAGCCCCACAGGAGCGGAGCTCTCCTGGCTGGTCCCCATCCCTCATTTTCTGGAACTGACCTTTTCGGTGTATGAAAAGATCGAAGGTCACACCCACGATGAGGACCCGGTTCCGGAGGGATACGAATCCGGGGCCGACCGCATCGCGGCGGAGCTGGGGTACAGCAGGCACGGAAACCACTACCACACCCCGGACGGCCGCATCGTCTGGCCCGAGGAGCTTGTGGACGACAATGCCCCGACCACCGGAAAAACCAACCGGGGCGCCGAAGACTTCGCCTACGCCTTGCGGGCCGCCACCGGTTTCGAATTCGGACTGGACTGGAGCCTCGACCTGGGCGCGAGCATCGTCCACCAGCCGAGCTACAAACACTCCCGACGGATCGACGGTGAGGAGTATGCCAAAACCGTGTATGGGGTCGACGCCACCTTTTTCTGGCATCCGCTCACCCGGAACCGGGACCGGAACCTCGACTTCGGCGTCGAATTTCTTGGGAATATCGAGGAATTCGAAACCGTGGCCAATGACGTGATCTACAAAGAGGAACGGGGCCGTGAAGGGCTGTTCGCCCATATCCATTACCAGCACAATCCCACCTGGCACTACGGGCTTTTCGGAGAATTCTTCGAAAACAGCCAGTTTTCGGATGATTTCGAAAAAGAACGCTACGGTGCTTTCGTCACGTACCAACTGACCCACTTTCAGTTCATCCGCCTGGAATACAGCCGTTACGACTATTCCAACACCCTGGACCCGGTCAACCGCTTCATGCTCCAATATGACGCGGTGATCGGCCATCACACCCACGGGAGGAAACGATGAAACCGATGATGATCCGCATCCTTGTCGCTCTTGCTCTGCTCTTTCCGATGGCGCTTCCGCAGAAGGCCGCCGCGGAACTTGAGGTGGTGGCCTCGATTCCCGATCTTGCCGATATGGCCCGCATCATCGGCGGGGATTCGGTTCGCGTGGTGTCCCTTGCCACCGGCCGGGAGGACCTGCATGCGGTCCCTGTGCGGCCCAGTTTCATCCCGAAGATCAACCGCGCCGACCTGTTGCTCAATCTCGGATTCGACGCGGAGCATGCCTGGCTGCCGGCCATCGCCAGGGACGCCCGGAATCGCGATGTGATGGAGGGCGGCAAGGGCTGGATCGAGGTCGGCAAGGGCATCGCTATCCTGGAGAAACCGGAAAAATGGGACCGCTCCGAAGGGCATCAGCACCCACTGGGCAATCCCCACTACAATGTCGGCCCCCAGTGCGGCAAGACGATGGCAAGAAACATCGCCGACGCCTTCATCGCCCATGATCCAGCCAGTGAACCGACTTACCGGGAGAACCTGGACCGGTATCTCGATCAATTGTCCGCACTGGAGGCGGAACTTCTGAAGAAGGGGGCGCCGTTGAAGGGGCAGTCCGTGATCGCCTATCACCCGGACGTGGCCTATCTCTGCGCGTTTTACGGAATGGAAAAGGTCGGTTCCATCGAGCCGAAGCCGGGGATTCAGCCCTCGGCCGGCCACATGGCGGCGCTGGCCGATCTGATCCGGCAACGGAATGTCCGACTGGTCATTTACAACCAGGCTCAGAACCCGAGGCTGCCGGAAAGCCTGGCGCAGCAGACCGCCGCTCGCGCAGTCCGCTTCGCCAACGCGGTGGGGGCGATGCCGGAGATCAAGACCTGGATCGATCTGCAACGCTACAACCTCCAAGCGCTGCTGACGAATCTGAGCCGGTGAGCCGTCGGCTGCTTGACCTGGCGGCGGCCTCATTCGGTTATGGCGCCGGTTTTGCTGTGGAGGATGTCTCCTTCCGTATCTCTGCCGGAGATTTTCTCCTCCTGACCGGCGTCAACGGCAGCGGAAAGACCACCCTCATCCGGGGCGTCCTCGGACTGGTGCGCCGGACAGGAGGCGTCGTCCGACGCCACATCCCGGCTGATCGCATCGGCTACGTGCCCCAGGAATCGACGATCAAGCCGGACATCCCGGCCACGGCCCTGGATGTGGTGCGGATCGGACTGGCCGCATCATGGGCCGGGGGCCGGGACAAAGCGACCGCCGCCCTTCGAACCGTGGGCATGGACCACATGGCGGGCATCCGGTTCGGCCGGCTTTCCGGCGGCCAGAAACGCCGGGTGCTGCTGGCCAAGGCATTGGTTGCCGACCCGCTGCTGCTGATCCTGGACGAGCCGACGGCCAACGTGGACCGGGACACGGAAAAGAAGGTCGAATCCCTGCTGTGCCGGCTTACGGCCGAGTCCGGCGTGGGGGTGCTGGCCGCCAGTCATGCTGAAAACTGGGCGGCGGAGGCCCGGCGCATTCATCTACGCGGCGACGGGACGGGCGGTAAAGCGGCATGAGCGATTTCCTCTTTCTTTTCGGTTTTGCCGCCATCCCTTTGCTGACGGCGCTGGCGTATGCGGCGATCACGCCGGTGCTGGGCGCGGCCCTGCATCTCCGCGGCGAAATCTTCCTCGGCATCGTTCTGCCCCCTTTCGGCTCGGCGGTCATCGGATTGTCCGTCCTCGGAGGCGTTTCCACGGACAGCCGCCTTCTCCTTTCTTGCATGGTGGCGGCGTCGCTGCTGGCGTTGCTGTCCTCCCCGATGTTCGGCGCAAAACAGGCGAACGGCACGGCCCGCGACAAGGAGACGGTGCTCGCGGCGGTCTTCGTGCTGGGCCAGACCGTCACCTATCTTACCATGCATCTTTCGCCCCGGGTCCATGCCAACCTCTCCCATCTGTTGAGCGGCGAGATTCTGGCCGCCGGCCCGGCGGAATGCGGGGCCGCACTGGCGATGACCGTCGTTCTGACGGGGTTTTGTTTCCGGTTCAGGGGTCTGATTTATGCCTATTGCCTGGATGAAACGGGTCTGAAAATCCGGGAACGGCGGTTCTGGCGGATCGAAGCGACGTATCGCATCGTCGCATCCGTGGTCGTCACCGCGGCGCTGGTTCACGTCGGGCCGCTCCTGACCACGGCCTGGCTGGTTCTGCCGCCCCTGTTCGCCGAACGAACGGCATCGGGCATCGAAGGGTTTTTCCGGGTCGGCATCCTCATGGCCATCGGCGCGACGCTTTTGGGCTTCATCGCGGCGTTGGCGATCGATTTTCCGCCGGTCCACGCCGTGTCCGCGACGTTGTTTCTTCTGGGAGCCGGTGTGTTGATGATTGCCAAACTGTTGCCGCAACCGGATAGTCGCTGAAACGGAGGTATGAATGGGCGCTATCAACTCATCAACCCGATACGGCATCGGCATCGACACCGGAGGCACCTATACGGACGCCGTACTCATCGAACTGGGCACCCGCCGGGTCCTGAACACCGGCAAGCGCCCCACCACCCATTACGACCTGCGCACCGGCATCTCCCGGGTCCTTGCGGATGTCACTGCCGGCATCGAAACGAGCGCCATCCGGCGGATCGCTTTTTCCACCACCTTGGCCACCAACGCCATCGTGGAAGGAAAGGGCGCGGCCGTCGGATTGATCGTCATCGGACCGGTCAAACCCTTCGATCTTCCGGTGGTATCGGTTCGATTCGTTGAAGGCGGTCACGATCACAGGGGCGAAGAGATCCGACCGGTGCATATCGAATCCCTGGTGGATGCGATACGGGATTGGAAAGGCCAAATGGACGCCTATGCCGTCGCCTCGGCCATGAGTTTCGAAAACCCGGCACATGAACTCGTGGCGGAAAAAGCGATCGAACTGATAGACCCCAAGCCGATTTTCTGTTCCCACCGGATCAGCAGGAGGTCGGGCATTCAGGAAAGGAGCGCAACGGCGGTCCTGCACGCGCGGCTGATGCCGGTCGTCGAACGCTTCATCGGCGGCCTGAATCAGATTGCCGCCAAGGAACGGATATCCGCCGAGATGGTGATGATCGGCGGTGACGCCAAGGCCATCGATCTGGAAGAGGCCGTGATCCGGGCGGCGAACACCGTGGGCAGCGGCCCGGCGGCAACGGCCTGGTTCGGGGCGGTTTCAACCGCTGCCAGACGCGCCCTGGCGGTGGACGTCGGCGGCACGACGACCGATATCGCCTTGATCGAAAACGGCAGACCGCTGATCTCGAACGACGGCAGCCGGATCGGCAAGTGGCGGACACACATCGATGCCGTGGCGGTGGACACCGCAGGCATCGGCGGCGACAGTCTGGTCAGGATCGACCGGTCCGGCACTATCCGGGTCGGCCCGGGCCGGGTGCAGCCGCTGGCCACGGCGGACGCGGCCGCAAACCCCGCACGTTGGCTGGGCACTGAAAACCGCTGCAAATGTCTCATGGCCGAGGAAGCGACGGCGGAACCCGAGGCTGCCGGAAATGACCTGTTGCGGTATCTTCGCGCGCATGGCCCGGCCTCGCCGGCTGAATTGATGGAAACATTGAGGGTTTCGGACGTCACCCTGGAACGGCGGGCGGCCGAGCTGGTATTCCGGAAAAGCGTGACGGAATTCGGATTCACGCCCACCGACGCACTCCATGTTTTGGAGCGCGTTTCAATCGGCGATGCGGCGCGATCCGCAGCCGGCGCACAGGTTCTGGCGTCGATACGGGGCCAGAGTGCCGCAGAATTCTGCGAGGATGTGCTCCATGAAACGCGGGCGATCATCCGAACCGCCATCCTGGGGGCCGCGTTCCGAAAGCAGACCGGGAAGGGTCTGGCCAATATCACCCGCAGGGATGTCGCCGACCCCTGGGTCTCGGTCTCCTTCGCCCTGAACATCCCCATCATCGGGATCGGGGCGGCGGCCCGGGAGCTGCTGCCGGAGGTGGCCGAGTCCCTTCGAACGCAGGTGGTCTTTCCGGCCCGCTACGATGTCGGCAACGCGATGGGCGCCATCCTGATCGCTTCAGGCAAAGGAGGATTCGATAAACCGGCTTGAGCCCGGAACCAGCCATCCCCCGAAGTGTTTCGATGCCACACGGTAAGCGCCGGTGAAAACCCCGGCACGGTCGTCGTCCATGGGTGGATTTACGGCCGAAATCGGCGGATTCTGTACGCATGGTGCAAAATCGACGAAAACGTCGCCGATCTGACCGAGAGCCGCTCGCCGATTCCGTTGTCCGACCACTCGGAGGAAGGATGTTACCGAAGACCGGGGGCTGCGGTATTCGAGGCGCCACATCCAGCGCCTGTGGGTGACCCGGTCTTCGCAATCCGGTCTTTGGCAGAGCCGGGCAGCTCACCATGCTGTGGCTTCCTTTACGGTGATAGACAGGAAACAGCCGCCGCCACTGCCCTTTGCAACGTCGTGCAGGTTTGTGTTTTGCTCAGCGGAATCATCCGAATGCGACGACCCGCTATCCGCTGAGTCGTCGGGTGGTTCCTCGGCCGGGGCTTCCTCCTGCGAACCCTGATCGACTTCAGGGCTCGGCCCGGGACAAACGTCAACAGACGGGATGTGTTGGCGGATGAAATCCGTGAATGCGGGAACGCGGGTGTAAACTCCGTAAAACCCGGGTTGAGCGCATCCTTCTCCCCAACTGACGATGCCGGCCAAAGAATAATGATCGCCGCTGCGAACGACCAAGGGACCGCCGCTGTCGTCATGGCAAGCGTCAATGCCCGGCGCCCCGGCGCAGAGCATGTCTTCGGATATCGGCGGAGACGGATACGATGCGGACTGGACGAACGCTTCGTTGCATTGGTCGTTGGCGACCATCGGTACGGTCGCCTGGTAGAGCCGATCCGGGAAATCGAACCGTCCGCTGATATCCCCCCACCCGAGGACAACCCCTTCTTTCCCAACCAAATTCACGTCCGGAGCGATGATGGGGATCGGAGAAAGAGCGACATCCCGGGCCAATTCCAGGAGGGCGATATCCGCATTCCAATAGCGGTCCGGATCATAGTCCGGGTGGATTAAGAACCGTACGATGGGTATCGGAACGCCGGGGTCGGCTTCGAGGTCATAAACCTCTGTCACGGCAGAGACGGCATCCGGGCTCAACGGTTTCCCGAAATGATCCGTCAAACAGTGGGCCGCGGTGATCGCCCACCTGGAATGGATCAAGGCGCCGGCGCACCGATGGCCTTGACGCAGGGTGACGGCCCCGGTGTCCACCAGTTGGATGATCCAGGGCCATTCGCCCTTACCTGCTGGCTGCCCGCCCACGATTTTCAGCGAAAAACCTGAACCCGGCTTGCCGTCAGAGGCGTCAGCCCCAAATGGCCCGGATGATAAAGCTATCAAAACGATCAGCATTCTGAAGCATTGAGAAAAAAGCCTTGACATTCATCCCCCTCCTAAATAGTTATTGGGCTTGGGTATAAATAAAAAAATCGATCATATTGGTTTATTCTCTGAATAGCAAGGGTTGCTGAATAGACTGATCTGAAAAAGAGGATCTGAGAAAAAAGCCCTGAAGGTCCTAATCCCTTGAAAGGGAGTGACTTCTTAGCTTTTTTATATCCAAACCGACATATCCGTTTCTGAAAAAAGGCCGCGAAGGTCTGGACGCCCGGCAAGGGCGTTGCCTTCGCGGCCTTTTTTTATTGGCAGCTTGGAAACGAACGCCGACCCGAAACCATAAGGATGGACCTGATTTGTGGATCAAAAGAACAACAGGCAGCGTGATGTTGGCAATCATTGCCATGCAGTTTTTGGTTGGCGTTCAAACGGCCGAGGCTCATCGCGTTTCCGTCTGGGCCTACGCGGAGGACGATACGATTTGCGCGGAATGCC
>CAZNLT010000208.1:0-9624 GCA_964573705.1 uncultured Desulfobacterales bacterium
TCATATTCATTTCCGAGGAGACTGCGTGATGTGAATTGGAGCCGACGATTGCGGTGAGTTTTTGAATGAATTGATTCAATTGTTCGGCCTGGCTTTTGAGTTCCTGGGAGGCGGATGCCGTTTCCTCCGCATTGGCCGCGTTCTGCTGGGTGATTCGGTCCATTTCGGCCACCGTATGATTGATCTGTTCAATCCCCTCCGCCTGCTGTTTGGAAGAGACCGCAATTTCATGCACGATCGTCGCTACCTTTTGGGCGCTGGTATCGATTTCTCCGAAAGCGGTATTGGTTTTTTCCACATAGGCGGCCCCGTCATTCACCTTCCCCACAATTCCTTCGATCAGATCGGCGGTATGGGTGGCGGCTTCCGCCGCTCTCAGGGCCAGATTTCGAACTTCATCCGCCACCACCGCAAAGCCGGCCCCGGATTCACCGGCCCGGGCCGCCTCAATGGCCGCATTCAGGGCCAGAAGATTGGTTTGAAAGGAGATTTCATCGATCGTTTTGACGATCTTTTGGGCTTCCTTGCCGGAGGAGGAAATCTCCGAAATCGAAGCGTTCAGATCGGTGACCACCCGATTGGATCGTTGGATCGTTTCATTGGCCGCTTCAATCAAGAGATTGGCTTCATCGGCTTTTTCGGCGTTCTTCCGGGTCATGGCCGACATCTCCTCCAGGGATGAGGAGGATTCCTCAAGAGAGGCGGCCTGTTCCGACGAACCGTCCGCCAGGGTTCTGCTGGCCGCTTCAAAATGACCCGAAGAAGCCTTGAGAGCGGCCACGCTTTGAATCAACCCTTGAGCGACCCGGTGGATCGGCTTCGACAGATAGAAACTCAGTATGAGACCGAGCAATACGGCCGAAATCGTGCCCAGAACCACAAAGGAGAGAACGATCGTGTTGGACTGTCTCACGCCGCGCTCGATGCGCCGAGTACCGGCCTGAACCGCACGATCCTGTTCCGCCAGGAGGTTGTCGATCATGTCCGAGACCGCCGCATACTGTTCGGATATTGGTCCGTTTTCAAAGGCGTTCATCTCCTGGTACAGCTGAACCGGTACTGCGATCTCTTTTTCGATGGCATCGATCAGGACCGCCATGTCCGCCATGGCGGGGAGGAGCTGGTTGGCGAAAATCATCTGCACCGCAAAACGGGTGGATTCTTCCCCAAGCGTGCCTGAAAAGGATTGAATGATCTCAGCGGAGGATACCAGGGATTCGGCGGCATCCGCCAGTTGCCCTATTTTTTCGTTCAAGGCGCCGCTTTCGGTGGAGAAATCCGCCAACCGCCGTCCTGCTTCGGTTTCGGCCAAGTCCGGAGAAGCGGAGATCGCCGTCTCATTGAACACATCGGTGACGATTTGAAAAAGCCAATTGTTCAGTTCATTTTCCAGTTCAATCATCTCGATACGCGTCTGGGCCGGGTTGATAATGCGGGTTTCCAGAAGCGCATGGGAAAGATCCAGGTAGGTGTCGACCGATTTTTCCAGGGCTGCCAGGGCGGGTACCAGGGACTCGAAGGCCTGTTTCTCCGGTTCGCTTTTGGGAAGCGGACCGAATTTCTCCAGGTTTCGGGCGATTTGCGCTTGGGCCGATTCGATCCGGTCGAACTGGGTTTCCATGGAGGCGGCGGTCTGATTGGGATTCAACAGCGCCTTGACGGCGGCTTCGATGTCGAGCAGAGCGCGGCTGATGTCGTCGATGGCGTTGATGCTCGGTATCCGGACCTGTTCGATCTCCTGAAGGTAACGATGCAGGCGGGTCATGCCGTGCCATCCGGCGAAGCCGATGACCAGAACGATTACGGCGACTACCATGAACCCGCTGACCAGTTTGGTTCGAAGTTTCATCGTGGATCCGCTGTACGGTTTTTCAGATCTCTTCATTTGAATTTCTCGACGACCGGCGCCCATTCCTCCCGCTTTTGGCGAATGAATTCTTGCGCCTCCTCGGAATTCATGGAAATCGGCACCCCTCCGTCGGCTTTGATTTCCGCCTGAATGTCGGGGGTGTCTACCACATCCAGAAATGCTTTCTCCAGAACGGATACCACTTTCTCCGGGGTTTTCGGCGGCACACCGATGCCTCGGTAAACCGGGACGATAATATCGTAGCCGGCCTGACGAAAGGTGGGCACCTCCGGCATCAGCGGAAAAGGCTCTTCCGAGGCGAAAGCCAGTATTTTCAATTGGTCTCTGTGCTGGTACAGGTTTGAGGAGTTGGTCCAGAGCACCTTGGTTTTTCCATCCAAAAATGCATCGGTCGTGGGTTTGTCTCCTTTGCTCGGGATGTACAGCATTTTGACCCCGGCCGCTTCCTGAAACAGAAGGTAGAGCATGTGATAGCCGGTCCACATGCCCGAGCCTCCGCTGAGAAGCCGATTCGGGTTTTCAGCGGCATAGGCGACCAGATCTTGGAGGGTCTGAAAGGGGGCGTCCTGGTGTACTGCAACGCCGGTGGGGGTGGAGTTGAAAAAAACGACCGGTTTGATCTGATCGGTTTCGTAACCCGCACCGCTTCGGGCCGGGGGTTGAAGGATGATGTGGGGGATGTTGATGCCGGAAATGAAATATCCGTCGGGTTTTTGCTTCACCAGTTCAGCCCAGGCCAGTGCCCCGCCCGCGCCCGCCTTGTAGACCAGGTTGATATCGGTGTTCAACTTTTCTTTCAGATAGGGCAGCATCCGTTTCGCTTCCATGCCGGAGGGGCCCCCTTCTTTAAAAGGGATCTGATACGTGATGGGCTGGTTCGGATAGGTTTGGCCGCTGGAAACGGTGCTGAAGGCGAAAAGGAGTGTAAAAACCAGGATTCCTGCAACAAAAGTGCTTCTCATGCGGTGCTCCTTTCTCTGTGCGATGTGGTGGAATTAAAATTTATCCCTTTTGTAGGTAAAAAGCATGTTCCATGTAAGTGAAATATTTACCATGGGAAACGATAAAAGTGCCGGTGCGTCGGAATGGGCGCAGGGAGCGTTCAGAACAGATGCAAGAAGGTCCGAGAGCGGTGAAAAGGGCGAATGAACACCGTAATTATATTTTTTATCGGGATTATCGAAGATACTAAAAAAAAAGTGGGATATTTGTCAACCGGCTGGATTCTGATGGAGGGCCCCTGTATCCAAATTCCGGTTCTCGCACCTAAAGCCGGCAAGGTGCTTGAATTCACCGGTGTGATTCGTTAGCCGAAATTTTGAAAGCGGTCTTTCGAGGAAGGTGTTACCCACATGTGCCCGGTTCGGACCCGTTCAGTCCGCTTCCCATCGACACCGACACGCTTTTGACCATTGCCAGGACCTCGGTGCCTTCCGTCAGCGCCAGGTCCGTCAGTGCCCGTTGGGTAATGGTGGCCAGCAGCGGTCCGCCAATGTCGAGGCGGACGTTTACCAGATCGCCGTTGCAGGCGGGGGAGACGGCGGAGACCGTTCCCCGAAAGATATTTTGAATGCTGGTTCGGGGCAGGTCGCCCAGGGCGATGCCGACGTCCCGGGGATGAATCCGCACCCGGACCGGTTCGCCCGGTGCACGTGAAATCTTGGGCACTGCGAGAATGCCTCCGGCAAAGCGCAGCCGGGTCAGGCCGCCCTCGATGTCGTGGGATTCGACGGCGGCGGCCAGCACCGCCCCGGCGCCTGCGCCTCCGGTCACTTCCTGGAAATCCGGGCGGGCGGTGATCTCTTCTACCGGTCCTGCGGCCCTTGGGCGCCCGTCGGCAAGGAAGACCAGGGTGTCGGCAAGATTCAGGATTTCATCCACGGAATGGCTGACGTAAAGAATGGGGATGTCCAGCTCCCGGGGCAGGCGGGCGATGAAGGGCATGACCTCGGTTTTTCGGGCCGCGTCCAGAGAAGCCAGGGGTTCATCCATGAGAAGCAGATCCGGGCTGGTCAGCAGGGCTCGCCCGATGGCCACCCGCTGTTTTTCCCCGCCGGAGAGATTGGCCGGCTGCCGGTCCAACAGGTGGCCGATTCCGAGCAGCGCCACGACTTGGTCGAAACCGATGCGCCGCTTGCGTCTTCGGACCCGTTTCCAGCCGTAGATCAGGTTGGCCCGGGCCGAGAGGTGGGGAAACAGCCGGCCGTCCTGAAACACATACCCGAACCGGCGTTTTTCCGGCGGCAGGTTGACGCCGGATTCAGAATCGAAGACGGTTCGATCATTGACCACGATCCTTCCCGAATCCGGCCGAACCAGTCCTGCGACCATGGAGATGATGGATGTTTTTCCCGCTCCGGAGTGGCCGAAAAGGGCGGTAACGCCGGTTTCACGAGCGGTGAATTTTGCGTTTACGGTGAATGCGCCCTGCACCCGGCGGATGTCGACGTCGAGCATGATCAGCCCTCACCGTTCAGCCGCCGGGCCATTCGGCGGGCCAGCACCTCGGAGGCGATCAGGGCCGCCAGTGCCACAACCACCGAGATGACGCACAGCCGGCCCGCACCCGCTTCTCCCCCCGGCATCTGGGTGAGGGTATAGAGGGCCAGAGGCAGGGTTCGGGTCTCCCCCGGGATATTGGAGACGAAGGTGATGGTGGCGCCGAACTCGCTCAGACTTCGGGCGAAGGCGAGGATGACGCCGGTGAGAATGCCCGGTACGATCAGGGGCAGAGTGACGGTGAAGAAAACGTCCAACGGCCCGGCCCCGAGGGTTCGGGCGGCCCGCTCCAGCCCCTGATCCACCGATTCGATGGAGAGCCGAACCGCCCGTACCAGCAGGGGAAAGGCCATCACCGCCGCGGCCAGGGCCGCCCCTTTCCAGTTAAAGGCGAAGGTGAGACCGGTCCACTCATGCAATGCGGAGCCGATAAACCCCCGGCGGCCCAAGGCCAGTAAAAGCAGGTATCCGGTGACCACCGGGGGCAGGACCAGGGGCAGATGAACCAGACCGTCCACCAGGTGCCGGCCCGGAAACCGCTTTCGCGCCAGCACCCAGGCTACCAGCACCCCCGGCCCCAGGCTGCCCGCCACCGACCAGGCCGACACCCAGAGGCTCAGCCGCAGGGCCTCCCATTCCAGGGGAGTAAGTTCCAGAAACGGCATCGGTTACCGCACAGAAAAGCCGTATGTTTCGAAAATCGCTTTTGCCTCGGGAGTTCTGAGGAATTCCAGAAACGCCCGGGCCGTCGGCGTGGCCCGACCTTTCACCAGGGCCACCGGATAGGTGACGGGCGGATGGGCCGATTCCGGAAAGACGTCCACCACCCGGACTTTTCCGGAGATGGCCGCATCCGTGGCATAAACCACCCCCAGGGGGGCTTCTCCGCGCTCCACCAGCACCAGCGCCGCACGGACATCCTTGGTCCGGGCCACTTTGGGATGTACCGCTCCCCAGATCCCCAGAGATTCCATCGCCTGCTTTCCGTAGATGCCGGCCGGCACATGATCCGGGTCGCCCATGGCCAGTTTGTCTTCGCCGAGAACGGCGGCCAGATCGAGACCTTCTGCGATGTTCAGTTCAATATCGCTGTCGGCCGGGGCGATCAGGACGATTCGGTTGCCCAGCAGATCCGACCGGGTACCCGGTTCGATCATTTCCCGTTCCTCCAGATAAGCCATCCATTTCGGATTGGCGGAGAGATACACATCCGCCGGCGCGCCTTGGGCGATCTGCTTGGCAAGGGTGGATGAGGAGGCGAAAGAAGGGGTAAATTTCCCCTTCGTTTTTTCCTCGAACCGTTTGCCGATGTCGGAGATTGCATTGGTTGTGGATGCCGCCGCGAAGACGGTCACTTTTTCAGAATCTGCGGCAAGGGCGGGGTGAGAAAAACCGATCAGAACGAGTGCTGAAATGATAAGATGCGCGATTCGTCGAGGGAGGAAGGGTAAGGGTTTCACATTTTTGTCCTTTCTGAATTAATGCGCCAATCAGCGCGTTCCATCCGTTCATCAGCTGAATCACAGTTCAGACAGCGGTTTCCATCCCATGCATGAAGGTTGCACCTTACACTTCTATGTTTAAAAACGTCAATAGGTAATTTTAAAACGTCAAGGAGACGATTTTTGAATCGACAATTTTGCGGGAGTCGGTTAGATTGAATGGTATGGCGATGAACGACACCGACAACATTATCTGTCGCCTGAAACTGATGCGACAGCAAAAGGGATGGACCCAATCCGAACTGGGGAAACGGGTCGGCCTTAAACGGCAGGCGATCTATGACCTGGAAAGCGGCCGGTATCTGCCCAATACCGCTGTGGCCCTTCGTCTGGCCCGGGTGCTGGGGTGCCGGGTGGAGGATCTCTTCGCAGAGGAATCCACAGAATCGGTACGCCCGGTGACCCTGATCGAATCGGCGGAGAGCGAGTCCCGAATCGGGGTGACCCGGGTGCGGGGCCGTTTGGTGGGATATCCTCTGGAAGGTCGGTTTTCCCTCAATGAAGGGTTCCGGACGGCCGGCGGACTGCTCGAACCCGAGGGAAAAGGGGTGCGCCTGCTTCAGCCCGAGGACCAACTGTCGCGGACCGCTCTGCTGCTGGGGTGCGATCCCGCCTTTCCCATCCTGAGCGGCCATGTGGACCGGGCCCCGGGTGATGTGCGGCTCGACTGCCGGTTCGCCTCCAGTCACAGGGCCCTGGAAATTCTTGCGTCCGGCGGGGCCCATCTGGCCGGCACCCACCTCCATAATACCGGCTCCGGCGAGGCCAACACGGAACTGGCCCGAAAGGCCCTGGGCAACAGCAGCGGCTTTGTGGTCGCCTTTGCCCGCTTCGAGGAGGGGCTGATGGTCGCCCGGGGGAATCCTTTGGGGATTCGTTCCGTGGCCGACCTGGCCGGGGTGGAGATTCAACTGGTCAACCGGGAGCCCGGGGCGGCCCTTCGGGTGCTCCTGGATGACTGTCTGGCGCGCACCGGCATTCCGGGGCATGCTGTCAAAGGGTACGATGCTCTGGTCAAAAATCACACCCAAGGGGCCCAGCGGGTGGCCTACGGCATGGCGGACGCCTCTTTAGGTCTGCGTGCCGTTGCCAAAGCATACGGGCTCGATTTTGTCACCATCTCCTCGGTCCGTTGCGATCTGGTCATTCCGGGCGACCTTCTGGAGCACCCGGCCGTAAAGGTGGTCCTGGATGTCCTTCAAACCCGCGCGCTGCGGGAAGAACTGAGGGCCCTGCCCGGATACGAATCCTCCTGCACCGGTAAGGTCATTGCGGAATTCTGAATCCTTAATTTCCCTGCCGCCTTCATGAAACAGACCCTGTTCTTCACCCCTTCTCCACAGGCCGGCGCCGAACCTCGGCACCGGCCTCGGCGATGAGGAAAGTCGAGCGAAGTTGAAGAATCCATTTTGGCATTGACATCCGACCTCTGTTTCGTTAACTAAGCCTTCTTTGATGAGTAACGAAATCGGCGCGACCCCGGGTCGCGCCGGGAAATCGGGTGAATCCTTCATGAAAGCCGAAATTCTCAGTCAGCTTAAATCCGCTTCTGCCGTGGTTTCCGGAGAAGCCCTCAGCGCAGTCCTGTCCACCTCCCGGGTCACGGTGTGGAAGCATATTCAGAAGCTTCAGGAGATGGGCTACGAGATCGAATCCACGTCCAAAGGGTATCGGCTCCTGAATTCGCCGGATGTCCCCTTTCCCTGGGAGATGGGCGGCCGGGAGGCGACCGTCCACTATTATTCCGAAACCACCTCCACCATGGATATTGCCCGGGAGATGGCCCGAAAGGGCTGCCCCGGCTTTACCACGGTGGTGGCCGGGCGTCAGACAAAAGGCCGGGGGCGGTTAGAGCGGGTCTGGCTTTCGGAGGAGGGCGGGCTCTATTTCACGGTGGTGATCCGGCCCGAGATTCCGCCGGTGCTGGCCTCCCGGATCAATTTTGCCGCATCGCTCACCCTGGCCGAGGTGCTCAATGAAGGCTATCGGGTGGAGGCCCGGGTGAAGTGGCCCAACGACCTGCTGGTGGATGAGAAAAAGATCACCGGTATGCTCTCGGAGATGGAGGTGGACGCCGATATGGTCTCCTTCGTCAACATCGGCATGGGGATCAACGTCAATAATAATCCCGCCTCGGCAGAGCCCGCTGCCGACTCCCTGCACCGGATTCTGGGTCGAAAGATTTCCCGGAAAGAACTGCTGGCCGAGTTTCTGGATCGGTTCGAGGATCGCATGGCCCGCCTGGATTACGACACGGTGGTGGAGGAATGGAAGGCCTATACCCTGACGTTGAACCGAAAGGTGCGGATCATCACCACATCGGATACCCACGAGGGCCGGGCCGTGGATGTGGCCCCGGACGGGGCCCTGATCCTGGAGCAGGCGGACGGCGCCACTCGGCGGGTGCTCTACGGAGACTGTTTTCTGGATATTCCCTGATTTTTCAACGCAACCCCGCCCCGCACCTTTGAAAGAAAGCGGGCGGATCTTTTTTTTGGAGGCATTTGTATGACCCAGTCCCAGCAGCTTCACATGACCGTATACGCATCCCTTTTCGCCGCCCTGATCGCCGCCGGGGCTTACCTGGCCATTCCCATCGGACCGGTGCCGATTGTGCTTCAGAACCTCTTTGTCATGCTGGCCGGGCTTCTGCTGGGGAGCCGCTGGGGACTGGCCGCCGTAGGGGTTTATCTTTTGGCCGGGGCTTTGGGCTTTCCGGTGTTCGCCGGCGGGGCCGGGGGCATCGGCCGTATTCTCGGGCCCACCGGCGGGTATCTGGTGGGCTACCTGCCGGTGGTCTGTCTGATCGGTTTCATTGCCGAGCGGGCCAAGGGTCGTATTCATTGGGATGTCCTGGCCATGATTCTGGGGACGGCGGTGCTGTATGGTTGCGGCGTTTCCTGGCTCAAAGTGGTGACCGGAATGGCATGGTCCAAGGCGATGGCGGCAGGGATGATCCCGTTTCTGCCGGGAGACGTTCTCAAGATCATTGCGGCGGTGCCCATCGCCAAAACCCTGCGGCCGGTGATTCAGGGGAAATTTGAGGATACGGGCGCGGATGCCTATTCTCGAGGTTGAGGGGCTCCGCCACCGGTTCGCCGACGGCGCCACCGCCCTTTCCGGCATCGATTTGTGCGTGAATGCGGGGGAATTCGTGGTCATCGCCGGTCCCAACGGGTGCGGCAAAACCACGCTGCTTCGGCACCTCAACGGTTTGATCCTGCCCCGGACCGGCACGGTTCGGGTGGACGGCGTCCCTGTGCCCAAAGACCCGGTCCGGGCCCGGCGGATGGTGGGGATGGTCTTTCAGGATGCGGATGCACAGATCGTGGGGGAGACGGTCTATGATGATGTGGCGTTCGGACCGGAGAACCTTCGCCTGGACCGTTCCGAGATTCACGACCGGGTCACGGCGGCCCTGGCCGCCGTGGGCATGACCCATCTGGCCGACCAGCGGCCCCATCTGCTTTCGGGCGGGGAAAAGCGCCGGGTGGCCATCGCCGGGATTCTGGCCATGCGCTCGCCCGTTCTGGTTCTGGACGAACCCTTTTCCAACCTCGACTATCCCGGGGTGCGGGACGTGCTGGAACAGATCCTTTCCCTTCACCGCAGCGGCCATACCCTGATCTTGACCACCCATGATCTGGAAAAGGTCCTGGCCCATGCCGACCGGCTGGTGGTGATGGGGAACGGGCGCATTCTTCGGGACGGCCCCCCCGAATCCGCGGTCCAAGGGATCGACGCTTTCGGGGT
>CAZNLT010000209.1:0-9455 GCA_964573705.1 uncultured Desulfobacterales bacterium
ATGGAGCCCAATATGGCCCTTTTGAGTGCCACATCTTCTCCATCCCCTCCGGCGAAAAACGCCTTTCCTTCACCCATCACGAAAACATTGTCCTCGCCACCGCTATTTCCCCGGACGGCCGACTGGCGGCCACCGGCGGGGGAAATGATCAGGAAGTCTACCTCTGGGACACCCGCACCGGAGCGGTCCGGCAGAAGCTGGTCGGGAAAGGAAAACTGGTCTGGAGTGTGGGCTTTGGAAAGGATGGGCGGTCGGTTGCGTGGGGGAAGGGATGGGAACAATCTGATTTGTTGCAACGGGGTAATCTCCAACAGAGCTTTCAAATTGCGGAATCCGGTAACGAGTACAAGTTAAGCCTTGGCGAATCCCTGACCGGCGCCAGCGGATACATTCGCGGAATCGATTCCGCCGGAACCATTTCCATTCGCACCCCCAATGGAAATAGCCACCCCACCCTCCAGATCCTTCACAACGGCCAGGTCCGGCATGAAATCACCCGCGGATCAACCGACGGCTATGATCACCGCAGCCTGACCCTGACCCCGGCAGGCCGGATCGCCATCAGCGGCGGAATGAATGGCGTCATCACCGCCTACGATACGCGCACCGGCGAAAAAATCCACGACTTCATCGGCCACACCGGCGACGTCTGGGGCGTCGCCGTCTCCCCGGACGGAAAACGGCTGATCTCCGGCTCTGCCGACCAGACGGTCAAGCTCTGGGATATCGCCACCGGCCGGAACCTGCTTACCATTTTCCACGGCTCGGACAACGAATGGGTCGCCTGGACCCCCGAAGGGTATTATGACTCCTCCCTCAACGGCGACCGGTACATCGGCTGGCATCTCAACCGGGGACCGGACCGCTCGGCTCTCTACTACCCCGCCTCCCAGTTCGCCGACAAATTCCGCAAGCCCCTGGTGGCAGCCGCCTATCTGGAAACCGGCGGTGATCTCACCAAAGCCCTGGCCCTGGCCGAACAGCGCCGCCCCGGCCGCCAGCAGGTCGAACGGGCCGATGCTGGGGACATCACAGAAGCCCTGCCGCCCCGGGTCTTTTTTACCGCCCCGCAGGCAGACCAGGAAACCCGCAACGACACCATCTGCGTCTCAGCCGGGGCCGAGTCCCTCACCGCCGCGCCGGTGACCGACATCTGGTTCGTCCTCAACGGCCGGCAGACCCGCGGCATCACACGGAAACAATCGTCCCTCGATCCGAAAATAAACCTCAGCGGCCGGAAGGCTTCGGTGGAGCAGTGCTTTGAACTGGCAGAAGGCCGCAACCAGATCGCCCTCTTCGCCGCCACCCGGGACGGCCGGTCCCAGCCGGAGATCCTCAAAGTCACCCGCGCCGCGGCCCCGGCCCGTCAGGAGGATGTCTTCAAACCCGACCTCTACGTCCTCTCCATCGGCGTCTCCGAGTACGCCAACCCGGCCTACAACCTCAACGTGGCCCACCGGGACGCTGAGGCCGTGGCCGACGCCTTCCGGCTGCAGAAGGGCCGGCTGTACCGGAACGTCCACGTCAAACTCCTCACCGACCGGCAGGCCACCGCCGACAACGTCCTCGACGGCCTCGACTGGATACTCAAGGAATCGACCCAGAAAGACCTCAGCGTCATCTTCATCGCCGGTCACGGAGAAAACGACGAAGGCAACAACTACTACTTCATCCCCCATGACGGCGACATCGACCGGCTGCGGCGCACCGGCGTGCGCTGGTACGACTTCGAGGATGTCATCAGCCGCCTGCCCTCCAAAACCCTGATGATGGTGGACACCTGCCGTAGCGGCAACATCACCGGAACCCGCAGGCGCGGCGCCGCCGACAACACCGAAGCCCTGCGGGAGCTGATGAAAGCCTCCCCCGGCCTCATCGTCATGGCCGCATCCACCGGCCAGGAGTTCAGCATCGAAAAAGCCGAATGGGGCCACGGCGCCTTCACCAAAGCCCTGGTGGAGGGCCTCCGCGACTTCAAGGCCGACTACGACAACAACCGCTCCCTTGACATCAAGGAACTCGACCTCTACGTCACCCAGCGCGTCAAGGAACTCACCAACGGCAAACAGCACGCGACAACGGAGATCCCGAAGATCATGCCGAATTTTCCGATTGCGGTGCGGTGAGGGAGGGCATATGATGGTTTCGGCAGTGTCGAAAAAACGGGGCGCCGGATGAAATCAGCGCCTTCACCGGCCCCCGATTCCCCGGAAAGGAACCGACCATGACGGAAGCACTCCTTCCAATCGGCATTCAGGACTTTGAAACCATCAGAAGCGGGGGGTTTGTCTATGTGGACAAGACCCGGTATCTTTATGATCTGGCAAAACCGGGTCAGGGCTTCTATTTCCTTTCCCGCCCCCGCCGCTTCGGAAAATCCCTGACCATTTCCACCCTCCGCAGTCTGTTTCAGGGCAAAAAAGATCTGTTCGAGGGTCTCTGGATCTCCCGGCAGGGAAACTGGGAGTGGGACAGGTATCCGGTGGTCATCATTGATTTCAATGAACTGGCGCAGGATACGCCGGAGAATCTGAAGCGGTCCCTTGAACATCATCTTCTCAGGATCGCCGGTCAGAACCGCATTGCTCTGAAAGATATGCTGCTGCCCGCAAAGTTTGCGTCGCTTTTGATCTCGCTGTCGCAAAAGGCGGGAAAACCGGTGGCGGTTCTGGTGGACGAGTACGACAAGCCGATCATCTCCCACCTGGGGAAGGGGCCGGAAGCGCTGGAGATCGCCCGGCAGAACCGGGAAGTCATGAAATCCTTCTTCGGCATCCTCAAGGGTGCGCACGTATCGCCGTGTCTTCGATTCGTTTTCTTTACCGGCATATCCAGGTTCAGCCGGGTGTCCATCTTTTCCGACCTGAACAACCTGGAAGATATTTCCATGACGGAAGATCATGCCGACATGCTGGGGTATACCCAGGAAGAACTGGTGCGGTATTTCAGGCCGCATATTCTTGCCATGGGAGAAAAGCTCGGGATTCCGGAAACGGAAATGATCACCAGACTTGCGGACTATTACAACGGCTACCGCTTTTCTCCAAAGGATGTTCGGGTGTACAATCCCTTTTCCGTCATGTCCGCCCTGAAGCAGAAATCCTTCCATAATTTCTGGTTTGAAACCGGAACTCCGACCTTTCTGGTGAATCTCCTGCGGGAGCGCAATTATCCGCTCCCTCTGCTGGAAAACCTTGAGAGCGATGAGGCAGTTTTCGGCACATACGAACCGGAAAACCTGAAACCAGAAGCGATTCTGTTTCAAACCGGCTACATCACCATCAAGGATGTCGAAGATCATATCTACCATTTCGATTACCCGAACAGGGAAGTAAAAACCTCCTTTCTGAAGCAGCTTGTAACCTCCTTTATCGATACGAACGGCTCATACGCACAGTTTCTGCGCCTGTCGAAATACCTTCGGGAAGAATCACTGGAGGAATTTTTCGAAACCATCCGCGCCATCTTCGCCGCCATCCCCTTCAATCTGGAAACCAGACGGGATGAAGCCTATTTCCACACCATTTTTTATCTGCTGGTCATCGGCTCGGGGGTGAATGCCGACAGTGAAGTGCTGACCTGCGAAGGCCGGATCGATCTGGTGATGGAATTTCATGACCGGATCTATATCATCGAATTCAAGTGCAACCAGAGCGCAGCAGCCGCCCTGCGGCAGATACACCGCAAAAACTATGCGGATAAATACCGGCAGCGCGGAAAAAAGATCATCCTGATGGGCATCAACTTCGATTCCGAAAAACGGAATGTCGCGGAATGGAAGCGGGAGACAGTAACGTAAGTCCCACTTCCATCCTGATTGCGCATTCACCGGTTCGCCAGCCGCACATCCGCGGGAATCGACTTTGGCTTTTCCTTCCCGCTTGCCGGCAACGGCATATCCGGCAATCCCATATATTGGTGCACGCTTCGGTTGAAATCCCGCCAGACCAGGGCCGGGGCGCCGGAGCCGGAGATGTTCGGCATGGGGGCGGGGTTGTCGTGTCCGAACCAGACGGCGGTGACCAGGTGGGCGGAGTACCCGAGAAACCATGCATCCCGGTTGTCCTGGGTGGTGCCGCTTTTGCCCGCGATGTCGGGGTGGCCGGTGAAAACGGCGCGCTCACCGGTGCCGCCTTCGGTCAGCACCGCCGACAGCATGCGGTTCATGTCTTTCAGGTGATCTTCCTGAACCACCCTTTTTCCGGCCGGGGCCGCATGCCGGTAGACGATGTCCCCCCGCCGGTTCCGGATCAGCAGGATGCCGTACGGCGTCACCTTTCGGCCGCCGTTGGCGAAGGCCGCATAGGCCCGGGTGATGTCCATCATGGTGACCTCATTGGTGCCCAGGGCCAGGGCGGGCTCTTCCTTCATTTTCGTTCCGATGCCCAGCCGCGCGGCGGTTTCGGTCACGCGGTCCAGACCCACCTCGCGGGCCATCCATACCGCTGCGGCATTCCGGGAGGTTTTCAGGGCCTGAATCATCGACATATATCCGTAGTAGCGGTCATCCCAGTTGCGGGGCCAGCCGTCGATCGGTGAAAAATCGTACACCCACGGCTCCTCCGGATCTCGACCGTCTTCCAGGGCCGCCAGATAGACAAACGCCTTGAACAGAGATCCCGGCTGCCGCCTGGCCTGAACCGCCCGGTTGTATTGGCTCTTTGCATAATCCCTGCCCCCGATCATCGCCCGCACGGCCCCGTCCGGGGCCATGGACAGAAGGGCGGTCTGGGTGTCGCCGGATATGCTCCCGTAGCGGATCCGGTTCTTGACGGTAAATTCACCGTAGAGCTGGATTTCCGGGTTCAGGGTCGTGATGACCGTCAGTGTGCCGTCGATGCCTTTGCACACCTTCTGAATCTGCGGTCTGATCCAGTCAAAAAAATAGCGGTGTTCGATGGAGCGGAGTTGTCTGCCGCCTTTCCGTACACCGATCCGCCTGGCCTGCCGGGCATCTTCAGCAGTAATATGCCCCTGCGCTACCAGAGAATTCAGCACGAGATCGGCCCGCTCTTTTGCGGTATCCGGATGGTCCGAATAATTCCGCCGGGCCGGGCTGGGGATCGAACCGACGATCATGCAGCTTTCATACAGGTTGAGATCCTTGGCCCGTTTGTCGAAATGCATCCGGGCGGCGGTTTCGATGCCGTAGCAGTTCCGTCCCAGGTAGATCTGGTTGAGGTACATCTCCAAGATCTCCGGTTTGGTGTAGCGCTGCTCGATTTTTATCGCCAGGACCAGCTCTCGGGCCTTTCTCAGAAGGGTTCGGTCGCCGGAGAGCATCATGTTCTTGGCCAGCTGCTGGGTGATGGAGCTGCCTCCCTGAAGCCGTCCGGTAAAGGCCATCTTCACCGCGGCCCGGGCCATGCCCGGGAGGTCGAAGCCCGGGTGGTCCATGAAGCGGCGGTCTTCCATGGTGAGCAGTGCATCGGTCAGATGGGGCGGCAGGCTGTCGTAGGCTACCGGCAGGCTTTTTTTGATGTCGATAAATTGGATATTGTCGCCCGTTTTATCGATGGTGATGCTCGAATGAGAGGTGATCGTCTGAAGGGAATCCACCCCCGGAAGGGTCAGGTACAGCCATCCGAACCCCGCCGCTGCTAAAAATACCATGGCGAAGCCGGCCAGACCGAGCCTGCGGAATCCGATTTTTCGAAGCACTCGGTAAAAGCATCTCAACAGAATGGCTATAAAATCGGCGATCAGGGCGATCGGTTTCCACAATACCCAGGCCGGCCGTCTCCTTGCGGGCTGATCCGGAGAGGACCCTGCCGGCGCAGGATTTTCCGAGGCAGGCCACGGATCGGAGTGGGGAACATTTTCAAACCCGGGGTGCCCGGGAAACGGAGATTCCGAGCCGGGTCGGCGGTTTCGGCCCCACCCCAGCCGGGCGGTCAGATGACGCATCAATGAAAGGGTGACGAATACCACGACCGCCGTCAGGAAAAAGAGGCTGGGCGCCAGGGTGGTGATGCTGAAGAAAAAAGAATCCCAATCCAGGGCGCGGTGGAACCCGTCGCCGGTAAAGGCGGAGAAAAAGGCCCGCCAGGTGTCGGCGGTCCGCGCCAGGTCTTCGGGGATCATGGTGAAGGTGTAGGCCTCAGCCCGGTTGTAGGAGGAGAGGGCTTTGATGCCGAACATGGTGATGAAGGCGAACAGACCGGCGAAACAGAGATTCACGGCCATGGTGAAAAAGCCGGCGACGGCGCCCTTGTCCGGCCGGGCGAGGCGTCCGGCGCACCCGATCATCACCCGCACCGCCAGGGCGTCGAAGAGGTAGTTGAAGGGATACAGAAATTCGGTTCGGTAGAAATGGCCGCTGAACGGCAGCAGAGAGGGCAGGGTGCGGGCGATGGCCTCCCCGGCGGCCGCGTCCTGTTCGAGCAGGCGGCCCGTCAGAATAGCGATACTCGTCAGGAGCACGCTCCCCAGAAAGATCAGCCCGAAGGTGCCCCGGAAAACACGGTCATGGGCGCGGACCATCCACTGGGAGGTCCGGGTGACGGCGGCGGTGACGCCGGGGAAGATCCGGTGCTTTCGTATCTCGCCCGCCCCTTGCGGCCCGCGGTCGGCATCCAAAAACAGGAGCATCAGTCCGGAGAGTTCCAGCCACAGGACCGTCAAGAAAAGACATCCGACCGCTGCCGTCACGTGAAATAATCCCGAACTCATTGTCATCATCCTGTCCTCCTCATGAATTGATTTACCGTTGGCCTTTATTTTTATTTGACGGCCGGCTCGGGATTTCTGCTTGATTTTTTCGACGGTTTTTTGCTTTTGTTTGAACCGGCCGTCGGTGAAGGGCATAGAAGAAAAAGTCGGGCGGTGTTTCAGCATGCGGCCTGATACAGCGGGTCCGAAAATTTTGCACAAAAATTGCATAATCCATCTTCCGGAACCGCCCTTCCCGGGTTCCCTGCAGATGAGGGTGGGCGTCCGGTCCAATAGGAATAGGGGTTCGCCGTTGAAAAACGGTGGGCGGCGGCCGGGGGGAGGACTAAAACACGGCCGTCGGGCGACAAAATTTTGAAAATGAACACCCGCATTCCGTACCGGACGAGGAGAAACCCACCGTCCGGCCGGGTCAGTCTCGGGTGTCGATTGAAATATCTCAATGAATGACCAGGAGAGGAGGTCTGAAAAAATGGGTCACACATCATCGGTAAAAACGCGCCTGCTTTCCGCGGCACGGATGCTCATGGTTCTGGTGATTCTGATCGCCCCGGGGGTGTCGGAGTCGGTGCAGCAGAAAGGGATTCAGCGGAAGGTCATCCGCACGCCTTCGGGCCAGACGGTGGGGGGGTACGGAGAGAGTCACGCCCTGCTGGTGGGGGTGAGCCGGTACACCCACGGCTGGGCGTCTCTGTTCAGCATTCCCCAAGAACTGAAAACGGTGGCCGAAAGGCTCGAAGCCCAGGGCTTCGCCGTGGAGACGGTGCTCGATCCCGACGCCAGGGCGCTTCGGGGCGCCTACACCGATTTTATCAACCGGCACGGGTTCATGCCCGACAACCGGCTCCTCTTTTTCTTTTCCGGCCACGGCCACACCCGGGAACACAAAGGCAAGGGGTATATCGTGCCGACGGACGCGCCCGATCCGCGCAAAGACGAGCTCGGGTTTCTGCGAAAGGCGGTCTCCATGGACGACGTCATGCTCTGGGCCCGGCGCATCGAGGCCCGGCACGCCCTGTTTCTGTTCGATTCGTGCTTTTCGGGCACGGTTTTCGAGGCCAAGGGCGGGCTTCCCGATGTTCCGCCCCATATTTCGGCCTACACCTCCAAGCCGGTGCGCCAGTTCATCACCGCCGGCAGCGAGGGAGAGGAGGTTCCGGCCCGGTCCATCTTCACCCCCGCATTCGTCCGGGCCCTGGAAGGGGAGGGAGACCTCGACGGCGACGGTTACATCACCGGCACGGAGCTGGGAATGCACCTTCACGACCGGGTGATCTACTATTCCAAACAGCAGCAGACGCCCCAGTACGGCAAGATCCGGGACATCGACCTGGACCGGGGCGACTTTGTCTTCATTCTCGAAGAGGCGGATGTGCGGTCTTTTCTATCGGTCCGGTCGAACGTCGCCGGGGCCCGGGTGCGGCTCAACGGCCGGGACATCGGGATGACCCCCGTGGACAAGGTCCCGGTCGAACCCGGGGAACACCGGCTGTGGGTGGAAAAGGAGGGGTTCGAGATCGAACAGCGGCCCGTACAGGTGTCTCCGGGCCGTCATGCAAGGTTGTATGTGGCATTGAAAGAAAAAGAACCGGACCGGTCCCGGCTGTATGTGTACACCGATCCGGAAGACGCCCGGGTGCGGATTCTCAATATCCGCCCGGTGTTCGAACAGGGCATGGACCTGCCGCCCGGACGGTATGAGGTGGAGGCGTCGGCGGACGGGTGCGAAACCCGCACGCAATGGGTGAGCCTGGGGCCGGGGAGGGATGAGTATCTGGATATGGCCCTCCAATGCGGGGGCGGACCGGGAGACCGGTTCACCAACTCGTTGGGGATGGCGTTTGTCTATATTCCGCGGGGTGAATTCATGATGGGCAGCCCGTCGAACGAGCCGGGACGGGATGATGACGAGACGCAGCATCGGGTGACGCTGACGAAGGGGTTTTACATGGGGACGACCGAGGTGACCCAGGGGCAGTGGAAGGCGGTGATGGGGAGTAACCCGAGCCGATTTAAAGACTGCGGGGATGACTGCCCGGTGGAGAAGGTTTCCTGGAATGATGTGCAGGCGTTCATACAGAAGCTGAACCGGCGGGAGGGGGAGACGTACCGGCTGCCGACCGAGGCGGAGTGGGAGTATGCGGCAAGAGCGGGGACGACGACGCCCTTTACCTATGGCCGGTGTCTCTCAACGAACCAGGCCAATTATAACGGGGATTATCCGCTGGAGGGTTGCGGAAAGGGGGAGGACCGGAGCCGGACGATTCCGGTAGGCAGTCTGAATGCACCCAATGCCTGGGGTCTCCATGACATGCACGGCAATGTTTGGGAGTGGTGTGCGGATTGGTATGGGGATTATCCGTCCGGGAGCGTGATCGACCCCGCGGGGCCATTAGCGGGCTCCGACCGGGTGCTTCGGGGCGGCTCGTGGAGCAGCATCGCGGGGTACTGCCGCTCCGCCTACCGCGGCTACGGCACCCCGTCCCGCCGGGGCAACAACGGCGGGTTCCGGCTCGCCCTCTCCCCAGGTCAGTAAACAGGCTGGCAGGCAAGGTGCGAGGCGCGGCGACGGAGGTCCACGGAGCCGTCGCGGGCCGGAGGGACGGAGGCCCGCGCACGGCGGAGATGGACCGGAGTCGTTCGCGCCGGGCGGGGCTGTCTGAACTGCTTGTCTGAACTGGGGTTATGGGGGATTCGAGGGATTCAGGGGATTACAGCAGGAAAAAAATCCTGCCCATCCAAAAAATCCCCCATAATCCCAGTTCAAGACAACGCGTCTGATT
>CAZNLT010000210.1:0-7942 GCA_964573705.1 uncultured Desulfobacterales bacterium
CGGTTTAATCAATACAGAAACCGGAACCAACCAAACGGAAAAGGAAAAGGAAATCCACTCATGTGCCCGGTAACCCGTCGGAAAACTCCAGTATGATCTACCTCGATTTGATTGTCAATCTGTCGCTGTTGATCGCGCTCACGGTCGTCTCCGGATTCATTGAAAATCATTCGCCTCGGCGCACCCGCCGAAGCGTTTTTTTTCAGGGCCTGCTTTTCGGTACGGTCGCGGTGATCGGCATGCTCCGGCCCCTTCACTTCGGCCCCGGTATCATTTTCGACGGCCGATCGATTATGGTCGCGCTGTGCGCCTTGTTTTTCGGCCCCCCGGCCGCGGGAGTCGCCGTCCTGATGACCGTCGCCTGCCGAATCTGGCTCGGCGGAGCCGGTATGGTGACCGGTGCGCTGGTGATCCTTTCCTCAGCCGGAATCGGTTTGCTGGCGCACGCCCGTATGAATCATGAATTGAAGCGGATATCTTCAGGGCGACTCTATCTTTTCGGTCTTGCCGTTCACCTGGTTATGATTCTTCTCATGTTGACCCTTCCGGGCCAAGCCGGTTTGACCGTCATCCGACACATCGGTTTTCCCGTCCTGTTGCTCTTTCCCCTGGCCACCGTCTTAGCCGGAAAAATTCTTTCAGACCATGCCCGGGCCAGGGCAGCCCTGACGGCCCTGGAGGAAAGCAAAAGAAGGTTGACCGCCGCCCAACGGATTACAAAAATGGGCGATTTCATCTGGAATGTCGGCACGGGTGAGGTGACCTGGTCGGATGCGCTGTATGAAATGCTGAAATACCCCGCATCCGAAACAGTGCATTTCAAAAAAATGAAACAGGATATCATCCACCCGGATGACCGGGTATCGGTCATTCAGCGGATGGAAGATGCCGTCGCATCCGGTGACAAGAACCTGCCCCCGATGGAATACCGCATCGTCCGAAAGGACGGCCAAATCCTCCACGTGCATATGACCGGGGTGATTGAGCGCGGTTATGGCCAGACCCCCAAAGTCTTCGGTGCGGTTCAGGATATCAGTGAACAGGTCCGAGCTTTCAAGGAACACCGAGAGACCGAGGCCATTTTGAAGGCCGCCATGGATTGCAGCACTGCCGGCATTGCCGTTGCGGATGCGCCGGACGGCAAGCTGCGGTATGTCAATGAAGCCGGCCTGGCCATTCGGGGCGCCAGGAAAGAAGACATCGTCAACGGCGTCGGCGTCGACCGGTACGTGGAAAGCTGGCAGATACTCCATGTGGACGGCAGACCCTTTGCCGATGACGAAGTTCCCCTGACTCGGGCCATCCGTTTCGGCGAGGCGTGCAGCAGGCATTTTATTATCCGCCGGCCGGATGAAGATCGCGTGGTCTGGGCCAATGCCGCGCCCGTGGTCAATGACGACGGAGAGGTGATCGCCGGCATCGTGGTCTTTACGGATATCACTCAGCTGAAACAGGCCGAAGAAATCCAAAAATGGAATGCCCGTCGGAATGAACTGCTGTCAAGCACTGCGGCCCGGCTACTGCAAAGCGGGGACCCACGGAACCTGGTGCAATCCGTCTGCGAACAAGTCATGACTTTTCTGGATTGCCAGACCTTTATCAACTTTTCAGCCGATGAAAAAATAGAAGTCCTGAATTTGGAGGTCTTTGGCGGCATTTCTGAATCTGAAGCTCAAGAAATCGAAGGGCTGCGCTATGGTATCGGCATCTCCGGGACCGCGGCCAGGTATCGGCGAAGGATCATTGCCGAAGATATCCAAAATACCACCGATCCCGAGAAGGAATTGGTGAAATCCTTCGGCATCCAAGCCTACTGCTGCCACCCGCTGATTGTGCATGAGCGCCTGATCGGCACTTTGTCCTTCGGCACCCGCTCAAGGCCGCGGTTCAGTCCTCCGGAACTCGAGGTGATGGAGGCGGTATCCCACCTGGTGGCGATCGGGGTGAATCGCATGGAGATGGAAAATGATCTGCGGGAAAGCGAAGCCAAATACAGCTCGATTTTAAAAGCGATGGATGATCCGATTTACATCTGTTCCGCTGATTTGCGTATCGAATATATGAATCCGGCCATGATTCAAAAAATCGGTCGGGACGGGGTGGGCGAACCCTGCCACCGGGTGATGTTCGATCAAGATGAACAATGTCCCTGGTGCGTCCGGGAAAAAGTGATGGCAGGCGCCAAAGAAATCATCGAGCTGGAAGACCCCCAAGACGGAAAAACGTACCTGGTGTCCAACGCGCCTTTGTATCATGGCAACGGCAGCATATCCAAGCTGACGGTGTTTCGTGATTTGACCGAGATTAAAAAGATCGAAGCAAGACTTCAACAAGCCCAGAAAATGGAAGCCGTCGGAAGCCTGGCCGGCGGCATCGCCCATGACTTCAACAACCTTCTGTTCCCGATTATCGGTATGGCTGAAATGTTGCTGGAAGACCTGCCTCCGGACAGCCAGGAATATGAAAACGCCCGGGAGATTTATACGGCCGGCCGAAGAGGGGGCGATCTGGTCAAACAGATTCTGGCGTTCAGCCGCCAGACCGAACAGGAGATGATGCCGGTTCAGATTCAGCCCATCCTGAAAGAGGTGGTTAAACTGGGACGGTCCACGATTCCCTCCAATATCGATCTCACCCTGGATATGGATCCGGATGTCGGGGGTCTCATCGCTTCCCCCACCCAGTTGCATCAGGTGGTTATGAACCTGATGACCAATGCCTACCATGCCGTGGAACCGAACAATGGGCGAATATCCATCCAATTGAAACGGACCCGTTTCGAGGAAGAGGATTGGGAAGGCAGTCTTCTTCAGGCAGGCCCCTATGCGGAATTAGCGGTTTCGGATACCGGGTGCGGCATCGAACCGGCGGTACGGGATAAAATCTTCGAGCCCTATTTTACGACCAAAGAGCCCGGCAAGGGCACCGGACTCGGCCTGGCGGTCGTGTACGGCATCGTCAAAGAGCACGGCGGCGATATCAAGGTCTACAGCGAACCGGGCCGCGGCACCGCCTTTCATGTCTATTTTCCTTTACAGGAATCCGATGCCGCCGATGATTCCGCGGTGTTGGAGGCCATCCTTCCCAGCGGAGATGAGCATGTACTGGTGGTTGACGATGAGGAGGTCATTGTGCGCATAACCGACCAGATGCTTCAACGTCTCGGGTATCAGGTGACCGGCCGAACCAGCAGCGTCGAAGCGTTGGAGGTCTTTAAAAACCATCCGGACGGCTTCGATCTGGTGATCACCGATATGGCCATGCCCGACATGACCGGAGAACAACTGACCCGAAAAATACACTCCATCCGACCCGGTTTGCCGGTGATCCTCTGCACCGGGTTCAGTGAACGGATCACCCGGGAGAAAGCCGCGTCCATCGGGCTGAGCGGCGTCCTGAAAAAACCGGTGCTCAGATCCGCAATGGCCCGCATGGTTCGGGATGTGTTGGACAGGGGAGGTGAGGTGTGATCGGGTTTTTAAGAGATGAATGTATATCAAAGATCACTCCGAAGCGGAGTTCTGCCACCGCATCGGATATGCATCCGTTCCGTTCACCCGATCCTTTCTTTCACCCATTTCTGAGCATCCTCCATATTATCTATTTCAGCCGAAATGAAGCCCATATTGTAATCGGGAATTACCGGAATAAAAAAGGCATCCACCCTTTTGGTGATAAATCCGTAAGGAAGATCATTCCTATATATATTCCATAACCACATGGATTGCTGTTTGAAAGTAACCTCTAACATATTCTCTCCCTTTTTTGGGACCGCACGCCGCACCAGTCCCTTCATACAAAAAGAGCCGGGTCCGGCCTTGATAATTTCTCAGTTGTTTAGAATCTAGTTACCGGCTTTCAATTCATCGATCAGCCATTCTTTCGAATCAGAAATGAAGGCGCCTTACGGTTCGCTTCCCTGTAACAATCTCTTTTCCATCCCTTCACTCAAAAAGATCCGGATAGTGTTTTGTAGCGCATGCGGGGCAAACGCTGTGGCTGAAGTTAACCTCTGAATGGTCCCGAATATAGGCGTCCACCTCTTCCCAGTATCCTTGATCATCCCGGATTTTTTTACAGAAGGAGCAGATAGGCAGAAGGCCGCTCAATTCTTTAACCCGGGACAGGGCTTCCTGAAGTTTTTCTATGACCCGATCCCGTTCTCGTTCCGCTTTCATAATCCGCACCATCGCGTTCACTCTGGCCAACAGCTCGCGATTGGAAATCGGTCTGGCGATGTACCCATCGGCCCCCGCCTCAAGCCCCTCGGCCTGATCATCGGATGCGGTTTTCACACCGGATAGAAGTACCACAAACGGCGGCTTCAGGTCCGGGTCCGCTTTTATCTTTTTGCAGATCGCAGGTCCTTCCGCATCCGGCAGGATGACATCCAAAAGGATCAGATCCGGTTTGTGTTTTTGAACCATCTCCATGCATTCGGCGCCTGTGGATGCGCTCACCACTCGATAACCGGCTGATTTTACGATGCGAGAGGCGGCAAAGCACATGTCCGGATCATCGTCCACAACCAGAATAAGAATACCCGCGCTCATGTTTTTTCATCCAACGGCAGTGAAAAAAAGAAGGTTGTTCCTACTCCAAGCCGACTGTCCACCCATATCTCTCCTCTATGTGCCTCAATGATTTTTCGGGTAATCAGCATTCCCAGACCCGTACTTTTTTCTCCGCCGGTTTTTTTGACGCTGGTCATGGAAAAGGGCTTAAAAAGCCGGTCCAATTCTTGGGGGGGTATCCCCGGTCCTGAATCACGAACTGAAAAAGTCATAAAATTTTGCTTTCGGTCAACGGAAATGATGACCCGATGACCGAAGGTCGAGTGCTCTATGGCATTGGAAATCAGATTTGTCATGGCTTGTTCGATCTTCGGCGGATCCATCATTACCGCCGTCGGATTATCTTTGAAATCCACTTGGATTTCAACTCCTTTCATATCCGCTTGTAGCTGATTCAGCGCAAGGCTTTGCCGGAGCACATCCTGAATTCGAAAGGGTTCGGTTTCCAGCTCGAATTTTCCGGCTTCAATGGCGCTGACATCCAAAAAATCATCCACCAGCCGTTTCATGAAATCGGCGGCATTGTGGATGGTATTCAGGAAACCGATCTGTTCATCATCCAGTGCGGCGGCGGCCTCTTCTTTGAGAAATTCCGAAAAAGTGATCACCAGTCCGATCGGCTTTCGAAGATCGTGCGCCGCCATGCCGAGGAACTGGTTTTTTTCCTGGTTGAGGCGTTCCAGCTGAGCGTTCTTTTTATGAATTTTGCGCATGAGGTTGTTCAATTCCTGGTTCAAAGAAAACACCTCTTTGCGCATGGTTTCCAGTTCATCGACATCCAGTCGACCGAAGGCTAGAATCGCGTCAGAGACTTGCTCAAATGTGAAATAAAATGTCTGCGGCAAGCCGGATAGGGTGATGATGTTGAGCAAGTGCTCGCGGGCGGTATCCTGAAAGCATCGGTTCAGATCGAGGGTGCCTGAGAAATCGACGATTAGATCCCGAATATTTTTTCCCACTGGATGCATGCCGGTGGTTTTTTCGACAAATTCGTTTGCTTGAATGATGTGTCCGTCGTTGGAGAGGATAAAAAACAGCACCGAAGCTTTTTTATCGAAATACGAGCATATCTTCTTTTCGATGGGCGAACAGGCTTCCATGTCACTTCTTTTGGATCAATTTTTCAAGTTCGTCCAAGCTCGGGATTAATTGGGCGCCCGAATACCGTTTGAGGGCATCGATACCGCCCCACCTGAAGGCCTGGCCTCCGACCAGCATATCCATGTTCGGAAAATCGCTTTTTACGGCTTCGATACTCCTCCTTAAATGATCTATGTTGGATAAAATGCTCAAAGAGAGCCCCACAAAATCAGGTTGGACCTCCTGGATGTGACTCAGCAGATCTTCAGGCGACGTATTGGCGCCGAGAAAGTGGCCGTCCCATCCGTTCAGTTCCAAAATATCCGCCACCATTTTTCCCCCGACCTGATGATACTCGTTCGCACCACACGAAATCAATGCGCTTTTTCCGGTACGTTCCGTAGTAAACAGGGCGGGATAAACCAGATTCAGCAGGCTTTCGGTGATGGAAGTGGCCAGATGCTCGTTGGCGACACTGATCTGATTATGCTCCCATAGTTTGCCGACCCGATACAGACTTCTCTGAAACAGGTGGGTGTACAGAATTTTGACCGCTACCTCGGCATCCAACAGTTGTCGGACCATTTCACGGCATTCCAAACGCCTTCCTGCGAGCAGCGCTTCCAGATAATTCTGGTATAGGATTTCCTGGATCATGCAATTATTCCCTTCGGCCTGTCGTTTTGGCAAACCTCTCTATGATGCCGCGTTTCGGGCTTTTTTGATGGTTTGGTTGACTGCGGTAATCCACTCGTTTGAAAACCGCTTTTCATCCGTCAGCCATGTTGTCAGTGCTTCTACAGCCCCATCGATACTGTTTTTTTCATCGACCACCGCCGCAACCAGCAGTTTGCCTGTGTGTCTATATGGGTCGGCCATTTCAGTACCAACCTGTTGATCAAATTGGTTCGAGAGGGTTTGCAGCAGTTTTTCGGGTATCCGTTTTTCCCTGGCTTGCCTGAGAGTATCCGCCGACATGTGAAGTTTTTCATATCTCTCCGCCCGTTCGGGTAACGCATCTTCCAGTTCTTCCTTCAAAAATCGCAGAGTATATTCCATCATGAGTGACGGCATACCTCGTGCGGCAAGCACTCTGCAGATCCAGGCAATCTGATTCTGAAGATCTTTCGGGTTTAGGGTGACCAAGGTTGCCAGCCAGCAGGTGTCACTGTCTGAAAAGCGTCTGCCCCGTTCGCCATATCGTCTTTCGAAATATGGAAATTCGGCCCAGCCACGACGGCTGGCCTCGAGTGCAGCCCGAATTTCACGCCCATCCTCGGGTATGGGATGATGACCTGCTTCCGGGTTGATCCTTGTGACATAAAGGCTTTTCTTGCCTTCATCAGGCGGGTATAAAGACTCATAAAGTTTTTCGAGCCCGGCAAACGCTTCATGGGCGGCCTCAATAATGGTTGTGTATAATGAAGGATCGTTCAGGGCGGCATTCATTTTTTCTGAAAACCGAATCCAATGAGACCGTACATCATTCAGGTAGCTGGAATAATAGCGACATCCATTCAAACCCTCCAGATGGAATGTAGCGGTTATATCCGGCTGGTGCATGCTGCTTCCCAGGGTCGATCCTTCCAGGACATACAAATAGCCTAATAAAGCCACCGATTTTTCAATACCTATGAGGCGGATGTTTTTCGCCATGGACTGGGCGGCCTCAATGGAGGCGACGGTATCCGATACGATTCTCGGCTTAAAAAACGAAAGGTCTTCCTGAACAAGGGAAAGCTTTTTATAATCCTCTTCCCAGACGGACTGAACCCCCTCGTCCGTCGAAGCCGCAATCTCATTTTCCAATATCCCGTGGATAACGGCCAAAGCCGTGAGCTGATTGACGTAGCATTCCAGGGGAAGGCGATGCTCCATGAGTGCTTGGAAAAAGGGGGATGATTCAAGTCTTGAATGATATTCTTGTGTCTCTTCCTTGAGTCTGGTCATTATCGACAGCATCAATAATTCTCCTTAATTCAAAATAACCGATTCAAAGGGCGGCGATCTGAATGTAAGCCATAGCCAAAAAAAAGAAATCAAAACACCGATCCAAAGGATATCGATCTTTTTTTGCGTCTTCGGGAGACAGCACAAAGGTAAAGGATGCATCTCTGGCAGTTCTATAAAATCGGTCGAATGCGAAGAACGTCCCGAAAAGGAGTATTTCGAGTAAAAAAGAGTATCAGAAAAAAACTGAAGAACCGCAAGAGAAAAAATAAAAACCGACTCGAAAAAGAAACCGGAGAAAACAGAAACTGCCGATGCTTTACGGGGTGGGAGCTGCC
>CAZNLT010000210.1:8042-9418 GCA_964573705.1 uncultured Desulfobacterales bacterium
GGAGCTGCCGCAGGGTTTCGCTGATGTTCCGGCCCACCGGCGGAGTCAGGACTTCATAGCCTTGCAATACCCCTTCGGGGTCTCCTTTCGGGTTTATGCAATTCCGACAAACGTTCCAGGCCGTCGGCGTCCGAATACGGCTGATGAGTTGTTTAATAACATTCGGTCATCGATTGCAAATGAAAAGCCGGATTCGGGTTTGCGATCAGGGTATGGCGCCGATCGATTGAGGCGCAGGCAAGTTGAGAATGCGGATTGAATTGAATGCCTACACATGTTCTATATCCGTATGTTCAGATATTTCAGAGTTGGTCGTGCATAAATCCTGAATGGACATTTTGTGGATATTATCATTCCCGGTCATCCGTGCAAAATCTTTCAGCTCCTCCCGGGTTACGGTAAAAAAATTCTGAAGACGTGCCGCCGCCGTATCGATGTTCAGCTGTTTGTTTGAATCGGGATGATGGCTGGTGATTCCCACCGGGCACTTGCCGGTGTTGCAAATCCGGTACTGGCGGCATCCCATGGCGATCAATGCGGAGGTGCCGATCGCCACGGCATCGGCCCCGAGGGCGAGGGCTTTCGTGATATCCGGTGAAACCCGAAAGCCCCCGGTGGCGATCAGGGATATTCCGTCGGCGCCATGAGAATCCAAATACTTGCGGGCGCGGTATACGGCAAATATGGTGGGTATGGAGGCCGCGGATTTGACGTATTTGGGAGCGGCCCCGGTGGCCCCGGCCCTGCCGTCGATGGTGATAAAATCGGGCCGGGCAAACAGGGCGACCTCCAGGTCCGCTTCGATATGGCCGGCCGCGAATTTGATCCCGATCGGTTTTCCGTCTGATATCTCTCTCAACCAGGCCACCTTCTTTTTCAGATCCTCGGGGCTGAGGATGTCTTTGAAATGGGCCGGGCTGAAAATATCGGTCCCTTGCGGGAACCCTCTGATCTCGGCGATTTCTCTGGTCACCTTATCGGCCGGCAGGTGGCCGCCCATTCCCGGTTTAGCGGATTGCCCGAACTTGATCTCAATCGCGTCGGCCCGTTTCAGATTCTCTTCGGTGACGCTGTATTCATTGGGCACATACTCGAATATGTACCGGTAGGCGCTTTCAAAGGCTTCGGGCAGAATCCCGCCTTCTCCGGAACATATGGCCGTTTTGACGGCGGCGCTCCCTTTGGCCAGGGCGAGGGTCGCCTCTCTGGACAGGGCGCCGAAGGACATATGGGTAATGAAGACGGGGGATTCGATTTCCAGCGGGTGCGCCGCCCGAGGCCCGATAATGGTTTTGGTGCTGACCGCGTGATCGTAGTTCAACGGTGTCCTTCCGGCAAACCTGCTTGAGTTCCTGAAAAGGCCGGGATATGCTGGT
>CAZNLT010000211.1:0-9375 GCA_964573705.1 uncultured Desulfobacterales bacterium
AAGTTCCTTGTTATGAATGTCGATAGGGATGTGTTTTCATCATTACTGATGATAATGTTTTTCCAAATAATTATTTTTTTATCATGCTGGTAGGTATAGAGCAAGCTTGGAGTTCATCCGACTACCAGGTTATTGCTGATTCATTTTCGGGCAGATTGTACGGAACATCAATCAGTCTGTCCCGCGTCTTTTTTTCCAGATTTCATCTGTGATTTCCATCAGGGTGGTGATGGGAACCATGTCCATCAAGAGAAATCACTCGGACCATAGTTCAGGATAGGATGTAAATTGCAGCAGGAACAGCAGAATAATATACCGACGCCCTCTCCAGTTCCTCATCTATGATCTCACTAAGCTCTTCCACCGAAGGCGCTCCGGTATGCATTCGGCCGTTGATGAGGAAGGTCGGGGTGGCGGAGATTCCCGTCTCCTTGGCTTCTTCCACATCCGATTCCACCTCAGAGAGGTGTGCTTCTTTTTCCAGGCATTGGGTGAAATCATCCAGGTTTAAATTCAGTTCCTCGGCAAAGGCTTTCAGCTGGTCGGTATTCGGTGGTTCTTCGGCGGCGAAGAGTTTGTCCTGATACTCCCGGAATTTTCCCTGGTCATCGGCGCACCGGGCCGCTGCCGCCAGGAAATCGGCGCCTTCGTGGGCGGGCAAGGGGAAATCTTTGAAAACCCATCGAATTTTGCCCGCATACCGGTCCTTGATCTCTTTTGTGATCTCGTGGGCCTGGCGGCAGGCGGGGCAGAGATAATCGGAAAATTCGACTACGGTGACGGCGGCATCGGCGGGGCCCTGGGTCGGGCTGCCTTCCAGGCTCACCTCCGTATAAGGCAGATCGGGCTCCTCCAGATAGATCTTGACGTCGTAGCGGTCCCGAAGGGTGTCCGCATACCCCTTGAGTACATCTTCGGCCTGGTCGGTGGCGGGCAGGGTTTCCATGGGTTCCGGTCCGGTGTCTTTTTCCTTTTTCTGTTCGGACATTACCGAATTCACCAGCTCCTGGACCGATACCCCTTTCCGCTCCGCCTCCTTTTGAACCAGCCGCTTGGAGATGATCTCGTCCAACCGCTTCCGCTTCATTTGATAGATTTGGGATTTCAGTTCATAAATGCGGCCGGCAAGCGGCTTTTCCACCTTTTCGGCGGGAATCTCTTCGCCCTCAATTTCTGCGATTGCCGTGGTCGCTTCCATTTCTCCTACTTCGGGAGCGGCGGCGGTTTTCGCCCGGTTTTCCCGGGAGATGAGGTAATCGGAGACCATAAAGGCCAGGAGGATGATCGACAGCGCCTCCCAGAGGCGGTCCGCATCGAAAACGGCCAAAAACAGCAGCACCACCACCGCGTTTAGCAGACAGAAGATGCAGAAGGCCCGAATGGTGGCCATGATTTTCAGAAATGTCAGCTCCACTCCGATTCCCGCCATGACGGTCCGGTTTCAAGCATGGGTCTCCTTTGATTTCAATTCACACCGGACCCCGTAAAGGGGGTGGGTAGAATGGGTTGGGATCAAAAAAACGGAATCGTCGTCCGTCGATTTTCAAAGGGTTTTTCCAGAATTACCACCGAACGAGACCGGACCGTATAGTGAAGCCCCTGAATCGGTGCGCCGGCCTCGTCCTGGAGAATATCCTCGGGGCCGGGAAGGCTGGTATCCACCATTCGCCGCCATTGTTCTTTCCGCCCTTCCTGAATCTCAAACTTCAGATCTTCTTGATAGCCATTGATCATCACGTACAGGTCCCCCTGCTTCAGGGATGCGCCGCTCAACCGATAGGCCAGGGTATGGGAATGGTCATTCAGATCCACCCCTCCGGCGGTGCCGAACCACCGGATGTCTTCCCGCCAGAAACGGCTTCTGGCAATGGACGGGCGGCTCTTGCGAAAGGCGATCATTCGTTTGAAGAACCGAAACATGTCGGGGTTCTTTGTGAGCAGGTCCCAGTCGAGCCAGGTAATTTCGTTGTCCTGGTTGTAGGGGTTGTTGTTTCCCTTCTGGGTGTTCATGAACTCATCTCCGGCGCAGAACATGGGGGTGCCGTTGGAGAGCATCAGCAGGCAGAAAAAGTTTTTGATCTGCCTTCGGCGAAGGGCCATCACTTCTTTGGGAACCCCCTCGTCCCCTTCCCATCCGCAGTTCCAGCTTCGGTTGTCGTCGGTGCCGTCGGTGTTGTCATGGCCGTTGGCCTGGTTGTGCTTTTCGTTGTAGGAGACCAGGTCATACAGACAGAATCCGTCATGGGCCGTGATGAAATTGACGCTCTGGTAGGGCCGATAGACTTCGACCGGGCCGTCGGGGAAGAGGTCGTCACTGCCGTACAGCCGCTGCATCAGGGCGCCGATATACCCGGTGTCTCCCCGGACAAAGGACCGGATGTCGTCGCGGAATTTGCCGTTCCACTGCCGCCACTGCATGCCCGGAAAGCTCTGGCCGAGAAGGTTGCTGTTGATGTCCCAGGCTTCGGCCACCAGACGCCGGTCGTGCAGATAGCCCATCAGTCCGATTTCGGAGATCAGCGGCGGGTTTTCCAGGTCGACGGCACCCCTCAGGTCCCGGGCGAAAATGGAGGCCAGATCGAACCGGAATCCGTCCACCCCCATGGATACGGCCCAGTAGTCGAGGCTGGAGAGAATCAGTGCCCGCACATTGGGATGGGCGCAGCTCAGGGTGTTTCCGCACCCGGTGTCGTTGATATAATCTCCGTTTTCCCGCATGAGGTAGTAGCTGCGGTTGTCGATTCCCCGGTAGCTGTGGGTGGGGCCGTCGTCGCCGGCTTCGCTGGTGTGGTTGTAGACCACGTCCAGCCAGACCTCGATTCCGGAGGCATGAAAGGCGTTGACCATTTCCCGGAATTCCCGGGCAGGGTCGTCTTCGGCGGAATACCCGCCATGGGGAGAGAAGAAATTGAGGGTCATATAGCCCCAGTAGGACCCTTCCTGGGGATCGAACTGGTGGATGGGCAGCAGCTCCACCGCGGTGATTCCCAGATCGATCAGGTAGGGGAGCTTTTCCGTCAATCCGGCGAAGGTTCCCCGCTTTTCCGGGGCTACGCCGGAATTGGACCGGGCGGTGAATCCCTTGACATGGAGCTCATAGACGATCAGATCATGCCCGTGCCGGGGCGGGGGATTGTCGGGCAAGTCAAACGGCTTCCGCTTGACCGGGAGCACCCCCAGCACGGCCTTTCCGTCGGTCGGCCCCGGCTGTTTGGCGGCGTCCCGGTCAAAGCCGGGCGGGAAGGAGACCGATCCGGCAAAAGGATCCAGGAGCACCTTTTCCGGATCGAACCGGTGGCCGGCCTTCCGATCGAAAGGGCCGGTCACCCGGTAGGCGTAAAGGGTCGCCCCTCGAAGCTGATTTTTCGGCACCAGGCAGTGCCAGATCAAACCGGTCTTGTTGATCAGGGGATTCAGTTCGTATTGATGCACCGGGTTTACGGTATCTTCTTCAGTATAGAGGAGCAGAGTGATTTTTTGGGCAAAGCGAGAAAAGAGCGCGAAATTATAGGTTTTTTCCGCTTCCACCCAGGTGGCGCCCAGGGGCCACGGGGCGCCCTCGACTTTTTTCCATTCGTCATTGAGGTGCATCTGATTTCCGAGTTCTTCCATTAGCGGTGTTCCATTAGCGGGATTCCAGTTTGTCTGCTTCGGATCCTGAAAAAAGAGAAAGATGAAGGGCAAGAAATCTTTTGACTTCTTCAAAAGAATGGTAAAATTAGCAGAATTTCGAGGGGCAGGCAATAAGGGATTTTGTGTACATTCGCATAAAAAGACGTAATCCGGACCGGGAAATCGGCCGGCCGCTTGCATGATGGGGAAGGGGAATACCCGCTATACCCTATGGCGCACGATGGAGAACCGTGCTAAATACCCCGGAATCGGTTACGCCACTCAAAGGAGAGTGGAACAAATGAAACCCACACCGGGACACTTGGAAAAACAGGGGGTTTGAGAAGTCAGAAAATGATCGAGTGGATAGCAGACTGGGCCCAGGCCCATGAAACCTTATTATGGATATTGGGTAGTTTTTCGCTTCTTATCTTTGCCCTCAGCCTCGTCGTGCTGCCTATTGTTATTATTAAAATGCCTCGGGATTATCTCTCTTCACCCGACGCCTCCATTCGGAGTTTCAAACACGGGTCCGCCTGGGACCGCACCTATCTGGTGGGTAAAAACATCATCGCGGTCCTCTTGATTTTGGCGGGTTTGGCCATGCTGCTGCTGCCGGGGCAGGGATTGCTGACCCTGGTGATCGGATTGTCGATGCTCAATTTTCCCGGAAAACGGGTGTTGATCAAGAAAATCCTGGCCCATAAAAAAGTATTGGGGACCGCCAATTGGTTGCGTGAAAAGGGGGGCAAACCGCCGCTCGAAGCACCGTCATAATCGGTTACGGCCCCGCTTTCGGTCTCATCCGTTTGCCCGGGCGTAATCCCCGCGCTGTTTGCGTTTTATGGCCATGATCACCGTTTCGGCCTTGCCCATTATTCAGGCTTTTCTGGAATGATGATCAAGGCCCGCTTCATCTATTCAATATTCCGCCAGTCGATTCCGAACCGATCCAAATATTTTCGAAGCCGGTCCGCGTCGTTGGGCCGTCTTTTGGCCTTTCTTGAGACCGCAAAAAGTGCCCGTCCCGCCTCCGACAGGGACCGGGTCTTCATAATCACTCGGATTACTTCGGCCAGTTGGACCCGATCGAACCGATCCAGTTCCGCGGCACGGTCTTGTCCCAGAATTCGGGTGACCGGATCATCCGCCTTTGAAGATTCTTTTTCGAATTTTCCCCCCTGCCAGCGTTCGCACAAACGTCGGATTTCCGCGTCCACTTCCTTCAGGGTGATGCGGCCGTTCGGGGCCAGGGTGGCCATGCGGACCACCGCGCCGTTGAGGTCCCGAAAATTGGCGTTCCAAACCGCCTCGTCGGAAGTCGCAAATTCGAGAAATCGCCGGCCGGCCTCTTTATTGAAGCTCACCCGCATGCCGCTATTTTCCGCGAATTTATTCAGTTCGAATTCGAGGTTGGGTGCGATGTCCTCGCTCCGGTCCTTGAGGCCCGGCATGTCGAAGGTCCAGAGATTGATTCGGGCCAGAAGATCCGACCGGAAGCGGCCGCCGGCGGTTTCAGCGAAAAGATTCCGGTTGGCGCCGCAGATAAGCTGAAAATCGCTGCACGCCTCCCGGTCCGATCCCATGGGAAGAAATCGTTTTTCCTCGACCGCCCGCAGCAGCATGGATTGTTCATCGATCCCCAATTCCCCCACTTCATCCAGGAACACCATGCCCTCATGGGCTGCACCCAGCATTCCCTCCCGGTCCGCCACCGCGCCGGTGAAGGCTCCCTTTCGGTGGCCGAACAGGGTGGACATGGCCATATCCCCGCGCAGGGTGGCGCAGTTGACTTCGGCAAAGATGCCGGTGAGCTGCCTGCGGGACCGTTTTAATTCATAAATCCGCCGGGCCAGAAAGGATTTCCCCGCTCCGGTGGGGCCGGTGATCAGGATCGGCTCCCGAGACCGGACTGCTACCCGTTCGATCTCTTCGATCAGCGTGTTAAATGCCCGATTTCGGGTTTCGATTCCGGATTTCAGGAAAGAGATGTCGTCCCGTTGTTCCTTCTGAAATCGCATGGCGATCCGGTCGTATTTGGACAGATCCAGATCAATGATGGAGTAAACCCCGGCCGGGTCTCGGTCTCGTCCGGATGCGGGTCCGGTCTGAAGCAGCCGGGCCGGAAAATGGCGGGACTCGCAGAGCAGAAACAGACAGATCTGGGCCACATGGCTGCCGGTGGTGATGTGAATCAGGTATTCCTCTTTTTCCGGATCAAAGGGATAGGCCGTCGCAAAGTCATGCAGCACCCCGTAGACCTCTTCGAAATCCCAGGGATCACTCATAGCCACCGGATGCGGGATGATGTCGGTATTCGGGGATATTATTCGAATATCTTCGATTACTCGGTGGAGCAGGCTTCCGAACTTCTTTTGATACAGCAGGTCGAAGCGATGCACCGGCAGATCCGGGTGCCGGCATAAGGCCACGGTCGGGCGCCAGCGATTCCAGCGGGATTCCCGCTTGCCCATGTCCAGCGTCGGCCCAAGCAGTCCGATCACCACGAGCGGTTTGGTTTTCATGTTTTCTCGGGTAGGCTTATCCAAAAGTATACAAAATTATTTTTATGGATAAAAATATCTGAAATTCACGGGAAGTCAATCTAAAAGTGGAAAAGGGTTTTAGAAATTGAAAATGAAATAAAAATAGTGATTTGTATTTTATACTTGCGGTCAATGCTTTCGTTGGCACGATCATTGATATAGAAAGCGGCGTCTGATCGTGTCGGGACCAGCGGCGCGCTTGCCGTTGATCGGATTCATTTTTTCTGAAAACGACAATCCGGCGGGTGTGTACCGAACATGGATTCTGACGAAGACATCGATCGGCACTGTTTGGTTAGCTCAATCGGATAGAGCACTGTGCGTGGACACAGGTGTAGCGGGTTCGAATCCCGTACCAAAAGCCATTGGGGACTGAAAATCCCCCTGACCCTATTACGGTCATTGTAAAAACGGTCCGCGGGAGGCGGATCATTCCGGGCGCGTTTCAACAGACTCGGCGGTGGAATCTTCTATCGTGAGCGGGCTTCGGCCCGAGCCCGACGGCGGGTGCCGCCGCCGGGTTCGGCGAGACACATCGGGGCCGGGCGCCATGCGGCATGCGGATACCGCCGCCGCGCACCCCGGGAAGGGGATCTCGGGCATCTATCGGCATTCCGGAATTCGGCTTCGGCCGGCTTCGGAAATGTTCGATCCTTGTTCGAAAATCCGTCCCGAGGTCATGCGGCGGCTCAAGCGATGCCCCGTGACCGGCCGGATGGTTCCGGACGGTCCGCCTCCCAAAGATCACTCATCCCGAAACCTTGTAGAAAAGGAGTGGAATCATGTATGTGTTCAAGAAGATCAAGGTGCGGTCCTATGAAAAGGGACTGCTGTTTCGGGATCGGGAATTCAAAGGCATTCTGAATGCCGGACGCCACTGGTTTTTCGATCCCTTCAACAAGATCCGGGTGGATGTGGTTTCCATGCGGGCCCCCTGGCTGGTCCATGAGGACCTGGATGTCGTCATCCGCTCCGGGGCTTTGCAGGAGGACGCCCTGGTGCTGGACCTGAAGGATTACCAGCGGGCTCTGGTCTGGATCGACGAGCGGTTCGACCGGGTGCTGGGACGGGGGCGGTATGCGATCTGGAACACCCTGCGGGATATCCGGTATGAAATCGTGGACGCCCGGCAGGTGCGGTTCGATCACCCCGATATCAACATGATCCTGAAGTCCGAAGGGGTCTTCGCCGAACTGAACGTCTCCTTCATTCAGGAGGGATTTGCGGGGGTCTTCTACCGGGACGGCGCTTATGTGAACACATTCGGCCCGGGCCAGTACTTGTTCTGGAACCAGATGGGAAAGGTGAAGCTCTACCATGTAGATATGCGGGAGATCGTCCTGGATGTCTCCGGCCAGGAGATCATGACCGCCGACAAGGTGACCCTGCGGATGAACGCGGTGGTGAACTACCGGGTGACCCATGCCCGAAAGTCGATTGAAGCGGTGGACGACAGCCGTCAGGCGATCTACCGGGAAGCCCAGTTGGCGGTTCGGGCCGTGGTGGGGGCCTATGATCTGGACACCCTGCTGTCCGATAAGGATACGGTGGCCGGTGAACTGGAGGCCCTCCTGCGCAAGCGGGCCTCCGAATTCGGCCTGGAGGTGATCGGACTGGGGATTCGGGACGTCATCCTGCCCGGTGAAATGAAGGAATTAATGAACCGGGTGATCGAGGCCAAAAAGAAGGCGGACGCCGATCTGATCACCCGTCGGGAGGAGACCGCGGCCATGCGAAGCCGGGCCAACACCGCCCGGATCCTGGAAAACAACCCCACCCTGATGCGGTTGCGGGAGCTGGATGTCTTGGAGAAGATCTCCGAAAAGGCCCGGCTCAATGTGGTCCTGGGTGAAAAGGGGCTGGCTGAGCGGGTCGTCAACCTCTTGTAAAACTCACAATCACAACCCCGCGGAACCGCCGTTTACGGCGGTTCCGCGGATTATTTCATAAAGGGGCTTGATCTTATCGGAACGAGATGATACAAGCCCCGCCAAACTGAACAGGGAGAAGACGCATGATAAACAGATGCTTGCCTCACATTCAACCCGAAAGTCTCAAACCGGGTTTTAGACCGAACGGATGTACGCCGGGGGGATAGCCATGCGTGTTCATTGAACGATGAACTAAGGGGCTGCCGCACCGGCAGCCCCTTTTTGCGTGTTAGGGAAAGGGGCATCCGAAAGGATCGCCCCTTTTTTGCGTCTGGGGAGAAAAGCATAAGCCGTCGATTCCCGAAAGATCGGATATTACCGGCGCCGTATGAAACGGGATTCCTTGGATTCCCTGCGCGGCGGGAATTTCGGCTGCTCCTGCTTTTCTCTCTTTCAGGTGACCCAAAATCCGGTCCCATAAATACAGGCTGAGTGCGGTTGTCGCTGAAGAAGGGTCAAAGGAAGAGCGAGGGAGCTGCCCGATGGATCGAATTATTCCGGGGTGGCGAGGAGGTCCTTCAGCAGGCAGGGTTTGGCCGGAATTCGGGGGGTGAACACCTCCCGTCGGGATGATTCCGAGGCCGGTCGGTTCAACAGCTCCCGCAGCAATTCATTAATCACCTGCCCGCAAAACCGCCCCTGACACTGGCCCATGCCGGTGCGGGTGCGCCGCTTGAGATCGTGGATGTCCCGGGCTCCTGCATCCGCCGCCTGCCGGAGGTCATTCATCCGCACCTCTTCGCACCGGCAGATCACCGTTTCATCGGAGATCAGATGGAGAAGACCCGGGGAAGGTTTGGAGAGTTGATCGAGGACCCGGCCAAACCGGTTCGCCCTTTTCAACCGCTTTTGAAGGGCGGCGGTTTTGGAATCCGCTTCACCGCCGAATCCCGACTGAAGGGCGGCGGCGGCCGCGGCCAGGGTTCCTTCCATGGCCGCGGCCGCATACCCTTTGACGGTTCCTCCGTCTCCGGCCACAAAGATGCCGTCCACCGAGGTCTCCATTCGGCTGTTCCGCAGGGTACGCCGGTACCCGGAGGCCTTATCATAAACCTCTCGGCAACCGCAAAGCCTGGGCAGATCGGTACAGGGGATCAAACCGTAACCGACCGCCGCGGCGTCGGCCTCGATATTGGTTTCGGTTCCCGGGATCAGGTCTCCGTTCCGGTCGATACGGACCAGTCGAATCGATTTCACGCGTCCTTCGCCGTCCACCCGACTTACGGCGGCGCCGGTATAGATCGGCACTCGGTATCGCAGGATTCGGCCGAAATAGTAGATCCCCT
>CAZNLT010000212.1:0-9281 GCA_964573705.1 uncultured Desulfobacterales bacterium
CACCGCCCGAAAGCAGGCCGAGGACGAACTGCGGCGGAGCCGGGAAATGTTCCGCCACCTGGCTATCCATGACAGCCTCACCGGGCTGTACAACACCCGCCACCTGTACCGGGCCCTGGAGGACCTGATTGTGGAGAGCCGGGCCGGAAACACCCCGTTTTCGCTCATCTTCATGGACATGGACAATTTCAAGCGGGTGGTGGACACCTACGGCCATCTCAACGGCAGCCAGGTGCTCAAAGAGGTGGCGGAAACCATCACCGCCTGCCTGGCCGAACCCGCCTTCGGGGTGGCCAGCGGCGGGGACGAGTTCGTGGTGGTGCTTCCGGGCCGAAACAAAGATCAGGCCCGGGAAAAGGCCGAAGAGATCCGCCGTCGAATGAAAGAAACCGTCTACCTCGCCGGCCGGGGCCATTCCGTTCATCTTCATGCCAGCTTCGGCATCGCCGCCTTTCCCGAAGACGCCTCGGACCTCTCGGCCATTCTGGCCCTGGCGGACCAGGCCATGTTTCACGTCAAGGAAAAGGGCAAGGACGCCATCGGGGTCGGGTCCGAATCCCCCTAAAGTTGCCGTCTTGTGTACGTATCCCGATTCTGCTACAAGAAGCGGTCGCTTTCAGGAACTTTTCGACTCAACCCACATCGAGGATGCATGTTTCTCAACCATATTCCGGCCATGCTGCGCATTCTGGCGGTATTCATTATAATCCTTTACGGCATCCAAAAAAAGCTCTCCCTGGGGAGCGCCTTTCTCATCGGTTCGGTGGTCCTGGGGCTGCTGTTCGCAATGAATCCCTGGGAGATCCTTCAGGCGGTCTTCACCTCTCTGCTTCACCCCAAAACCCTGGCCCTCTCCGCCGTGGTCTGCCTGATCCTGGTGCTGAGCCATTCCATGGAGGCGGCCGGTCAGATGAAGCGGCTTCTGGACCGGTTTCAGGGGGTGGTCCGTCATCCGGGGCTGAAGCTGATCATCTTTCCGGCCATTATCGGCCTGCTGCCGATGCCCGGCGGGGCCATCTTTTCCGCGCCCATGGTCAAGGACCTGGGGGAGCGCCGGGGCCTGTCCGGTGCCCAGCTCAGCTATGTCAACTACTGGTTTCGGCACATCTGGGAATACTGGTGGCCCCTCTACCCCGGTGTATTGCTGACCACCACCATGGCAGGGCTCAACCTCTGGGTGTTTGTGCTCTGCCTCTTCCCGGTCACGGTGGTGGCCACGGCCGCCGGTTACTGGCCGATTCGGGAAGCCCTGAACCGGGAGGAGACCGGCGCCGCCGGGATTCGGTCCAAGCGAACCCCGGTCGGACCCTTTCTGCGGGAGCTCTCACCGATCCTGACGGTGATCATTCTGGGCCTCGGGTCCGGATTGATCCTGACCCGGCTGATGGCGGGAAACGGCGAAACGGTGTCCAAAGAACTGGGCCTGATTCTGGCCCTCCTGGTGGCCATCGCCCGGGTCTGGCGCTCCAATCACATTTCCGCGAAGCGGCGCTGGTCGATTCTTCGAAACCCCAAACTGCTGCACATGTTCTACATGGTGGCGGGGATCCTGATTTTTCAGGGGATTCTCAACCAGAGCGGGGCGGTGGAAGCCATCAGCCGGGAGCTGATCGCCTGGCAGGTCCCCCTGGCGCCCATCACCGTTTTGCTGCCCTTTATCGTGGGCGGGGTGGCCGGCATCACCATCGCCTTTGTGGGGGCCACCTTTCCCATCCTGATCTCCCTGGTGGAGACTTACGGCCAGGGAGAGCTGATCCTCTCCTACATGATGCTGGCCTTGGTGGGCGGGTTCGCCGGGGTGCTCCTCTCGCCGCTTCATCTCTGCCTGCTGCTTTCCAACGGCTATTTCGACACCCCGCTCCGGCCGGTCTACCGGTATCTCTGGGTGCCGTGCCTGGCCCTGGTCGCGGCGGCGGCCCTTTACTTTCTGGGGCTGCATGCTATAAGATAAAGGGAAAGGAGGCGTCATGTTTACTGCGGAAGAAATACTGGATATGGCGATTCGGCTGGAGCAGAACGCCGAAACAGTCTACCGTCAGGCTATGGATAAGGTATCGGACCCCGAGTTTATCGAGATGCTTGAATGGATCCGCCGGGAAGAAATAAAGCACGCCGCGTGGTTCGAGGGCTTGAAAGCGAATTTGGGTAAGCGGCCGGAGAATCCGATCTCCGAAGAAATGCACAAGGAAATGTTTGAAGAAATGATCGGGGAGGAGAGTTTTTCTTTGCGGGAGGTCAATTTCGAAGAGATCACCTCTCTGGATGAGTTGATCGGGGTCTTCATCGAGTTTGAAAAAGACACCATTCTCTTTTATGAAATGCTTCAGCCCTTTATTCAGGAGGAAGAAGCTCTGAATCAGCTGAAAAAAATCATCGCCGAGGAAAACCGCCATATCGACTGTCTCCGGGAATTCCTGGCCAGGAAAACCCCGGAGACCGCGGCCGAAGGGTGGTAGCACTCGTCGCTAATAGGTGATGGACAGCGCCACCGAGCCGAAGTTCTGGCCGCCGTCCTGCTCCTCGAACGCTTCGGTTCGGTAGACCTGGGCATAGCTCAGTTTCACGGATTTATAGAGGATGGAGATGCCGGCGGAAAGGTCCGCCACGAAATACTCCTTATCGACGCTGTGGCTGTCTTCAAAGGTGTTGCCGTCCAGAAAGACATCGTAGGCCACCCCCCGGCCTTCGGCCCGCACGAACCAGACGATGCCGAAGTCCCGCTTTTGACTCAGCCGGGGGTCCGATTCGGCCGTCGGCGCCAGCACCGTTGCGGCCGGACGGATCAGGGAGGTGCCGAAATCCTGGGGGACGTTGTACCCGAACCGAAGACCGAAGCCGGCATTGGCAAAGGTGGAAATATTTCCCAGGGTGACACCGAAGTGGGGTATCAGGTCCCAGCCCCAGCCAAAAGACCCGCCGTCGGCCACCGCCCGCCAGCTTCGCTGCCAGGTCAGCGCGATGCCGGGTTCGTTATCGAGCTGGTTGTCCCAGCCTTCCGGTGAATCGATATCGAGAATCTCATGCACCAGCTTCTGGCTCTCTTCTGCCAGGGAGGCCGGTCCGACCACGCCGAGGGTCAGCTCAAGGGTATCCAGAATTTTCGGGGTCTTCCGATGCAGGGCGAATGCGAGATAGAGCAGCCCGGCATAGGGGCGGTCATCCTCCACCAGCGCTTCGGTGTCGGTGTCTTCCGGGGTGTAGATGTTCTGGCCGATGGAAAAACCGAAATTCCGCTGATATCCCTCTCCGCTCCAGAACCGGCCCAATACCGGCACCTCCCCGGGTTCGTATCCGTTGGTGTATTCGTCGATGTCTTCGGATGTCCAGCTGATCTTGACCGCATTGCTGTAATTTTCATCGGTGCCGCCGAAGGTGTCGTTCTCGAAATAGAACACCAGGTTCTCCGCTTCTTTGGGCTCCAAGCCGAATCCGGGTGCAGCCCATGCCAGCAGGCAGGCCAACATCCCTGCGAGTGCAAACGGTTTATTCATGCGCTTTTCCTCCTTTTCTGCTGGTCGTGTCTTCCGCAGCCGATCCTGTATCGGCCTATAAGTCCATGGTACATCTCAGGCCCAGCCATTCTTCCCGGTGCATGAAAAACTCGCCGATCAGGGACCGTCCTTTGCGATAGACCAGCCCCAGTCGAGCGGTTCGGAATGCATATTCAAAGGGGGCCGTCAGGCCGATATGGGCGGTAATATCGAGATCCCAGTCGCTCTCTTCATAGGCGGTGAGATCCAGGGCCGCGAAGAAGCCCAACGGTCCGCCCCATAACCGGTCCGCCGTCTCGTATTCCACACCTCCCTGAACCCGCCAGGGCTCCTGAAATTCATTATTCCCCGCATGATGGGCATAGGCCGCCTCACCATAGATTCGATACTTGTCTTTAAAGTGATAGCTGAGACCGCCTGCAATCTCCTCCCGGGTGTAGTTGAGTCTCAATCGGCCGGTTTCTTCGATGAACTCATCCCCGATGTGGCTGGAGTCGTGATTCAATGCCAGCCGTGCCGCAAGCCCCGCATCATCGTTCGCCCAGGAAAGGACCGCCCCGTAAAAACCGTCCCACCCGATATTGTCGGTGCTGCTGTCGATATCGAACTGTCCGTAGAAGGACCCGTAGATATCGAGTTGAAACGCCGAACCCGAAAAGGCTGAGTTATATGCCCGCAAGAGCCCGAACTGCCCTCCCAGCATGAAAGCGAAACGGTCATTGCCCGCATCCGGAATCACCGAATCGGTCAGATGCATGTAAGTCATCGACAGCGTCGGGCGACGCAGATCGGCCAGATAGGGCGAGTAGAGCCTCTCGGGAGGCGCCGCCGACAGGCGCCAGGACTCCCCCGGCGTAAAGCTCCACCGGTTCTCCTCGGGGTTTCCCGGTTCCCCCGATACCGGTCGGGTGAACATCGTGATACAGATACAGATCAGTATTACCTTCGCCGCCAAGTCCGTTTTGCGCCTCATGACAATCATCCCTTTTCCGGTGAATGGTTCCAAAGAAACCTGTTTTCGAATCGTTTATCGGTCTACCGAAGACAGGGTTTCCATTATCATGAGACGCTCCGATTTTAAACCATGTTCAGGGGGCTTTCACGAAAGCCGATGCTTTTCGGGCATATTTTTCAAGCTCTGCGGCCCGGTGGGCGGCGGTGTGATTCGACAAGGGGCTTTCTACTCTTCGATAAATTGAAAAAACCGGAACGGTGTATCGTCTTCTCAGTTCGTGGTTCCATGTTCCTCGAGTCACAATAACCAATTACAAGATTCGGGGCAATACGCTAAAAACCGTATACCTCAAAGCGAAATCATGTAAGATCATAATCCGGCTTCTCAGAAGGCGCCCCGGCGATCGCAACAGGGAGAATCAAATACCCTGAATTCGAACGGTGAATACATCCTTTCCTCTATTCTAAACCTTTGAAATTCAGGGAATAATGACCGAGAAAGGAGAATCGATCGATGACACCTGAAGGACAAAAAATTCCGCTTCAACGGCTGGACCGAATGGCCTGGTTTCTCGACAATTCCATAAAAATCCCCGGCATCAACTACCGGATCGGTGCAGACGGCCTGATCGGGCTCATCCCCGGAATCGGAGACGCCACCGGCGCCCTGCTGTCGATGTATATCCTTGCGGAGGGGGCCCGGGCCCGACTGCCCAAATCGGTGCTGGTGCGGATGGCCTGGAACATCATTCTGGATTCGCTGATCGGGGCCGTCCCGGTGGTCGGGGATATTTTCGATTTCACCTGGAAAGCCAACGCCCGAAATGTGCGACTGATGAAAGAATACGACCAGGCCGCCCACCATACCGTGAAACAGAGTCGGTGGTTTGTGGGAGGACTCATCGCAGCCCTGATCCTGGTGATCTTTCTCACCTGCCTGCTGGCCTTTTTCCTGGTGCGCCTGTTGTGGGCGGCGGTCTCGGGATGAGCCTTTTTAAGAATCCGCACTGCTTTCCGTTTAGGCCCGTTTACCAAAACGGCACTTATACCAGGCGGCATTTTTAATTGATTTACTCTCTTGATCCGGTGGCGGGTTCGGCGCGTCCTTTTGCCAAGGCCGAAGGAATGGTTAGCTTAATGGACATCCCAATTGCTGACCATTTGTCGACTTCAGAGGTGGCATTATGACGCGACGACGATTCATTCAAAGAATTTATGCCGGCCTGGTCTCCACCGCCTTTCCGGGGCTGTTCGGGGCCTGCGCCTCGGGTGCTCGGGAAGGCGGAGACGGGGCGGCTTCTGAGGCAAAAGCATACATTCCGCTGAACGGCCGATCCCTCAAAGAAATGGCGGAACGGAAGGTGCACCACGGTACAGACCGCTTTGTAAATCCCTTTTCCAGCGTTTCCAAGGGCGACATATGGCGGGTGATACAGTGGAAGCTTTCCAAGAATCATTTCAAGCAATACTATGAAACGGAGCCGGTTCGGCCGGTAACCTTGAATCTGGAAAGGGTGCGGGAGGACCGAGGGCTTTCGGTCACCTTTCTCAAGCATGCCTCGGTTCTGATTCGGGACGAAGGCACGAGTTTACTGATAGACCCGGTTTTCTGGAAAATCTTCTGGTTCATTCGGGATTTCACCCCCATTCGGTTCGAGCCCGCCGATCTGCCGCGGCCCGACCACATCCTGATCACCCACGGCCATTACGACCACATCGATAAGGATTCCCTTCGGGTATTCGACCCGAACACCCACCTTATCAGCCCCTTGGGGTACGATGATATTTTTCAGGACTTGAAAATGACCAACCGGGACCGGATGGACTGGTTCGATACCTATCGTGCCGACGGCATGGAGATCACCTTTCTTCCCTGCAATCACTGGACCATGCGCAATCCTTTTGTCGGCCCCGACACCTCCCTCTGGGGATCTTACCTGATCAAGACCCGCAGCGGCCCCACCATTTACTTGTCCGGGGACACCGGGTATTTCGACGGGTTCGAGCAGATCGGCCAAATGTTCGACATCGACCTGGCTATTTTTAATTTGGGCGCATACGAACCCCGGTGGTTCATGGCCTCCAGCCACATGAATCCGGAGGAAACGGTGCGGGCGTTCCGGGAACTCAAAGCCCGGCATATGACGGTCGTTCACTGGGGCACCTTTCGCCTGGGCGACGAACCGGTCCATTTTCCCTATCAGGATATTCGCCGGGCCATGGGTAAGGCGGGGCTATCGGACCGGCTGATCGATTTCCGCCACGGCGATACCGTTCATTACGACTGAGTACCTTTTCAGAATTCAGGAAATAACTCAGATTCCGCACCACCGTCGGGCGATTTCAAGATAAATTTCCGTCGCCTGTTCGATGCGGTCCAACCGGCAGTATTCATTGGTCTGGTGGGCCTGGCCGGGTTCGCCGGGCCCCAGGATCAGGGTGGGGACGCCGCCGTAAGCGGGGGTGAGAATGCCGGCGTCGGTGAAATAGGGCAAGGCCCCGGCTTCCGGCCTCTGTCCGAGGACCTGCGCCGTCAGGTCGATGACCTCCCGAACCCAGGGATGTTCCGGATCGGTCCAGATCCCGTCCACGGAAATTCGCTTGAACAATTCCGCACCCGGTCCCAAAAGGGTATGGATTTGCCGGAACAGGTTTCCATGATCCTGATCCGGAATGGTACGCATATCGATGCCGACGACCGCCCGGTCCGGCACCGAATTGATATTGGTCCCGCCGGTGATAGTGCCCACGTTGAGGGTGGGCCCGCCCAGAAAGGGGTGCGGATCGATCCCGAACCGGAAGCTTTCCAGGGCGGTGACCGCCCGGGCCGCCTTATAGACGGCGTTGTCTCCTTTATCGGGCATGGACCCGTGGGCGGATCTGCCGGAAAAGGCGGCATCCAGCCAGAGGGCGCCCTTGTGCCCCACGCCGGGAATGTTGCCGGTGGGTTCCCCCACCACCATGGCCCCGGCCGTCTCCAGCAGATCGGGGTGCCGGGCCAGATCGGCGGCCCCGGTGCAGCCGGTCTCCTCATCCGCCACCAGCAGCAGGGTCAGCCCCGCGGTCCCGTCCAGCCGGTCGGCCAATTCCACCGCCGCCGCCACCATGGCCGCCAGCCCCGATTTCATGTCGCTGGACCCCCGGCCGTAGATTCGTCCCTCGGAAATTTCTCCGCCGAAGGGGTCCCGTTCCCATTTTTCCGACCCCAGAGGCACGGTGTCGGTATGGCCCAGAAAACAGAGCGGTTTTTGATCGGCCCGGCCCCCTTTTCGGGCGATCAGACTGGTTCGGTCGGGTTCCGATTGATAAGAGCGAACCGCAAAACCGGCGGTTTCCAGGATTCCGCCCAGGTAATCGGAGCAGATCCGCTCCAGGCCGGGGGGATTGACGGTCTGGGTCTGTATCAGAGTTCGGGTCAGTTCCAGCGGGTCGGTTCGGGTCGGCATGATTCCCTCCATGTTCGGGTTTTTGAAGCGCATGTGATCCGGAATTGACGCACAAATCGGTTATTCTGTCAACATCCTGAAACCGGGTTTCCGTAAGGGTTTTTCTTCTCCTTGCCATTTTTCTGAAAATGGTTAGAATGAGGTCTTTTGTGACCGGTACTTTTTAACCATTTTTTACAGAGGCCGATTCAGACCCTTATGGAAGAACATCTCGAACCCTATCATTCGGATATTTTCGATAAACTGAAGCGAAACCGGGCCATTCGCCATCGAACCCGGCCGGCGGAAGCCCTTTTTTTCCAACTCGACTTCGACGAGATCGGGGCCTTTATCGAGGTGGTGAACGCCCGGGGGGATTCCGTGGAGGCGCCCTATGAATGCTACAGCGGCCCGACCCGGGACGTCCTCAAAATGCTGGACGGGCTTCGGCGCCAGAAGGGTTTTCGCATCGACTGGGGAGCACCGGCCCCGGACCGGCTCTACCTGGCCGAAAACGAGCACCTGACCTGGCAGCTGGCCCGGTGCGACAACCTGGTGGGCCCCGAGATGGCGCCCATCCGGTTCGCGGAAGGAGACGGCAGAGTCGCCGTTCGCATCGACATGAAGCGCAAGTACATGACGGCGGAAGTCGGCCTGGTTCACCCGGAAAACGGAGACGGGCGCCCTCGGCTGGTCAGCGAAACCCATGCCCTGTGCGGCGACGCCCTGTATCGCATCGAGCCGGTGGGGGAAAATTACAGCGATCTGCCGCTGTTCGAAACCCGGATTCTTCCCCAGAACCTGGAAAAATACCTTTCCCTTCTATTCTCCTATTTCCAGAACATTTCGGTCCAATACGAGGAGTACCGGGTAGAGACCGGCCCGGCCAAAACCGCCCGGCCCACCCTGATCTTTGAAAAGGTGGATTCAGACAAAACCCTGTATCTGCGAATTTCCACCTCCCTGGCCGGGTTCGAGCCCGATTTTTTCGACCACTACGACGTCACCCGCATCGTCGGCGTGAATGAGCTGGAAAAAAAGATGGTGGTTCGCGAGGTTTCCCAGGAGCCGCTGTACGAGGCCCTGGGGGAGGTGGATCACCTGCTCAAAAAACACCGAAAACAGAACAAGACCGGCGACTATTTCGTTGAAGACAACCTCTTCGTGATTCAGGAAGCCTTGGCCCGGCCCTTTATTCACAAGGACCTGCCCGAGCTGATCACCCGGTACGTGATGCTGGGGGCCGAACGCCTCAAATCCTACAAGGTCAAGCCGGTAAAGCCCCGGCTGGACCTGAATCTCTCCCACGGCATCGACTTTCTCCAGGGCGGGGCCCATCTGGACATCGAGGGGGAAAAAATCTCTCTGTTCGACGCCCTGAGCCAGTACAACAAAAATTCCTATATTCGAC
>CAZNLT010000213.1:0-9096 GCA_964573705.1 uncultured Desulfobacterales bacterium
CCCCTGGTCAATCTGTTCAACCTCAATTATGTGGCGGCCGAGGTGCTCTATACCCTGGTGGGCAGTTTCGGGCTGGTCACGGTGGCGCCCTTCACCGCGGTGGCGGGGGCATGGATTTATACCCGACAGGCATCCGGGGAATCGTCTCCGGAGCCCGGCATGTCGGGCCGATGACGGCACACATTTTAAAGGTTTCTCAAGGAAGGTGACATGCAAAACGCCAAGCATTACGTGGTGGATACCAACGTTCTCCTGGAAGACCCCGGCGCGCTGTTTAAACTCCGCAACGGCAATGAGAACAACGTCTACATTCCCTATCATGTGTTGCTGGAACTCGACAAATTCAAGAAAAACCCGAAGCTGGGCCACATCGTGGCCAAGGTGATCGAAGCCCTGTCCGACCATCCCGACCAGTTTACCGTCCTTCCGCCCCGGGAGATCGCGCGGCCGTTTGCCGATCTGGTGGACAATTTCATCCTGGAAGAGGTTCGGCAGAGCGGTCTGGATGAACCGATTCTGGTGACCAACGACCGGTTTTTTCAGCTTCAGGCCGATCTGCGCGGCATCAAAAGCGAGGCCTACAAAGAATCGGTGCCGTTTAAAACCGATGCCGAGTATTACACCGGATTCGTGCCGACCCGGGAAGAGGCCTTCACCAATGCCTTTTTATGGGAGCAGGGCAAACCGGTGTTTTTCGCACCCGACGGAGAAAAGATCATCGATTACCAGCACAAGGTCTGGAATGTCACCCCCCGGAATGTTTACCAGAACCTGGCCCTTGAATTGATGACCCATCCGGAGATTCATGTCGTCTCCATTCAGAGCGACGCCGGATACGGAAAGAGCTTTCTGGCCCTGGCCGCCGCCCTCTATCATGTGCTGGAGCGCAAAACCCATGAAAAGATCTACATGGTCAAACCGATGATCGAAATCGGCCAGAAACTCGGGTATCTCCCCGGGAAGGTGTCCGAAAAGATGGAGCCCTACACACGGTACATTCTCGACCTGGTGATGAAGCTCCACAAAATGCGCCCGGCCAACCGGGTCTTTATCGACGCCAATGAAATTCCGCCCCATTACAACCCCAAGCGGTTTGAACTACTGCCGCTCACCTTTGTTCGCGGCATGAACATCGAAAACGCGGTGGTGATCATCGACGAAATGCAGAACATGTCCCGGGCCGAATGCCGGGCGGTGCTCTCCCGGCTGGGGGAAGGGGTCAAGTGCATCTGCCTGGGGGATATCCACCAGGTGGACAATCCCTACCTCAATATGGAAAACAACGGCCTCAACTGGATCGTGAACAAATTCAAGGGCCACCGGATTTTCGCCCATCTGGTCCTGAAAGGGGATAAATCGAGGGGCCCCATCACCGACCTGGTGATTAAATCGGGGCTGTAGCCGATTGCGGATATCCTGAATGCGGGGCGGCCGAATCTCTACCGCCGGAGTAGGTAAATTTCCATTCAGATTACGAGCGCTGTCCTATTGTTTCCCGAAGGCATCTGAAATAAGGATACGGGTACCACATCCAAATTCCCTGCAAAAAGGAGGTTAAACATGAAGGGGTTTGCTTCGGTCCGTATCGAATCGGTCACGGTATTCTTTCTGGTCTCCCTCATGATTCTGATGGGGGTGTTGATCCCTTGGAAAACGGCTGTTCTGGCGGCGGTTCACCCCTCGGCCCTGACCCGCTGCCCGGCGGAGGACCTGCGGGAGGCGGCCGTGAAATGGGGATATGAAAACCTGTCTTCCGAAGAGGCGGACGGGTTGGATCATCCCTACCTGCTGGTTCCGCCGGAATCAAACATTTTCATCCGTCTTGAGGAGTTCCTCGGCCAGGTGGGCGGTGTAGTTGACCGGGGCGTGATCGATTAGAAAATCGGGCGGGTCCAGCAAGCGGCGGCGCAATTGGCTGGTGACCTGACGCAGGGTCTCCGGAAAAGAGGGCGATTCTTCAGGTTGGGAAGGCTCTTCTTGGGAATGGCCGTTTTTAGTAAAAAAGCTCAGCAGTTCCCCGCAATGGCAAAAATCGAAGGGGATCTGTGAGGGCGGCACGGTGGGGACGATGTCCCGGTTGTTGATCAGCCGATAGATCCTGATTCTGTGAAGGGAGTTGGCGAACACCGCATCCCCCGCTTTGGGGGCGCCGAAGGTATAGACCGCCCGGGGGGGTGCGAGGGAGGCGGCCATCACGGCCAGGGCCCCGCCCAGGCTGTGCCCGGTATAGAACACCGGGCAGCGGAGTTCCGACAGAAGACCTTCCACCACGTTCCAGAGTTTGTAAAACTCTTTTTTGAATCCGCTGTGAACCAGCCCGTCGCCCATCCAGGGGACCTGAAACGTATTCAAATTGGACAACCAGGTCTCAAACCCGGTGGTGCCGCGAAAGGCCAGGACCGCGAAGGGCCTGTCGGGATCGATTTCCGAAAGGATGATGGCGCAGTGGGCGGTCCCTTTGTCGATAAACCGGACTTCCTTCAACTTGACTTTTCCGAGGATATGGCCTCGGGTCAACGGATGGGCCAGCGGACCGATTTCATCCGGGCCCCGGCGGTAGAGTACACGGCAGATTTCAGCCATCCACCAGGCGTTTACCGTACTATAGGCCGGGGCCTCCGATTGGAACGGCCGCAGGCATCTTTTCAGGAAAAAATTGGTCGCATCTCCGGGCCTCAGGAGCGCGCTCCAGCTATTGTCGAACAAGGTCGGCATGGGGTATTCGGCACCTTTGAATTCCGTCCCGCTCTTCAGGAGCGGGTATATCCCGCGTATTGAGTCGCATCGCTGAACTGCTGCGACAGCCTACTCGAAACCGGATGTCTTGCCAATGGGTAAAATCTTGTATTCAGGCGCGGATCGGGCGTAATCGTTTGCTATTTGAGTTCGAGTTTGATCGAGGGTTTATCCCGGTACCGCACCCGGTACATTTTAAACCTGAGTTTTACCGACGGCCCGCCGTCCGGGGGATAAAAGGTGATATCCTTGACCTTTTGCTTATCCCCCTTGAGAAAGGTCCGGTCGATCCTTTCTTTCAGCTTCAGGGTATCCTTGAATCCCAGAAAATCGAAGAACCGCTGTTCCAGGACGGGGCGGTCATCGGAAAGCCCGAGCAGTTCCAGGGCGGCCGAATTGGCGTACTGGACCGAATAGGCGGTATCGATCAGAAGAATGCACTGGGAGGCGTTGTCGACGAAGCTTTTGAACAGGGCATACTCCATTCCGGAGTTTTCCCGGGATTCCGTCAATTTACGTTCCAGGTCTTCGATCTCCCGATTCAGCCGGATACAGCGATCGTTCAAACGATGGTTTTCCCGCTCCGCTTTTTCCCGGCCTTTCCGGACCCGGGCCAGAGATCGGTCCGCCTCCGCCAGGGCCTGCACCAGCCGTTCTCTTTCGAATTCGCTTTCCGCACACCGGTCCTGGAGCACCTGGTGCTCCATTTTCAAGGATTCCAGCGTGTCCATCAGTTCTTCTCTGCTTTTTCGAAAATACATGGGTCTCCCGGAATTTGTTGGTTCGTCCATCATCCCGTTCAAATCTCCCCCCGGTCACATCCCATGATCTTCCTATGGATATACCACAAGCGGGGTGGGAATCTAAAGAAAAATTCCGGTCATGATCAGCGTTCGGCCACCCCGAAATAATTTCTCTTGGAGATGAAGAAGATATCTGCCATATTCTTTGCCGTTCGGGCCTGAAAAATGAGAGCCCGCAGGGGGGTATTGGAATATATCATTTTGAATGAAAGGAGAAGACGAATGAAAAAAAGCGTTTTCAGTATGAACGGATTACGAATCTGTTTGGCGGCGGCACTGCTGGCCGGAATGCCGGTTCTCACCGGTTGCGGGGACGATGATGAGGATGAAAACGAAACCGGCCGGGTGGAATTTTGCAATTTCGACACCGTCGCCTATGATCTGGAGCTACGCCGGGTCCAAAACGATGCGGTGGCCGTGTCGCTGTCTCTGGGTGCCGGATCGACCGATTCGCCCCGATGTCGGGATGAGGGCGACATTATCGTCGGCGCCTATTATGCGGTCGCCTGCGAGCAGGGGACCGGTATGGAGCGATTTTCAGCCGATTTTCTGGTTTCCGAAGACCCGAATTTCGATCCCCGGGTGATTATCGATTTCGGGGGCGAGATCGGAATCATCGGCGGGGGGGCGAGCGGGGAAGGCACGGTACTCGTCTGCAACGGCGATGATGAAGATTATCTGGTGGAATTGCGCAGAGAATCGGACGGCCGGGTGATGGATTCCTTCACCCTCGACGACGTCTTCGAATTTGACGACATCTGCGAAGATTTCGACGATATCGATGCCGGGGCCTATTATATTCGTATTTATGAAGACCGGGATTTCCATGATTGGGACGATTCGGTGATCTTCTTTCTCTCGAATGATGAAACCGAAGAATTCAGGATCGACTCCACCGGGGATATTATTCGACAGTAGACGAATTCGGGGTCTGCCCGAGAGGCGATCGCCGGTCTTTTACATAGGCATTGCCCGGGATCGATTTGGCGTATTTTTTAACCGCCGCCACCCGGTGGCTCAGCTCGTTCATGCTGATGCCGCTTTCAAAGGCGCAGTCGACGATACCCACGGAGACGGAGACGAAGGGGAACTCCTTTTCGATCCCGTCCCGTCCGGTGCCGATGATGAACCCCCTGGCCCGGTCTTCTTCGCTGTAAAATTCGGGGGCCTTGCCCCCGAACCGGTCGGTGATAATCCGGGCGATGTCGGGGCTTGTGTTCTGGTCGGCGATGATGATGAAATCGTCTCCGCCGATATGGCCGATAAAGTCTTCAGGAGACCCGCCGACCTGAACCGCTTCCTTGAGAAGCCGGGCGGTGAACAGAATCAGGCGGTCCCCGTGGTCGAACCCGTAGGCGTCATTGTAGACCTTGAAATTGTCCAGGTCGATATAGATCAGGCTGGATGCCAGTTTCGCCGCGGTACGGCGGGTGATCTCCTGTTCAATGGCCACATTGCCGGGAAGCCCCGTGAGCGGATTGGCCCCCATGGCGATTTTGACCTGAATTTCGGCCAGGTGATCCAGCATCTTCTGAACTGAAATCGTTCCCGCAAATCGGCCCTCTTCGGTGACGATAATATCGTCGTAGAGTTTTTCAGACTCCCGGTTCATGGCATATTTGGCCACCTCCTCCACCGCTTCGGTGATTTCGGCGATCAGGGGCGCGGGGTCCATCAGGCGCGAAATTTCCCGGTCGTAATAGAGAGAAACACCGTAAGGAGTGCCCAGCTTCCGATCCAGGTGATAATTCATCAGAAGCCCCACCGGCCGGCGCTTCTCCAGAACCACGATACAGCTCATGGGGGACAGGTCCGAGAGCGATTCCCGGACCTCCCGGATGGTCATGTCGGGAGGAACGGTCACCGCCGGGCGGATCAGTTGGCGAATCGGCGTGGCGAACCGATCATCCGGTTTTCGATAAGACTGAAGCGACTCCCGGGGCGGCGCCGGATTCTCGGAAGCAGAGGTATGGGAATCGCTCGGGTATGCCGGATGGATAGGAAGGCCGGCGATCCGCTGGGCATCGCAGAAGGCCTTGAACAGGAGCCGGTAGAATCCCGCCTGTTGGTTTTTGGAAATCCAGGCATGGCCCACCCGAATATCCGGCGGCGTTTTCACTATATCCGAGGTCCGAGCTGAAAAAATACGGGTGAGGTGAGGGCGGTAGTGAAGGCTTGCGTCCGCCAAACCGGCGATTCCTTCCTCGGCCGTCTCAAACCAGACCATGTTTTCGTTCAGCTTGCCGTTTTCGAGAAGGAGAATGGATGCCGAAGGAAAAAACCGGTCGAAATGGACCGGAATACACTGCTTTAAGATTTTCAACAGACGAAACCCGGTTTCTTCCCCGAGGGCCGCCACCCAAGTGTAAAAATCGGCTATCTGAATGCTCAACACACCGATATGACGGTTTCCGACCGCCTTTTCGAGCTTTTCCAGGCCCTCGGGTGAAATCAACTGATGGATATATTCCGAGAAAAAAACGGGTTTTAGTACGGTGTTCCCGACTGTCATGATATTCCTGTGGCTTCTGATTCTGGGATAATTATCACCGGCCTGCCGCCGGAGAGCCGATTTTACCGCCATCATGTTAGGATTTGATGAAACCCGGGGAAAATGATACGGATGAAAAAGAGGTATCGCAGGCTCATGATTGGAAAATTTTGGCAAAAACATCAATTTGAAGGTTCGAACCAGGTGACGAAATGTATTGCCGATATTTGGACAGCCCCGTCGGACGGCTGTTTCTGGCGGGAAATGAGGGCGGCCTGAAACTGATCAGCTTTCCAAACGGGAAAAAAACCTATGAACCCGAGGCGGACTGGGAGGAAAAAGCCGAAGCCCTGTCGGAAGCGGCCCGCCAGCTGACCGAATATTTTGAAGGAAAACGGAAACACTTCGATTTACAGCTTTCTCCGGCGGTGACCCCGTTTCAGGGGCGAGTGCTTCAGGCGCTTCAGGAGGTCCCCTACGGCGAAACCGTCACCTACGGGGAGCTGGCCCGGCGAATCGGACAGCCCAACGCCTCCCGGGCCGTGGGGATGGCCAACGCGCGGAACCCGATCCCCATCGTGATCCCCTGCCATCGGGTCATCGGCAAGAGCGGAAAACTGACCGGATACGGCGGCGGGCTGGACATCAAGCAGAGGCTGTTGGATCTGGAGCAGGGCCTGCGCTGACCGCAAGTCCGGGCAAGACGACCTTATTTCTTGCCCTGAGGCAGGTATTTTCCCCGCTCTCCGGTTTCGGTGATCCCCTGGGAAATGACCAGCTTTTTCCCGATCTGAATGCCGTCTTTGAGCACCTCGGCATCGGTGTGCAGGGGGTTCCGGCGCAACGTTGTGGTGCGAGGGTAGCGGTGGGCCATGTATCGGATCAGCTGAGGATCTTCCATTTTCACCAATGCACTCGATCCCGGCGCCCCTTGCTCGGAGCGGATTTCGGCGGCCAGTTTGGAACGGAATCCTTCGATGATGCCGATGGCGAAATCGGTTTTCCGGTATCGGGTAAGCCCCCTGTTCCGGTTGTAGGATTTCCACTGCCCGTCGATGTAATGGCGGACGAAATCATGGACATAGGCCGCCATCTGCACATTCTGGGCGGTGCCGCTGATCTCCAGAACCCGGCCCATTTTTCCCTTCTCCAGCACGTAAGACGGAATCCAGATCCCCTCCACGAAATAATATTCCCGAATCAGAGCGGATAGTGCGTAGGTCTCGCGAAAATGGCGCAGGGCCGATTCGCCTAAAAAGACGCTCACGAAATCCCGGTCCCGGTGATGCTCCAGAAGGTCGATGTTGTGCTTGGCGATGAGCTGATGGGCCTTGATCATGGCCGCCTCCGCCTCATGCCGGTTTCGGCTCTGGGCCAGCGCCAGCAGCTTTCGAATGCGGATCAGGATGCGGTCTTCTTCCCGAAGGGTCTGCTTTCCGATTCTTTCGTGCAGGGGCGGGTAATCGTCCGATGCCCTGGGATTGGCCCGAAGCAGGGAGCAGGCCCGCTGAAAGGCGGGGCCGTGGGGTTTTTCGTTATCGGCGCCAAAGACCTGGTGAGTGAACTGATGAGCCATTTCATGATGCAGCACCTCCAGGACACTGTCCCAGGGGTGGTTGAGAACGAACTCTCGGTTCAGACAGATTTCCCGTTTTCCGGAGGACCAGTGCCCGAGCCGGGAGGACATGGTTTCCAGGCGGAACATCGGTTTGATCATGGCCCGGCGGTATTCTGACGAAAGCCACACCAGCGCAGTTTCCCATTCAAGGGACAGACCGTGAAGGATTTTTCGTTCCAGTGCTTCCTCAATCGATCGGGCTCGGTTTGCTGAATCGGACGGTGTCATTCGGGGTTCTTCCGTTTTTTATGGGTTTCAACAGAGGCAACCCATATCGTCCCCTTTCAATAAGTTCAAGAAAATTTTTCAGGTCTCCTTTTCATATTTAATCCAATTTTAACCTGTTCTTAGCATGCCCCTAATAGGAATCGGCTATATGCATGGTTTCACCGGAACAGAGGGGAAACGGCATTCAACCGATTCCGATGGTGTTCCCCTGGAGCAACCGGCGGAATAAGCGGTTCCGGGTGGCAATTCCGCCGATCGAAGTGAAAAGCCGGCCATGATCACCGTTTCGGCCTGACGATCATTCAGGATTGGCCGAAACGATGATCAAGACCGAAAAGCCCGAGTGATAAAAGGGTTGGAATAAGGAATTCAGGGTCATGAAATCTTCACGATGAAGGAGGCCTCATGAGTGCGGTTAGAATGCTGGCGCCGTCCGGGGGGGAAGGAGACCGGTGGACTCCCGAGACCTGGGCGGCCGAGGAGCTGCCTCGGATTCTGGATCTCCTGGGGACCGGACCCCATGCCCCGCCGGAGTTGTTTGCGGAGGCGATTCCCTTTGCCCTCAACGACACCACCGCCGGGGCTGAAAACGAGCTTCAGGCGGTGGTGATCGGCGACCGGGACCAGGTCGATTTTCCCTTGACCATCGAAGCCTCAAATTATTTTCAGAACCTGCGGAAACGAGCCGAGGCCGGGGATACCTCCCGGCGGCTCCTGAATGACCTTCGGGCCTACCTCGAGGACAATCCCGATCGGGTCTGGGAAAACAGCTGGGTCCGGTTTCCCCTTGCCCGGTTGAGCCGGTTCGCCGAAGGGGTGTTCAGCCGGGATTTGAAAGCGGATAAGGCCCTGGCGTGCGGTCCGGAACGGAGTGATGCCTGCAAATTCACGCCGGTTGTTCAGGGGGAGGCCCAGGTGCGGGTGCCGGTCAGTTACCTGCTCAAGCTGGCCCTGGCCGATGCCGTCGGCGCCTTCGACGAGGTCCATCCCACCGTTCGAACGACCGGGGAGCGGCTCATGGGCCATTTTTTAAACGACAACTCCTCGCCGGAGATCTTTTCCTTCTATCCGGTCCCGGTCACCCGAAGCTTCGGCATGGGCCAGGGGGTCGCCCGGGAGACCCTGAAGCGGTTTCTCTTGAGCCAGCTTCTGATTCAGTACGCCAACCGCCGGTTCGGACTCATCGACAGCGGCCAGCGGGCGGTGATCTATTTTGCCCC